>JAZRIK010000062.1:0-24221 GCA_045645245.1 Candidatus Scatosoma sp. | reverse complement strand
TCTTAGGAAGACAACTGTTTGGTGCAACTCCTTGGCTCACAGAACGACATGGCTACGACTCGACTTAAAGCGCGCTCGCTTTTGCTTTCCAAAATTGCCGATGAAAGAGAATTTGAGCTTGTTTTCACTTCTTGCGGTACCGAGTCGGACAATCAAGCCATTTTTTCCTTTGCGCGCCGCGGGAATGCGATTACGAGCGCGGGCGAGCATTCTGCGGTATCGGTTTGCTTTGACGAATTAAAAAAACGCGGCGTAATTGAAGCGCGTTATGCGCCTTTGCAGTCAGACGGCAGAGTGGACGTGGATAAGCTCGTCGAGTTAGTAGATGAAAAAACTTCTTTTGTGTCCATTATGCACGTGAATAACGAAATGGGCGCAATCAACGATATCAACGCGATTGCAAAGCGTGTTAAGCAAAAAAATCCGCGCGTTATTTTCCATAGCGACGGCGTGCAGGCGTATGCAAAAATCCCGTATAAGCTTGGGAAAGAAATCGATTTGTATTCGATTAGCGCGCACAAAATCGGCGGCTTGAAAGGCGTCGGCGCGCTTATTAAGCGTAAAAGCTTGGTATTACCGCCGTATTTGTATGGCGGCGGACAAGAAAGCGGAAAACGCAGCGGCACAGAAAACGTATTCGGAATTAAACAATTCGAGTATGCCGCCGAGCAAAAATTTGCTACGCTGTCAGCCGATTACGCGCGGTTGAGCGGCTATCGCGAACGGCTTTGGGAACTGCTGGATAAGGACGTATATATCCGCTTATC
The DNA here is from genome assembly GCA_045645245.1 of Candidatus Scatosoma sp. Lineage (GTDB taxonomy): Bacteria > Bacillota > Clostridia > Christensenellales > Borkfalkiaceae > Scatosoma. The sequence continues at coordinate 23,454 of JAZRIK010000062.1, read as the reverse complement.
GGGTGAAAACGGCACATCGTACATTTTAACTGTTTCCGCTGTGGGCTTGCGCGGGGAAGTGCTTTTGCATATGGCAAACGACAAGGGCTTAATCGTTGGTACTGGCTCGGCTTGCTCGTCGAATGCTAAAACGCGGTATAATAAAGTGGTGCTTGCCTGCGGGCACGATACGAAAACGGCGGACGGCACCCTGCGTTTGAGTTTTTCAAACGAAACGACAGAAGAAGAAATTACGCAAGCAGCGGCAATTTTGAATGAAATCGGGCGCGACTTAAAACGCCGTATGCAATAAGTTATAAGGGAATTTTATGAAACAAGTTATCATCATTCGCTATTCTGAAATTTGGTTAAAAGGCAAAAACAAGGGCTTTTTTGAAAACGCCTTTATCAATAATTTACGCCGTGCCTTGCAGGGCTTTTCCTGTAAATTAGAAAAACACAGCGGTCGCTACTTCGTTTCCGATTTTGACGAATACGAATCGGACGACATCGTAGCAAAGCTCAAAAAAGTATTTGGGGCGCATACGTTGAGTATTGCGTACGAAACTGCTTCGGATATGGACAGTATTTTCCAAGCGGCGAAAGCATTATCGCGCGAAACGGGTACGTTTAAGGTAGAATCGCACCGCGGCGATAAAAAATATCCGCTTACTTCGGTGGAAATATCCAAAAAGCTGGGCGGAATGCTGCTTGCCCACTTCCATAAGCTCAAAGTAGATGTGCACAATCCCGATTTTACCGTACGCGTGGATATTCGCGAAAACGGAATTGCGCTCGTATTTGCCGATTATATCGAAGCGGCGGGCGGAATGCCCGTCGGTACGGCAGGCAAAGGGCTTTTGCTGCTTTCTGGCGGTATCGACAGCCCCGTGGCAGGGTATATGATGGCAAAACGCGGTATGAAGGTAGATTGCTTGCATTTCCATAGCTATCCTTATACCAATATGCAAGCGAAAGAAAAAGTGGTGGAGCTTGCCACGATTTTATCCGAATATACCTGCGGAACAACGATGTATAGCGTGAGCGTCACGCATATTCAAGAAGCAATCCACGAAAAATGCAAGCCGCAGCTTATGATAACGCTTTTGCGCCGTTTTATGTACCGCATCGCCGAACGCCACGCAAAGAAAATCAGCGCGCAATGCTTGATTACGGGCGAGAGCTTAGGGCAGGTTGCCAGCCAAACGATTGAAGGAATGACTTCTTCCAACTCGGTAGTGGAAACGTTGCCTATCTTGCGCCCGCTCGTCGGGTTTGACAAAAACGAAATTATTGAAAAATCGGTAAAAATGGGCACGTATGAAACGTCGATTTTGCCGTATGAAGATTGCTGTACGGTATTTTTACCCGATTTTCCTGCAATTCGTCCCCAACTTGACGAAATTGAGAAAGAAGAAAGTAAATTAGATATCGAAGCACTTATCGAAGAATCATTTGCGTCCATCGAAAAAATCAAAATTTAATCAAAATTAACAAAAGATACCGCTCTGTGTACAAATTACACAGAGCGTCTTTTTTATTCCGTCCACCAGTCGCTATCCAATATGGGCGGCGTTTCAGTTTCACCCGTATAGATTTGCGGCAATACAACGCTTTGCCCTTTGTTTAACTCAAAATACGGCGTAATGGTATAAACGTAGCGTTTGTTTTTTTGAGTGGTATCATCGCTAAAAATCGGCAAATATTCGCCAAAATATAAAGTAGTATGCGTCGCATAATCGCTGCGCTCAATCTTGTATTTATACAAGTTATGACAATCGCTTGAAAAGCATATATTTACCTTTCCGCCCGTATAAGAAATGTTAGGGGTAGAAATGCTTGAATTGCTGAAAAAACAAGACTTTTCTTGCGGTTTACACCGCCCCGAAAATACTTCTTCAAACACGTATTTTTGTGGGGCTTGTTCGTCGGCAAGTAATAATCTATGCGTGTCATAATAGCTGATTTTATCCAGCTTTATGCGCTCAATTTCATCTGGCTTTGTAAAAGGCAAAACGCGCTCGTTTTTTTGCTGATAATCTTCTAACAGCGCTTGGTTAATTTGTAAAAGATAATTACACGGCAAACCACCGCCCGTATAAGCTACGTCCGCGCCTGAACGGTTGCCCAGCCACACGCCCACGCAATCGCGCGAAGTAAACGAAAGGGCGTACGCGTCGCTGTTGCCGTTTTTATCGCCTGCCGTACCCGTTTTTGCCGCAATTTCGATGGGCAGCGAACGTAATTTCTTCGCCGTACCCGTTTGCGCTGCGGTTTGGAGCATATCACTCGTTAAATAGGCAGTTTCGTCGGAAAAAACCTGCTTATTTTCTACTTTACGTTCGTAAACGGTTGCACCGTCGATTTCAATTTTTTTGATAAACGCGCCACGAGTGTATTTCCCGCCGTTTGCAAAGATAGAATAAGCGGATAAAAGTTGGGATAGAGTATATCCCTTTTTCATACCTCCGAGCGCTAAAGCAAGCGTACAATCGTCGTTATCCACACATAACCCGCATTTTTGCAGGTAAGAAACGGCTTTTTGAACGCCAACGCTTTCTAAAATTTTGACGGCGGGTACGTTCAAGCTGCTTGCAAGCGCATCGCGCGCACTCACGTAGCCGTGGAACTTTCCGTCGAAATTATTCGGCGCGTAGCCGTTAAAATTCGTTTTTTCGTCCAAAATCGGGGTAGCGGGGGATAAAAGTCCTTCTTCCATCGCCGGCGCATACGCAAGCAACGGCTTTAAGAGTGAGCCGGGCAGCCGTTCAATCGCGCCCACGCTGGATGCGCAACCCTTAAAACCGCGCGTTTGCGTATCCAACACCATCATCGAATAATCACTTTCGCTATGCGCTTTTGCAACCGCTTGCAGGGCAGATTGCACGGCGGGCGAAAGGTAGGTGTATAGCCGCATTTTCCCGCCGACGGTAAAGCCGTGCGCTTCGGCAAGCGCGGAAAGCTCGTCGAAAACAAAGTGCGCGTACCCCAAATCCTTTTCCTGTGCGTTAGGCACGGCGGGCAACGGCTCGCTCGCGGCTTGCTTTAATTCTTGTTCGCTGATATGCCCGTTTTTCTCCATCAAACGCAAAACGCTCGCCCTGCGCTTTTCGCATTTTTCCGCATTTTTGAAAGGGGAATAATGGTTGGGCGCTTTGACAAGCCCCGCTAAAATAGCGGAATCCGCCAACGTCAGCTCGCTGGGGGATTTATCAAAATAAAAACGCGCCGCCGATTGAATTCCAAAGCAGTTATGTCCAAAATAGATAACGTTGAGATATTTTTCTAAAATTTCGTCCTTCTCGTATTCTCGTTCGAGCTGTCTTGTCAGTTTCCATTCTTGTAGCTTTCTTTTTATAGTTTTTTCGTGGCTTAAATGGGTATTCTTGATAAGCTGCTGCGAGATGGTAGATGCGCCTTCCTTAAATGAGCGCGATTTTAAGTTGTTAAGAGCCGCTTTGACAATTCTACGAAAATCGAACCCGTCGTGGGTATAAAACCGCTTATCTTCCGTATCGATAAACGCCCAACGCGTATGCACGGGCACGTCCGCGATACTCGTCGCCGTTTGCGTCGTTGTCACGCTCTCAATCGCTTCGCCGTTTTCATCGTAAATAATTACGTTTTGGTGTGGAAGCAGCAATTTTTCGTGCGATAAATGCACGGAAGAAGTGGCGGCGAAAAAATACCCTAAAAATCCTAAAAACAGGGCGGTAAGCGTTAAAAATATAGCAAGGAAAGTTTTATAAAGCGTTTTCATCGTACACAGTATTCGCTTTTTTTTCATTTTTATCACCAAACAAAAGGGAAAAGCGCAAGAAAAATGCTCGAAATACTTGATAATTCGCGAAAAATAGAGTATAATAAAACTTACAACACGCGCACGTAGGCGCGTAAGGTTAAGGGAACGAACGAAAAAATGACGCAAGAAAAATATCATATCGTCACGTACGGTTGTCAAATGAACGTACACGAATCGGAAAAAATCGCAGGCGTTTTGCGTGGACTTGGCTACGAAGAAACCAAAACGTTAAACGAAGCGGATATCATCGTATTTAACACCTGCTGCATTCGTGAAAACGCGGAAAATCACGCGTTTGGCAACATCGGTGCATTGAAAAAATTAAAAAAACAAAAACCGTCGCTGATGATTGTGGTCGGCGGCTGTATGACGCAGGAAAAAGGCAAAACGGAAATTTTGAAAAAGAAATTCCCGTTCATCGACGTAATGTTCGGCACACTCAATTTAGAAGAGTTAGAACGGCTGATTAAGCAGAAAAGAGCGCAGAAAAAGCGCGTAATTGAAATTCGCGAAGAAGCGGGCGAAGTGGTGGAGCACTTACAACCCTACCGCACAAGCTATCCCAACGCGTGGGTGAATATTACGTACGGCTGCAATAATTTTTGTTCGTATTGCATCGTTCCCTACGTACGCGGCCGCGAGCGTTCGCGAAAAGCGGAAAATATTATTGCCGAAGTAAAACAGCTTGTAAAAGACGGGTATAAAGAAATTACGCTGCTCGGTCAAAACGTGAATTCGTACGGCGCGGACGGCAACGCAGGTATGACGTTTGCCGAGCTTTTGGACGAAATTGCGCAAATCGATGGAAAATTCCGCTTACGCTTTATGACCAGCCATCCCAAAGATTTCAACGAAGACGTTGTAAAAGTGATGAAAAAGCACGACAAGATATGCAAGCTTGTGCATTTGCCCGTGCAATCGGGGTCGAGCAGTATTTTGCAAGCGATGAATCGCCGCTATACGCGTGAAAAATATTTAAGCGAAATTGAAATGCTCAAGCGCCATTTGCCGCAAGCGGAAGTGACGACCGATATTATCGTAGGTTTCCCGGGCGAAACGGAAGAAGATTATCTTTTAACCGAAGATTTGGTAAAGCAGGTGGATTTCGCGTCCGCATTTACGTTTGTGTATTCGCCTAGACAAGGCACGCGCGCGGCAACGATGGAAAATCAAATTCCCGAAGACGTGCAAAAGGATAGAATTATGCGCTTGGTTGCGCTTGTGAATACGCTCACCCGTCAAAAATCGGAAAAATACGTAGGCAAGACGGTGGAAATTTTATGCGAAGACTACGACGAGAAAAAGGGCTTGTATATGGGTCGTGACGAGTTTGGCCGAATGGGATATTTTACAAGTGAACAAAACGAAATCGGCAAATTTATATTATTGCACGTGACCAAAGCGAACGGCATTTCGCTGTTTGGCGAAAAAGTAAACGGATAAAAGGCAGGGGAAATAATGGCACTTTCACAAATGATGCAACACTATTTGCAGATGAAAGAAAAATATAAAGATTGCGTGCTTTTCTACCGCTTGGGCGATTTTTACGAGATGTTCTTCGATGACGCAATCGAGGTTTCTAAAATTCTCGATTTAACGCTGACCGGCAGAGATTGCGGACTGGAACAGCGCGCGCCGATGTGCGGAATTCCTTTCCACGCGGCGGACGCGTACGTTGCCAAGCTGGTGGCGGCGGGGAAAAAGGTCGCCATTTGCGAACAGCTTACGCAAGCAGGCGGAAAAGGGCTTGTAGAGCGCGACGTTATCCGTATCGTTTCCGCAGGCACGGTGATTGAAGAAGACTATTTAGACGAAGGGCGCAACAACTATATTGCCTGTGCATTCAAAAACGAAGAGAGTATTGCGCTTGCTTGGACGGATATTACCACGGGCGAATTTCTTGCGGAAGAATACGTGGGCGGCGCGTCGATGGAAGAAGCGATCGGTAAGCTTGTAAAGCTTGGCGTAGTGGAAATTATCTGCAACGAAGATATGCTTTTGGCAAGTAAATCGGTCAAGGAAGTAAAGCACGGTCAGTTGCCGCCGTTTTCCTGCTATTTGCCGTGGGCGTTTAACGTAAAACACGCGGAAAAGAATTTGCTTGAACAATTCAAGGCATTGTCGCTTGCCGCGTACGAAATCGCCGCGCAGGATAACTTAATTTCGGCGGCGGGCGCACTCATCGAATTTTTACGCGAAACGCAAAAGCACGCGCTTGTCAACATTCACACGATTAAAGTGTTAAACCGCAGCAAGTTTATGGAAGTGGACGCCATCGCCGTTCGCAATTTAGAGCTTGTGAAAAACAACGCGGAAAACAAAAAATACGGCTCGCTTTTGTGGGTGCTGGATAAAACGAAAACGGGTATGGGCGCGCGTCTTTTGCACCGTATGGTATTATCGCCCTTGAAAGATATTAACGAAATCGAATACCGCCAACAGGGCGTGGACGAGTTGTTGAACGCGTCCGTAGTCCGCGTCGGGCTTTGCGAAATTTTGAATACGATGGGCGACGTCGAGCGTTTGGCGGGGAAAATTTCCAACGGCAATTTTAATCCTAAAAACTGTTTGGCGCTTGCGGCGGCTTTGCACGCACTACCCACGATTAAATTCCAGCTCAGCGGCTTTAACGCAGGTATTTTACGCGATATTGACGCCGATTTAGTGGATTTACAGGATTTAGCCGATTTATTAAGCGCGGCAATCGACGAAGAAGCCGGCGCAATGATGAAAGACGGTGGCTATATCAAGGAAGGATTCAACCGCGAATTAGACGAGCTGCGCCATATCAAGGAAACGAATGAGCGCACGATTAAAGAAATCGAAATCCGCGAACGCGAGCGTACGGGCATTAAAACGCTCAAAACGGGCAGCAATAGAGTGTTTGGCTATTATATCGAAGTGAGCAATTCGTTTAAGGACAAGGTTCCGCCCGAATATATCCGTAAACAAACGCTGACCACGGGCGAGCGGTATATCACGGAAGAATTAAAAATGCTGGAAGAGCGCGTATTGACAAGCAGCGAACGCGCCCTGCAGATCGAAGAACAAATTTACGCGAAAATTATGCAAATTCTCGTAGATAATATCACTGCTTTGCAACAAGTGGCGGCGGCTTTGGCGCTTTTAGATTGCTTATTATCGCTTGCTACGGTGGCAAAAGAACGCCGCTACGTTCGTCCGAAAATTACGGAAAGCGGACAGCCGCTTACCATCAGCGAAGGGCGGCACCCTGTTGTGGAAGCCATTTCCAAAGAACGGTTCGTGCCTAACGATACCATTTTGGATAACGATGAAAACCGCTGCGCGATTATTACTGGTCCAAATATGGCTGGTAAGAGTACGTATATGCGCCAAGTGGCGCTCATTACCGTAATGGCGCACGTCGGCTCGTTTGTACCCGCCAAATCGGCGCAAATTCCCTTAACCGACCGAATATTTACGCGCGTAGGCGCAAGCGATAATCTCATTTTCGATCAAAGTACGTTTATGGTGGAAATGACGGAAGTGGCGTCTATTCTGCTGCGTGCGACCGAAAACAGTTTGCTTGTTTTAGATGAAGTAGGGCGCGGTACGAGTACGTACGACGGGCTTTCGATTGCGTGGGCGGTTATCGAGTTTTTAGCGAAAAATATCCGTGCGAAAACGCTCTTTTCTACCCATTATCACGAGCTGACCGAGTTGGAAACGACGTTGGATGGGGTTAAAAATTACAAAATCACCGTAAAAGAATTAAACGGCGCAATCGTATTTTTACGCAAAATCGTACGCGGCGGTGCAAATCGGAGCTTTGGTATCGAGGTTGCCGCGCTTGCGGGTGTACCCAAGGAAGTGACGCAGCGCGCCAAGGGCATACTCAAAGCGCTGGAAAAGAACGATTTGCTTAGCAATAAGAAAAAGATTAGCGATATGGAAATCGAGCAAGTAGAAAAACGCGCGCTTTGCGAAGTGGAAGAAATTATTGCAGGCACGGACGTCAATACGCTTTCGCCGATGCAAGCGTTGATGCTCTTGCACGACTTAAAAGAAAAAATAAACGCGGAGAACTGATATGGCAAAAATCAATATTTTACCTGCGGGCGTATATAACAAAATTGCTGCCGGCGAAGTAGTCGAGCGGCCGTATTCGGTTGTAAAAGAGCTTGTCGAGAACGCAATCGACGCAGGCGCAACGGAAATTACCGTATATATCGAGCAGGGCGGCAAAGCGCTTGTCCGCGTCGTGGATAACGGCTGCGGTATTGAACGCGACGATTTGCATTCGGCTTTTTTACCGCACGCGACCAGTAAAATCGCAAATGCGAAAGACTTGGAAAATATTATAACGCTTGGTTTCCGCGGTGAAGCGGTGGCTTCGATTGCGTCGGTGTCGCGTATGAAAATTACGTCCAAGGTAGAAGGCGAAAAATGCTATGCGCTTTCGTCGGAAGGCGGTAAGCTTGGCATAATCAAAGAAGCGGCAGGTGAAAAGGGTACGGACGTATGCGTGCAAGACTTGTTTTTTAACATTCCCGTACGCTTGGGCTTCTTAAAGTCGGATAAAGCGGAAGAAGCGGATATTACAACGTTTATGTCGCGCTTTATTCTGTGCCGCTCGGATATTGCGTTTACCTACTATGTAAACGGTAAAAAGGTTTTGCAATCGTTTGGCGACGGCGCGCAGGAAGCGTTTTTAAGCGTGTACGGCGCGGCGGTGCTTTCACAATGCTATAAAATTGATGCAATTAAAAACGGAATTCGTGTTCGCGGTTATATCGGAAACCAAAATTTTTACAAGTCGAATAAAAGCTATCAAAATATGTTCTTAAACGGCAGATACGTAGTTAATGAAACGCTTTCTGCGGCGATGCTTACCGCATATAAACCGTATCTAATGAAGCGTCAATATCCGTTCTATTGTTTGCACGTTCAAGTTCCGAAAGAAATTGTGGACGTAAACGTACACCCTAATAAATTAGACGTACGCTTTCAAGACAATCGTATTGTTTTTGGCGCGGTAAATACGGTTGTTGCCGCCATTCTCGACGGTAAATCGCAGGCGCTGGAATATATCGTTCCGGACGAAGGAACGTTCGACCCCGTTGCGCAACGCGCGCAAGAATGGAAAAACGAGGATACGCAAGTAAGCGCGGAAACTGCGCCCAAACAAGAAAACAAAACGATTTCACAAAGTATTTTAGAGCAAGCGGCAACGCAAGAAAATGCGGAAGCTACGAAAAAATCGCCCGCGTCGGTGTTCGGATTTGATACCTTTACTTACGAGCAGGCGCAACAAGAAATTGAAAATAGCGCGCCCGTTGATTTTAAGAAAGGCAACGTCAACGAGCAAAGCCGACCTACAATTCGTTTGGCCGAAGTGATAGACGTCTCTGCAAATAAAGATACGGACAGTAATTATAAAACCGTCCGTATGAGTGCGTTCGCGGAAAAAATGCCGCCCATTCCTAAGCGCAAAGAACCGGAAAAATTGCTTAAAAAATTCCCCAAGCTTCGCTTTGAACGAATGTATATCGAATTCAACGACCCCGACCGTAATCCAAATGCAAAACCGAGCAATACGGTGGAAAACGTCGATTATTTTGAAGAAAATAAGCGTTTTCTTGCGGAAATGGACGAAAAGGCAAAGCAAAACCGCGTGGACGTGAGCAGTTGTCGTTATGCGGGAAAGTTGTTTAACACGTACGTTTTATACGAGCGCGGCGACGAAGTATATATCATCGACCAGCACGCTGCGCACGAACGGCTCATTTTCAATCGCTTAAAAGAACAAATGCAAAATAGAAACGTACCTACGCAAGCGATGCTTGTTCCGTTTGCGTTGAAGCTCAACGCTTTTGAAAGCGTGTTTATTCGCGAACGGTTAGAAGATATCCGCGCGATGGGCTTTGAAATCAGCGAAGCGGAAGAAAATACCTTCAACGTATATAGCGTGCCTTTGGATTTGCAAAATATTGACCTGCAAAAATTCTTTAACGAAATATTAGGCGACGTAGGCGGCTATCGTGCGATTAAGCTGGAAGACATTTTGAAAGATAAATTAGCGTCCGCGGCTTGTAAGGCGGCGGTGAAAGGCGGAATGGATTTAACCGAGTCGGAAATACAGGCGTTATTTGTGCTTATGGACGGCGATATGGGCTTAAAATGCCCGCACGGCAGACCGGTGGTTGTAAAAATGACCAAAACGCAGCTTGAAAAAATGTTCAAGAGGATTGTTTGATGGGCAAAGTTTTAATCATTTGCGGCGCAACGGCGTCGGGGAAAACTTCGCTCTCGGTTGAATGCGCAAAACTGCTGAATACGGAAATTATTTCCGCCGATTCGATGCTTGTGTATCAAGGTCTTAATATAGGCACGGCGAAACCGACTGATAGCGAGCGCCAAGGCGTAAAGCATCATCTCATCGACGTTGTATCGCCTGGCGATAGCTTTTCCGTGAGCGATTATGAAGCGCGTGCGTTGCCGATTGTGCAAGAACTGCTCGCACAAGACAAAACGCCGATTATTTGCGGCGGTACGGGCTTTTACGTGAATGCGCTTTTATATAAAAGTCAGTTTGGCAACGTTGGCGCAAGCGAAGAAATTCGCGCAAAATACGAAAAATTACAAAAAGAATACGGAAATGGGTATTTGCACGCGCTTTTACGCGAAAAAGACCCCCAAAGCGCGGAAAAATTACACGAAAACGACGTAAAACGCGTGATTCGTGCGTTAGAAATATTCGATTTAACAGGCAAACCCAAATCCACACAAGGCGATAGTTTAACGCCGCGGTTCGATTTTGTGGCGGTATCCATCGATTATCCGCGCGAAATGCTGTACGAGCGTATCAATTTACGCGTTGAGAAAATGTTCCAAGACGGTTTATTGCAAGAAGTGCGCGCACTTTTGGATGGCGGTATCACGCAAGACAAGCAATGTATGCAGGGTATCGGCTATAAAGAAGTGGCGGAAGGGCTTGCTTGCGGTTGGAGCGAAGGGGAAATTAAAGAGCTGATCAAGAAAAATACCCGCAACTACGCAAAACGGCAAATTACCTTTTTTAAGCGTCTGCAAAACCACGTACAACTTACCCCGCAAGACGCAACGGCGGAAAACGTTATAAAGCTCTTACAATAAGCTACTATGTTAAACATAATACCTATGTCTGATATAGTATGTGTGGCATAATACCTATGTCTGACATAGTGAATAATAAGGAAAAAAGTATGCAAATAGAACAAATGATAGAAAAAAGCGAGCAAAAACTCGCCAAATACTTCAAAAAAGCGGATGAAATTGCACAATTTAACCAAGAAAAGGTGTTAAACGCATTCAATAAACGGCAAATTGCCCTGCGCCATTTTAACGGCACAACGGGCTACGGCTACGGCGACGACGGGCGTTTTGCACTTGGGGAAGTGTATGCCGACGCATTCGGCGCAGAAGCGGGCATCGTTTCGCCTGCGCTACTGAGCGGTACGCACGCCTTAACGGTAGCGCTTTTCGGCGTTTTACGCACGGGGGATAGCGTGCTTTGTATATCGGGTATGCCTTACGATACCTTGCGCGGCGTTATTTACGGCGATGGAAACGGCTCGCTCAAAGATTTTGGTATTTCTTTTGATTGCGTGAGCTTGGACGAAAAGGGAAAATTCGACAAATGCGCTATTGAAAAAGCCATAAAAGAGAGCGGAAACGCTTTGAAAATGGTTTATATTCAGCGTTCGCGCGGATATGAGCTTCGCGACGCATTCACGGTAGCGGAAATTGCGGAAATTTGCGCATTTGTACGTGGTTTGGGCTTTGCAGGGTGTATTTTTACCGATAATTGCTATGGCGAGTTTGTGGAAACGCAAGAGCCGTGCGAAGTTGGGGCTGACGTTGCGGTGGGGTCGCTGATTAAAAACCCTGGGGGCGGACTTGCGCCTACGGGCGGGTATATCGTCGGAAAAGAAAAATATATCGACCAAATCGGCCGTCGTTTAACCGCGCCGTCGATTGGCAACGAAGTGGGCTCGTATGCTTACGGTTATCGCTTGTTTTATCAGGGCTTATTCCTTGCGCCGCACGTTGTAAATCAAGCGATTAAGGGCAGCTTACTCATCGGGCAATGTATGCAAGAGTTGGGGTACGAAAACTTTCCCAAATTAGACAGCACGCCTGCGGATATTACGCGCGCCATTCGATTTGATACGGCGAAACAGCTTTGCGATTTTATTCAATCGGTACAAGAAGCGTCGCCCGTGGATAGTTTCGTCACGTTAGAGCCGTGGGATATGCCGGGGTACGACAGCAAAGTAATTATGGCGGCAGGCTGTTTTGTTGAAGGATCGTCGGTAGAGCTTTCCGCGGACGCACCCGTAAAAGAGCCCTATACCGCGTATTTTCAAGGCGGACTTACCTATGAGCATTGCAAATTCGCCTTAAAAAAGATACTTGCAAAACTCATTTAATTTATCGCACATAAAAGCGGCGTTCCAAACAAGGAACGCCGCTATATTTTATTTCGTTAAATCCCAATCGATAGGGGAAAGCCCGTTTGCGCGTAAATACGCGTTGGTTTTCGAGAAATGCTTGCACCCGAAAAATCCGTTATACGCCGATAAAGGCGAAGGGTGCGCGCACTCTAAAATTAAGTGCTTGGACGAATCAATCAATTTCTTCTTACTTCGCGCATTCCCGCCCCAAAGAATAAACACCACGTTTTCCTTTTGCTCGGAAATCAGCTCAATTACACTGTCGGTAAACCACGCCCAACCGCATTTAGAATGCGAATTTGCTTGGTGCTCGCGTACCGAGAGCGAAGTATTCATAAGCAATACGCCTTGCTTTGCCCACTTGGTTAAATTGCCCGATTGCGGTTTTTGGCAACCGATATCCGCCTGCAATTCTTTGAAAATGTTTTCCAGCGACGGGGGATTTGGAATACCGTCCTGCACGGAAAAGCAAAGTCCGTGCGCCTGCCCAACGTTGTGGTATGGGTCTTGCCCCAAAATAACCACTTTCAAATCGCCAAACTGCGTATAGCGGAAGCAATTATACAAATCGTACATATCCGGATAAACGACGTGCGTTTTGTATTCTTCAATCAAAAACTGACGAATTTTTTGATACCGCTCGTCCGCAAATAAAGGGGCTAACCGCTCGTTCCAATCGCCTAAATCAACCATATTTACCCCTTAAATCCGCGCGAGAATCGCAGGCAGCAGCGTTCTTAAATTTGCAAGCGCTCTATCTTTATTTGCTAAAAATTGCTCGGTCGTACTGCCGCTTCCCGCAACGTCGGAAATCGCCTTGATGCAATAGATAGGCAGCTGCGCCGCGTGCGCCGTTTGTACGATTGCACCGCCTTCCATATCACGAATATCCGCGCCAAGCTCGTTGGTTAAAAGCAGATAATCTTCGCGAGAATCGTTAAATCTGTCCGCCGTACCTAAATTTTTAATAGGCAAGGGGAGTGCAAGATGGGTACAAGGTAAATACGGCTCTTTATACTCGTTCAACGTACCCATTTTCGTACCGTTGAGCTGTACCAAATCGAAGTCGAATTGCACCGCGCCGCCGATTTGATAGACGGCGCAAAGGGTAGTACCTTTATTCAGTCCGCCTGCAACGCCGAAATTCAGCAGCTTATCTATTTCAAATTTATCAATTAAAATTTGCGTACCCAGCGCGGCGTTTACTTTCCCTACACCGCAAACGCAAAGGGCTACGTCCTTACCAAACGCCTTGCCTACGTGCACTTGTTTTCCGCAAATGGTAAGCGATTGTGTAATTTTCATCTTCGTTAACAAAACGTCCGCTTCGCTTTGCATTGCAATCACAGCACCGATCATAATTTTCTCCTTTCGCCGCATAAAAACAGCTTTTTTCTTGCTTTTTTTGTAAATTAATGTTATAATTTATATCGTTATGAGTTCAGGGTCGGCAAAATCCCGTTCGCTGCACACGCAAACGATACAATTTTCAATAGAGTGAAAACGCAGTTTAGCGGGAATTTCAATTTCGCCGTAGTAGAGCGTATCGTTTTCAAAACGCAATTTATGCAAATCGTGCGCGAGTGACCCGCCTAACCACTTTACCGCGCTTTCCTTTGCCGTCCAGTGTCGCAAAAAGGCAGGGGAATCTACAATTTCCGTTCGTTCCTTTTGCGAAAAGCGTTTGACGATGGGCGCGTAATCCACCTTGCGGGAAATATTTTCCGCGTCAATCCCCACGTTTTCGTCGGATACGGCGATAAATAGTTTATTATCCGTGTGCGCAACCGAAAAAAACAAGGGTAAATCTTTTCCGCCTACCAAAAAGGGTTTTCCGTGGTCGCCGCGCATAATTTGCGCATTTCCTATCTGAAAATAATCGGACAACACCTTTTTTACCGCCGTTTCGCTATTTGGATACGCGTTTTGGCTTAAAATAAAAATTTTTTTCATACAAATTCTATTATAACAGGAGATAAAACAAATGTCAAGAGCAGAAAAGGCAAAAGAATATTTTTTGCAGGGCTACGCTTGCTCGCAAGCAGTTGCGCTTGCGTTTGCCGACTTGATGGGCGTGGATCAGGCGACCATCGCAAAGTGGACGCTGCCGTTTGGCGGCGGGTTAGGGCGTTTGCGTTTAACGTGCGGTGCGGTGAGCGGAATGGCGCTTGTCATCGGCGCGTTATTTACGCAATCGGAAAACACGCCCGAAAATAAAAAGCAAACGTACGCGCTTACGCAAAAACTGTGCGCGCAATTCAAAGAAGAATACGGCAATTTGATTTGCGCCGACCTATTAAAATCGATGAAAGTCCCCGTGGAAGTAGGGGGCGCAGCCGAGCCGCGCACAAGCGAATATTATAAAAAGCGTTCTTGCGCCGATATGGTGGCAACGGCGGCGAGAATTTTAGAAGATTACTGTAAAGAACAAGGCGTATTATAAAAAGCCAAAGAAAAACCGTGCGTAGGGAAAACCTATACACGGTTTTTTGTTTATTTATTGCTCTTGGAAACGTTGAAGTAATATTCGACCACGTCGCCGTCTTGCATAACGTATTCTTTCCCTTCCGAACGCACCTTACCTTTTTCCTTTGCCGCGGGGATAGAGCCAAGCTCGACTAGCGTTTGCCAGTTTACTACGTCCGCGCGGATAAAGCCCTTTTCAAAATCGGTATGAATTTTCCCTGCCGCTTGCGGGGCTTTCGTACCGTTGACGATCGTCCAAGCGCGCGTTTCCTTTTCGCCTGCCGTAAGATACGAAATCAAACCAAGAAGCGCGTACGATTTTTTAATTAAACGGTCAAGTCCGCTTTCACCCAGCCCAAACTCTTCCATAAAAATCGCTTTGTCTTCTGGTTCCATTTGCGAAAGCTCTTCTTCCGTTTTCGCGCAAATGACCAACACTTCCGCGCCTTCTTTCGTAGCAAAGTCTTTTACGAGATTGACAAAGGGGAGTTCGTTTTCGTCCTTGCCCATATCGTCTTCTTGGATATTTGCCGCATAGATAACGGGTTTGACGGTGAGCAGGAAACAATTTTTAATAAATTCCTGTTCTTCGTCCGTCATAGCGAAGTTGCGGGCGGGCTTTTCGCTTTCGAGATGAGCGTATAAACGTTCCAAAAACGCGTATTCTTCCTGCGCTTTCTTATCCGCGCCGCCGCGTGCTTGTACCTTAACCTTATTCATACGGTTTTGCACCGCTTCCATATCCGATAAAACGAGCTCCAAATTAATCGTTTCAATATCGCTTACGGGGTCGATTTTGTTATCCACGTGGGTAATGTTCGAGTCTTCAAAACAGCGTACCACGTGCACGATTGCATCTACTTCGCGGATATGGGAAAGGAATTTATTCCCTAACCCTTCGCCCTTGGACGCACCTTTTACAAGCCCTGCGATATCCACAAATTCAATAACGGCAGGGGTCACCTTTTTACTATTATAAAGCGCGGCGAGCTTATCCAAGCGTTCGTCAGGCACGGCAACAACGCCCACGTTGGGCTCGATGGTACAAAACGGATAGTTGGCACATTCAGCGCCCGCGTGCGTGATTGCGTTAAAGAGAGTGGATTTGCCGACGTTGGGCAGACCTACAACACCAAGTTTCATATCAAATACTTCCTTTTTGAAAGGCGAATAAGACCTTTCGATGCGTTTATCCCGTCTATTATAATACAAAAAAATTTTTTTGGCAAATTAAAGTTGGCTAAATTGAAAAAATAGTTGCTCAAATTGAAAAAATATGGTATATTATTGTAGATAAGCACAAAAAGACAGGTGAAAGTATGGATTATAAGAAACACATAGCGGAAAAAATTAAAGTAGAAGGCGTTAGCGAGCAAGAAATTTACGATATGCTTGCTTTGCCGCCGAATACGGAAATGGGCGATTACGCGCTTCCTTGCTTTAAGTTCGCAAAGCTTTTAAGAAAAAGCCCCGTTATGATCGCGGAAGAATTAAAAAACAGCTTGCAAACGGACGAAATTGTTTGCGAAATTTCCGCAATCAACGGTTATTTGAATTTCAAAATCGACAAAAACGGGTTTGTGAAAGAAACGCTGGATAAAATTCTTGCACAAGGGGACAGCTACGGCGCGAGCGACGAAGGACAAAATAGAGCGGTTTGTATCGACTATTCGTCTATCAATATCGCAAAGCCCTTCCACATCGGGCATTTATCGACCACCGTTTTGGGCGGCGCGCTGTACCGTATCTATAACTTTTTGGGCTATAAAGCCATCGGCATCAACCACTTGGGCGATTACGGCACGCAATTTGGCAAGCTGATTTCCGCGTTCAAGCGTTGGGGGGATAAGGAAACGGTGGAAAAGGGCGGTATTCGCGCTTTGAACGAGTTATACGTTCGTTTCCATCAAGAAGCGGAAATTCACCCCGAATACGACGACGAAGCGCGCGCGTATTTCAAGCGTATCGAGCAGGGCGACGCGGAATGCTTGGAGCTTTTCACGTGGTTTAAGGAATTAACGCTCAAAGACGTGCAAAAAATCTACGATATGCTGGATATTCATTTCGATTCGTACGCAGGCGAAAGCTTTTTCTCGGATAAAATGGCGCCTATTGTGGAAGAACTCAAACAAAAAGGGTTATTGCAGGAAAGCCGCGGCGCGCAGGTAGTCGATTTGGAAGCATACGGTATGTCGCCTTGTATGATTTTGAAATCGGACGGAAGCTCGCTGTACGCAACGCGCGATATGGCGGCGGCTGCGTATAGAAAAACCGAGTACGATTTTTATAAATGCTTATACGTGGTAGCGTATCAACAAAACCTGCACTTTAAGCAATTTTTCAAAGTCCTTGAACTGATGGGCAAAGACTGGGCGAAAGATCTCGTTCACGTAGCGTACGGAATGGTATCCTTGGAAGAAGGCACGATGTCCACGAGAAAGGGGAACGTCGTATTTTTAGAAGACGTTATCCATAAGTGTATCGAAAAAGCTTATGCCATTATCGACGAGAAAAATCCGAACTTGGAAAACAAAGAAGACGTCGCGAAAAAAGTGGGCGTAGGCGCGGTGATTTTCGGTGCGCTGTATAACAACAAAATCAAAGACATCGTATTTTCGTATGATAAAGTACTCAACTTTGAAGGGGAAACGAGCGTTTACGTGCAATACACCTGTGCGCGCGCAAAATCCGTTTTGCAAAAGGGCGGCGTGCCTGCTTCGTACGAATTGCCTACGTTAACCGCGGAAGAGATCGAGCTTGTGAAAGCGCTTTCGACGTTTGCGGAAACGGTGCAGGCGGCGGCGGAAAAATACGAGCCGTCCTTAATTGCCCGTTTCGCGGTGGACGTGTCGCAAAAGTTTAATAAATTCTATTTTGATTGCAAAATTTTGGGCGCGGAAGACGAAACGACGAAAAACTTCCGTTTAACGCTTACCCAAGCCACCTTACAAACACTCAAAAACGCGTTTGCGCTTTTGGGTATAGGCATTCCCGATAAAATGTAATTTACAAAAGAGACCAAGCGTAGCCAACTGCGTTTGGTTTTTTTATAAAATGTGAAAAAAAATTTCTTCCAAACCATTCCATTTTTGTAAAAAGTATGCTATTATAGAGTATAGTACGTTAGGAGCGTGTGGTATGACCGAAAAAAATCCATACGAAAATTTAATAACTGTTCTCAATCCAAGTAAGAATGCGGACCACGACTGGTTCTTATCCTTGCTGGACGATGACAAGCAAAAGCTTTACGAAAACGAGCATATTTTAGCGGTACTTAAAATGTTGCGTATCGCGCGTATTCGCACGCATAAAAACGCAATTCAAAAAGCAAAAGAAGATATTGCGCGTTTGGAAAAAGAAGAAAACAGCGCGGAAAATTACCGTAAAATTTGCTTATTGCTTGCGGAAATCGACAGGGAAAAAGAAAAGATGGACGCATTCCGTCCGTTTTTTGAAGAACCGTACTTTGCGCGTATGGACTTGGTGGATAATATCGACGGATATAACAGCTATTATATCGGCAAAAAAGGGGACGTGCGCTTGGAAATTGTAGATTGGCGCGCCCCGCTTGCGCGTAGATACTATCAAAAGAGTTGCTCGTCGTTTACGATAAACGAATACGAGTATAAGACGATTTTACGCCGTGCGATTATCACCAAAAGCGGGAAAGTGGTCGATTTTAAGAACGAATATTTATCCTTGCGCGATTATTTAACGGCGGAAGAAATTGCCGACCGCGACGAAGAAAACGTATTAGACCCGTTTTTGCGCGAAATTATCAAAAACCGCAAGGAAGAATCTTCCGTGCGCGACATCATTCAAACCATTCAGGAAAAGCAGTACGAAATTATCACCGCGCCCGAAAAAATGAATTTTGTTTTGCAGGGCTGTGCGGGCAGTGGCAAAACGATGGTTATGCTGCATCGGTTGAGTTATTTGATGTACAACAACGACCAAATGAAGCCGCGCGACGTGCTTATGATTACGCCGAGCAGCTCGTTTAACGCATTCATTGACGAACTCACGCAAATTTTGGATTTGCAGCGCGTGCAAACAACGACCATTTACGATTATTTCCTGCAAGTGCTTAAAAACGAAAAAATTGATATCAGCGGTAGGATAGACCGAACGCAAAAGGAAGACGAACGGTATTTGCAATACGTTTATTCGCCCAAATTCGTGCAAGACGTTCGCCGCAAAACGGATAAGACGTACGACGATTTATACGGCTTGTTCGTCGGGGAAGAATGCCGCGAGTTTATCGATACGATTTTAGAAAATTGCAAACGTCAACTGCTTGCCTACGAAAGCATTAAAAACGCGTCTATGCGCGTGCGTAGAGCGGTACTTGGCGAAATCAAAGAACGCAAAGAAGGGGGACTTTATTACACCAAGCCCTTCCGCGAGCTGATGAACGCAATTTTGGACGTACAAGACTTTTTAAGCGGTACGCTGACAAGCGAACGCGCACGCTCGCACGGATATTTCTATCGACAGCTTACGTCCTTTTATAAAAGCGCGAGTCTATTAGTATGCAACGAAGAAAAAATTATTGCAGACGCGATAGTATCGTTAAACGAGCTGCAAGCGTCCATCGAGCAAGAAATTGCCGATTTGCGCCGATTCCATCAAACGATCGGCGGGGTGGAAGTATATACCTATGCCGATAGAATTGCGCGCCGCCAAGAAATTGTAGAAGAAATTATCAAAATCAAGGATAAAGTGCGTTTTATCGGCGAAAATAATACTGCTTTTGCGGAATTTTACACCTATCTTCGCGGCGAGAAAGAATTTATCGAGCTGGGCGGCAGCGAATCGTTTATCGATATCGTACGGTATTTTTATCGGGAAACAATCAAAAAACAAAAACGCGCTTACGGAATGCTTTCTAAATCGCTTTATAAATCGGACGCGTACGCGCTGTGCGTAATTTGCGCGCAAATCAGCGAACGCTTATCGCCCGCCTATTCGTACGTATTTGTGGATGAAGGACAGGATATTTCCGCGTGCGAATACGATTTGCTGCGTAAAATCAACCAAAAAGCTGCGTTCAATGTGTTTGGCGACGTTGCCCAAAACGTCACGGCTTGGCGCGGAATTCGCTCGTGGAATACGTGCTTTGACGATTTCACCGTTTATAACTTAAATCAAAACTATCGCAACACCAACCAAATTGTACAATTTGTTGCGGAAAACTTGGGGCTGGATATGCAACCCATCGGCTTTGACGGACCTGCGGTGCAAACGATACAGCCGAGTGGGGTTTATTCTTTCTTCAAGAATAAAAAGGGCTTAAAAGCGTTGATTTGCTCGGAAGAACAAAAAGCCGTTTTTGCAAAAAAATCGTATAACGACGTTGCGCAAAAGGGTAAATTATCCCGTTCAAAGGTGAATATTTTGACCGTTTACGAAAGTAAAGGGTTAGAATTTTCTTCCGTCGTAGTGGTAGATGAAGGGCTTTCCGATAGCGAACGGTATATCGCTTACACGCGCGCAATGAAAGAGCTCGCCGTAATTCAACCTGCAAAAAACACGAAAGGGGAATAAGATGAAAGACATTTTTTTAGTAGATGCGGACGATACTTTGCTCGATTTTCACGGCGCGTCGGCACTCGCGTTAAAATTAGCGTTTGAAAAAACAGGCATTGCTTGGAAACAAGAGTATTTAGACAAGTTTCGTGTATTTAACGCGTCCCTTTGGGAAGCGTTGGAAAGAAAGGAATTAACGCGCGAAGATTTAATGAATAATCGCTTTGCTTGGTTTTTGCCGCGTTTGGGCTTTGACCAAGTTGACGGCAAACAATTTAACGATTGTTTTTTGCATTCGTTGGCGACTAACCCTATATACATCGACGGCGCAAGAGATTTTTTAACCGCTTTGCGCAAAATCGGGCGTGTATATATCGTGACCAACGGTACGGCTTGGATACAAAAATCTCGCTTTGAAATCGCAAATTTACACGCGTACGCAGACGATATTTTTGTGTCGGACGTTATCGGAATCAATAAGCCCGCAAAGGGCTATACCGATTATGTAATTGCGCATATCGACGGTTTTGACAAAGAACGCGCGGTATGGGTGGGGGACAGCTTGTCGGCGGATATCAAAGCCGCAAACGATGCAAATATTACGTCCATTTGGTATAATCCGCACGAAAAAACGGCAAACGGACAAGTGCAACCTACCTATCAAGCAAAAAACTTGGAAGAAGTATTAAAAATTATCGAAAATCTTAACAAGGCGTAAAAAAATTTTCATTCAAACGTTTGAAAAATTTGTAAAAAGGTGCTATAATAGGATAGAATGGCATATTTTAGTGCGTTTTTTTGGTAAATTTGAAAAAATAAATCGACACGATTGAGGATAAAATGGCAAAAGAGCAAAAAAAGGAAACAGGTAAAAACGAATATACTTCCGGCGGCTTACAGGTACTGGAAGGGTTAGACGCAGTGCGTTTGCGCCCGGGTATGTATATCGGTTCGACGGGCGTTAAGGGATTGCACCATATTCTTTGGGAAATCGTAGATAACGCCATCGACGAAGCGGCAAACGGACACGCAGATAAAGTCAAAGTGACGTTGCATTCAGACGGCAGTGCTTCCGTCGAAGACAACGGTCGCGGTATCCCTACCGACATTCACCCGAAAGAAAAAATTTCGGGTGTTCAGCTCGTGTTTACGAAGCTGCACGCGGGCGGTAAATTCGGTCAAGGCAACTACGAATTTTCCGGCGGCTTGCACGGCGTAGGCGCGTCGGTCACCAACGCTTTGTCTGAGTGGTTGACCGTTGAAGTGTATAGAAATAAGCGCATTTATAAGATGAGTTTCCACTCGCACTACGGTACGGGAAAAAACAAAAATAAAATTATTTCGGGCGACCCCGACGGCCCGCTCGAAGATACGGGCGTAAGAACCAACCGTCAGGGTACGTATATTCGTTTTAAGCCGGACGCACGCGTATTCCAAGAAGTAAATTTCGATTTGGATACGGTAGAAGAACGCTTAAAACAAATGGCGTTTTTGAATAAGGGCGTAGAAATTACGTTGATTGACGAGCGTATTTCTATGGCGGAAGCAAAACGCAGAATGTCGTTTATGGACGGGGAAAGCGAAGAACAAAATACGGAAGAAACGGCGGAAACAGAACAAACGCCGCAAACGGACGAGCCGTTCGATTTGTTATCGCTTGCCAGCCAAAACGCGCCCCAGCAATCGCTGTTTGATACCGTGGACGAGCTTGCCCTGGAAAGCGAGCCGTATCGCGTGGTATTTAAGTACGACGGCGGTATTTCCGACTACGTGAAAGATTTAACGCGCGACGAAAGACGTTTGTACGCGCAACCCATCTATTATAAAACGGTTAAAAACGATATTTTAATCGAATTTGCTTTGCAACACACCGACGGCTACGGTCAAAAGATGATTTCTTTCGTAAACAATATCAAAACTGTGGACGGCGGTTATCACGAAGTCGGCTTAAAATCGGGCTTGACGAGAGTTTTCAACGAATACGCGCGCAGCAGCGGTATTTTGAAGGATAAAGACTCGAATTTGCAAGGGGACGATTACAGCGAAGGTCTCAACGTCGTACTTTCGGTCAAAATCAGCGTGGTAGAATTTGAAGGTCAAACGAAAACCAAGCTTGGTAATACGGCGGCGCGGCCTGCGGTAGAAAGTGCGGTTGTCGATGCGTTTGCAGAGTTTAAGAACGTTCGCGGCTATAAAAAGACGATGGACGAAATCATCAAAAAAGCGCAAGGCGCGGCAAAATCGCGTATTGCGTCCAAGGAAGCGTTGGACAACGCAAGAAAAACCAAAAAAATCGACGGGTTGACGCTCATCGGTAAGCTGGCGGGCTGCTCGGGTAGAAAACCTGAACTCAACGAAATGTTTATCGTAGAGGGCGATTCGGCAGGCGGTACGGCAAAGCAAGCGCGCGTGCGCCAAACGCAAGCCATTTTACCCTTGCGCGGTAAGCCGCTCAACGTAGAGAAGAAAAAATTAAGCCAAATCCTTGAAAATGAAGAAATTCGAACGATGATCAGCGCAATCGGCGCAGGCATCGACCCCGATTTCAAACTGGAAAAATCCAACTATAATAAAATCATTATTTTATCGGATGCCGACCAAGACGGTATGCACATTCGTTGTATTTTGCTTACTTTCTTCTTTAGATATATGCGTCCTTTGGTCAATGCCGGCTACGTGTATATCGGTATGCCGCCCCTGTATAAAATTCAAAAGGGCAGCAAAATCGAATACGCCTACGACGATAAGGAATTAGACGAAAAAGCGGCGCATTTTGGCAAGGGCTATGAAGTGCAGCGCTACAAAGGTTTGGGTGAAATGAATGCCGACCAGCTTTGGGAAACGACGATGAACCCTGCCACGCGTAATTTAATTCAAGTGACGGTAGAAGACGCGGCGAAAGCGGAAAAAATGATTACGACGCTGATGGGGGACAAGGTAGAAGGCAGAAAAGAATTTTTGGCTCGCTACGCAAACTTTAATAAGCGCGATTCGTTTATGGAAAAGATGGAAAAAACGGACAAGGAGGTAGATGGCAATGGCGAAATCTAAACAAGAACCCGAAATGATGGAGCCTAGCGGTCAATTATACGTTGAGCCGCTTGAAAAAGTATTGCATACCTCTATGTTGCCGTATGCCGAATACGTTATTTTGGATCGTGCTTTGCCTAGAGTAGAAGACGGCTTAAAACCCGTTCAACGCCGTATTCTATATACGATGAA
>JAZRIK010000061.1:0-10089 GCA_045645245.1 Candidatus Scatosoma sp. | reverse complement strand
AAGCAGGGCAATATCGACGTAGTCGTTGCTCCTGACCTTGGCAGTGTAAAACGTTCTAGAAAGGTTGCTGAAAAATTCGGCGTTCCCCTTGCAATTATCGACAAACGTCGTCCCAAGGCAAACGTTATGGAAGTTATGAGCATTATCGGCGACGTTGCTGGTAAGAGATGTCTTATGATCGACGACATGATCGATACGGCAGGTACGCTTTGCCAAGGCGCGCAAGCGATTAAGGACGCAGGCGCACTCGAAGTATATGCAGGTTGTACGCACGCTGTATTGAGCGGTCCCGCAATCGAGCGGTTGGAAAAATCGGCGATTACCAAACTTGTAATGCTCGATACCGTTCATCTGCCTGAAAGCAAGAAGTTGGATAAATTTGAAGTATTGTCGGTAGCGGACATTTTCGCCGCGGCAATCGAAAACGTATATCTTGACAAACCGATGTCCAAGTTGTACGATTGATAAAGGAACTACCAAAGACGTTGCCGCCGCTTGTAAAACGGCGGCACTTCTTACGATAAAGGAAGAAAAAACTATGTATTTGATTGTAGGGCTGGGAAATCCCGATAAACAATACGAAAAGACCTTTCACAATATGGGCTATATCGCCGTAGGCGACGCCGCCGAGCTTTTGAACGTTAAATTCAAAAAGAAAGAATGCGAAGCGTCGGTTGCGGAAGCGTATATCGGCGGTGAAAAGGTGATTTTGGCACGCCCGCTTACCTATATGAATAATTCGGGCAGGGCGGTAAAGCAACTGATGTCCAAGTATAAAATTCCTGCTGAAAATTTGCTGGTTATTTACGACGATTACGATTTGCCCAAGGGTAAAGTGCGCATTCGCGCGAGCGGCAGCGCGGGCACGCATAACGGTATGCGCAGCATCATCGGCGAAACGGGTTTAACAAGCTTTGCGCGTATTCGTATCGGAATCCGCGACGAAGCAGTGGATATTCCCATCATCAATTACGTGCTTGCGGAAGTGAGAAAGGACGATTACGAGCTGTTTGCGAGTGCTTGCCGTAAAGCGGGCGAAGCGGCGGTTTGCTTTGCAAAAGGCACGCCGATCGATAGAGTAATGGGTCAATTTAACTGATAAAAACGAGAAGAGTTATGAAACGCAGCTTTTTTCAATTTGAAAATATAGGCGGAGAATATCCGCTTCTTCAAGACGATATCCGTCGTGGCACGCCCACGGCGGTTTTCGGCGTTTCCGACTCGTTGAAGCACCTAATTGCAGGGTTAATTGAAGGTAAAATTATTTACGTGACCGCCGATAGTATTTCCGCGAAAAAGGCGGCGGAAAATATTGCGGCATTGTCGGGGAAAAAGACGGAGATTATTGCGGCAAAGGACGAAGTTTTGCTCTATCGCAGAGCGCTTTCCAAAGACGCGCTTTTTAAGCGTATAAAAGGCATTCACGCATTGCAAAACGACGCGGAAGTGATTGTTGCCGAGATAGACGCGCTCATTCAATTATTCCCCAAAAAATTGCCCGTTTTGTCGCTTGTTGAAGGGGAAGAATTCGACTTTTTATCCCTGCCCGCGCGGCTTATTGAAATGGGCTATGCGCGCAGCCACGAAGTGGAAACGGAAGGGGTATTTGCCCTGCGCGGCGATATTTTGGATATTTTCCCAGTAGGCGCGGAAAATCCCGTGCGCGTTGATTTTTTTGGCGATACCGTGGAAAAAATCAAACCGTACGATTTGGTGACGGGCGCGCGATTAAGCGGCGTGAAAAGCTTACAAATTTTATCGGCAACCGACGTGGTTGTGTCGGAAAAGGATAAAGAGCGCATTAAAACCGAGTTAGAAAAGGGCGTTAAAATTTTCAAAACGAGTGAAGCTTACACGCGCGCGTGCGAGATTAAGGACGAAATTTTATCGCAGGAGCAGATAAACTCGTCGTTCGTTTTACCGCTTTTGGAAAATAGCTGCGATTTTTTCTCGCTTTTACCCGAAAATGCGGTACTCGTTTTCGACGAAGGCAAAACGCTTTGGGATAAATTAAACGGCTTGTATCAAGAGCACGAGCAGCGGTTTTCAAGGTTGAAAGACGGCGGCGAAGCGTTCGATTTTTCGCTTGCGCAATATACGGAAAAAACGCGGTTTTTAGAGAGAATTTCTCATTTCCGCCGCGTGGCGCTGCAAACGTTTACGGGCAATCCGTTCGTATTCCAGCCGCTCAAAATTTACAATTTCAAATCTACCCCGATTGCCAAATATCTCAACGGCTTTCCCGCGCTTTTAACGGACATTCAAAACTGGAAAAAGGGTGGGTATCGCGTTATTTTATACTGCGGCGAAAACACGCGTGCAATCAAAATGACGGAAAACTTGTCCGAAAGCTATATTTCCACCGTCAAGCTGCCCGATAATTTAACCGATTTTAAGGGCGTTTGCGTGTTGGACGGTAAGCTGGATAAGGGCTTTGTTTTACACGAGTGTAAGCTTGCCGTAATCGGCGCGAGCGATTTATATACCAAGTCCGCCGACACCCGCCGTATTCGCCGTAAACGCGGGGATATGTTTTCCGCACCCGAAGTGGGCGATTTTGTCGTCCACGAAACGCACGGCGTGGGCAAAGTCGTAGGAATGCAAAAAATCGAAACCACGGACGGCACGAAAGAATATATCGCGCTTACTTACAAAGACGGCGATATGTTATACGTACCTGCCGAATGTATGGATTCGCTGTCCAAATACGTGGGCGATAGCAACCCGCATTTGAGTAAAATCGGCGGTGCGGAATTTGAACGCGTCAAAGCGCGGGTAAAAGCGTCGCTGAAAAAATTAGCGTTCGATTTGAAAGCGTTATATGCCGAACGCACCGAGAGAAAGGGGTATAAATTCCCTGAAAATAAAGCGTTTATGCAGGAATTTGAAGACGCGTTCGAGCACGAACTCACGCCCGATCAAGCCAGCTCGATAGAAGAAATCAAAGCGGATATGTGCTCGGAAAAAGTGATGGATCGCTTGCTTTGCGGCGACGTAGGGTTTGGCAAAACGGAAGTGGCTTTCCGCGCCGTATATTTATGCGCTTTGGCAGGTAAACAAGCGGCTTTGATGTGCCCTAGTACCGTGCTTTGCCGTCAGCATTTCCAAACGGCGGAAGCGCGTTTTGCGCAATTCGGCTTAAAAATAGCAACGCTCAATCGCTTTAACACTCCAAAGGAAACGGAAAGGGTGTTAAAAGGGCTTGCGGACGGCTCGATCGACCTTGTAATCGGTACGCATCGCCTACTTTCCAAGGACGTACAGTTCAAAAATTTGGGTTTACTCGTTTTGGACGAAGAGCAACGCTTTGGCGTAGAGCATAAAGAAAAAATCAAGCATATTCGCAAGGATATCGACTGCTTGACTATGACGGCAACGCCTATCCCCAGAACGCTGCATATGTCGCTGTCGGGAATACGGGATATTTCCACCATTCACACGCCGCCCGTAGCGCGAATGCCCGTGCAAACGTACGTGGTCGATGAAACGGAAACACTCATTCGCGACGCGTGTATCCGCGAAATGTCGCGCGGCGGTCAAGTGTTCATTTTATACAATAAAGTAGAGAGTATTTTCACGTTTGCGGCAACGGTGAAACGCATTTTGCCCGAAGCGCGCATTTCCGTCGTGCACGGCAGAATGGATAAAACGGTTTTGGAAAATTCCGTGCTGAATTTTTATAGCGGGCAAGCGGATATTCTCATTACTACGACAATCATTGAAAACGGCGTGGATTTACCCAACGCGAACACGATTATCGTGATAGATAGCGATAAATTAGGCATTTCGCAGCTGTATCAGCTCAAGGGCAGGGTGGGCAGAAGCTCGCGCCTTGCGCACGCATATTTTACCTACAAAGCGGAACGTGTGATGAGTGCGAACGCCGCCGCGCGGTTGAAGGCGATTATGGAATTCACCGAGCTTGGTTCGGGCTATAAGCTTGCGATGCGCGATTTGGAAATTCGCGGTGCCGGCAATGTTTTGGGCGCGGAACAGCACGGGCATATGGATAAAGTGGGCTACGAGCTGTACGCCAAGCTTTTGAAAGAAGAATTAACGGGCGAATCGTACGAACCGGTCGAATTAGATATTCACGCAAACGCCTACATTTCGGAAAAATACATCGAATCGAGCGCAGGGCGTTTGGATACGTATAAGCAAATTGCGGAAATATCCACCGTGGCGGATTATAAGCGGGTATATACGTCGTTGACCGACACCTACGGCACGTTGCCGCGCGCGGTAGAAAACTTAATGGTCATTGCTGTTTTGAAGAGCTATGCAAGCAAATTCCACGTAAAAAAGATTACGCTGGATAAGGGTGTCGGCGCGTTGGAATTTTCTTCTTTGGAAGTTTTAGGGGACGCGCGTATTCGTGCGGCGATGGATAAATACGGCGAAACCACCCGTTGGAATATGTCGCAAGCCCCCGTTTTAGAATTCTTCAAAGGGCGCGATGCAGCCGAATTGATGGCGGAAATGACAAAATTTTTGAAATTTGCGCTAACTTTCCAAAGTTTATAAGTAAAAACGTTTGCACTTTATAAAAAAATAGGTTATAATATAGTGTGATAGCGTATATTCGCGGAGTGCGTACTCGTGCGCGCGTGATTCCGCGTGGAAAACTAGACGATAAAAATCGGAGCGATTTTATGAGTAAGAGAAACACATTAAAAAAGACGGCCGCCTTGCTTATGAGCTTGGCACTCACAATCGGGGCAACCGGTTGCAACTTCCTTGTCACGGATAACGAACTTGATTTGAAGCAAGTATCGGCGACGGTGGATATTACCGACGAGCTTGCAAACGGCGAGCTTTCCGCAGTTAAAAGCGACGTGGACAAGCTGATTACAGACAAAAGCTTGGCAACCGACGTTTTGAAACGCGATTTGGTTGCGTATTTCGTGAACGTTGGTATCAATTACGTGCAAAACTACGGTTATTCGTATAAGGACGTATTTGAATTGCTTATGCAAGACTTGGCAAACCAAAAAGTGCTTACGCAATATGCGGTGGCTTATTATTTGGCGAACGGCAGCGATGAAGAAGACGGACACAAGACGTTTACTGCACAGGGCTGTATCGATTACGTGAACGAACAAATTGAAGCGGAAACCAACGCAAAGACGAAAGAATTGTACAAAGCGCATAGAGACGTGCTTGGTATGAAGTATTTCTTGACCGAAGAAGAATATAACGAAACGGTATATACGTTGATGCAATCGCTCAACGCTGCGCTGGACGAAGCGGAAACTTCGTATATCAAATCCAGCGACGACCACGCGCACGAAGAAGCGCGCACGATGCCTACCAACGTAAACGCACTCGAAGACGAATACGTGCCGATGAAAGACGGTGCGCTTAACTATGACGTTTATACCGGCCGCAACGCGCTTACGTCCTGCGGTACGTATGAAAAGGTAGATGGTTCGACGGCATCGACGAGAAAGAAAGCGTATAATATGTTCCTTTCCAACCTGCAAAGCTACGGCTTGGTGGATAAAATCGAAGACACGGCTTTATTTACCGAACTCGATTATTATTACGTTGAACTTGCTTCCGCGCTTGGCAAAGCAGTTGCAAACAAGTATTTAACGAGCTTGCAAGATAAGGCGATTGAAGCGTTAGAAGCAAACAATTATCAATACGTTGCAAACAAATACAACGAAATCAAAGCTTCGCAAGAAAGCAAATATACGGAAACGCCTTCCAGCTTTGAAAGCGCAATCGGCTCTATCTCCGACGAATCGTTCGTGCTTTACGGCTACAAGAATTTCGGTTTTGTATATAACATTTTGTTGCCCTTCGACGTAGCGCAAGAACAAGCGTATTCGGCGATGAAGAACAAGGGCTTGAAAGGGGACGCACTCTTCAATGCACGTAAAGCGTTGCTTGCGGAAGTGCAAGCAAAAGACTTGCGTACCACTTGGTTTGGCGAAGACGACCATACGCATTATGCTTACCAAGTAAGCAAAGCAAACAGCGATAAATATTATGGTAGCCAAGACAGCGCATACTTGTTCTTTAAGGACAATATGACAAATAACGATCAATACAAAAAGCTTGGTCAATATTTAGGTCAATATCCTTATAACGGTACTGCGGTTGAAAATGACGACGGCGAATGGGAATTCACGCCCAACAAGCTGAGCATCAACGGCTTCATTCAAGAAATGGAAAGCTATATCAACTACGCACTCGGCGGAACGAAAGCCAGCGGTAATTTGTTAACTTCTTACAATACCGACGTCTATACGACGAACAACGTAGTAGATTACAGCAAGTTTATGTATTACGAAGGTAAGGTTGATTTAACCAACACGAGCTGTGCCGATTTCTTCTTTGCAGGCGACGAAACGCGCGCTAACGATTCTTATACCGCGCTTTCGGCTGTAAACGAATTGATGTTTGCATACAGCACGGATACCGGCTGCTTGAATACCTATCAAGGTTATGTGGTATCGCCTTATAAGACGAGCTTCGTTTC
Organism: Candidatus Scatosoma sp.; assembly: GCA_045645245.1. Taxonomy (GTDB): domain Bacteria; phylum Bacillota; class Clostridia; order Christensenellales; family Borkfalkiaceae; genus Scatosoma. The sequence goes on along the minus strand of JAZRIK010000061.1, from coordinate 3,602 downwards.
CGAATTTGAATATGCAGCGCAATACGCAGTAAATAAAGGCGTTGGTACGTACGTCGTAGCGCCTTCCGATTACGGCTGGCATATCATCTACGTAGCATTCGTTTACGACGCGGACAACGGCGATGTATATGGTGGCTTTGACTACAATGACATCGAAAAAGAAGGCACGTTCTCTAATTTGTTCTACGAATCGATTAAGAGTACGTCGGTTAGCAACTATACGAGCGAAGTGCAAGGCGTAGTATTGAACGCATACAAAAACTCCACGACCTTGTTTACCAAAACGTATCAAGACTTGCTGGATATGGACTAATCAATAGCAAAATTAACCAAATCAAAAGCCCGACGGCTTAGTGCAGTCGGGCTTTTCTATGAGATGAGATATGGAACGCATCAAATTATCCGAACATTTTAATTATCGCAAGCTATTTCGCTTTGTCCTGCCGTCCGTTATTATGATGGCGTTTGTTTCCATCTACGGTATCGTGGACGGTTTTTTCGTGTCGAACTTTGCAGGTAAAATTCCGTTCGCTGCCTTGAATTTGATATTCCCGATGATTATGATTTTGGGGTCGGTTGGGTTTATGCTGGGTACGGGCGGCAACGCCGTAGTTGCAAAAACGCTTGGCGAAGGGGAGCATCAAAAAGCAAATCAAATCTTTTCCTTAATTATATATACTGCGGTTGTCTTGGGGGTTATTTTATCGATTATCGGTATTGCGATCGCGCCCAGCGTTGCAAGGTTGTTTGCGCAATCGGAAAAGGATATGTCCCCTGCGGAAAAAGAAGAATTAATCGCTTGTTGCATTTTATACGTGCGTATCATCTTATCCGTTTTACCCGCGTTTATGCTGCAAAACGCATTTCAGGGCTTTTTCGTGACGGCGGAAAAACCGCGTTTGGGTTTGTACGTGACTGTACTTGCAGGCGTAGGGAATATTTTATTTGACGCCTTATTTGTCGCCGTATTCAAATGGGGCTTGGCGGGCGCGGCGGCAGCAACGGCGCTCAATCAAGTCATCGGCGGTATCATTCCCATTGTCTATTTTTCGCGTAAGAACGATAGCTTATTACGGCTTGGAAAAACGCGTTTTATGGGCAAAACGCTGCTTGCCGTATGTATCAACGGTATGTCCGAGCTGATGACAAATATTTCGATGTCGATCGTCACGATACTGTACAATGCGCAGCTGATGCGTTTGATCGGCATTTCAGGCGTTTCCGCTTACGGAATTATGCAATACTTGGGCTTCATCTTCGTTGCGATGTTTCTTGGTTATTCCGTTGGCTCCGCACCCATTATCGGGTTTCATTACGGGGCGCAAAATCACAGCGAGTTAAAAAATATTTTCAAAAAGAGTTTAATAATCACGAGTATTGCAGGCGCAATAATGACGCTAATAGGCGCATGCTTCGCTGTACCGCTCGCGTCGATTTTCGCAGATAACGATGCCGCGCTGTTGGACGTCACGGTAAAGGGTATGCGTATATTTGCATTCAGCTTTTTAACCTGCGGTTTGAATATTTTCGCGTCGGCGTTTTTTACGGCGCTTTCCAACGGTGGAGTTTCCCTGCTAATTTCCTTTACACGAACGTTTATCTGTCAAGCGATCGCCGTAATTATTTTGCCTATTTTCTGGGGCGTAAACGGTGTTTGGGCATCGCTTGTCGTTGCGGAAATGGTGACGGTTGTCTTGTGTGCGGCGCTGTTTTTCCTTTTGAGAAAACGCTATCAATATATATAATATTTACTAAAACGAGCAGGGCAGGTACGCGTTGAATTAAAAAAATGGGAGCAAAAAATGGCTACGATATATTTAGACGGCACAAAATTTTCATTTGAGATCGCACCGTTGAAACGGTTTGCTTCGGGCTACTACGCAAACGTAAAAATTTATGTGGAAAACGAGCATATTTCCTATCAATCTACTGCTTTGGATATAACGCGAGAAGATTTGGAAAATTGGCTCAATAGTATGTCGCGCTTACTTGCAGGCGCGTATGCAAGTGAATATAATATTCGTTTTGAACGCGCAAAATTTTCCGTGGACTTATACCCGCACACCCAAGACGGCAAGGAAGTTGACCGTGAAGCGCGTCGGCGAAACGATTGCATAATGGCAATTTCGCTCTTGATGCAGGCATCGGATATAACCAAGCATTTAGGCGGAGTTTATACTTTGCTTTTGCACCGTCAAGATATTCAAGCGTTTGTTCGCGATTTGCGGAAAGAGTTTGAATGCGCGTTTGCGCGTATTTTGAAGGGGAAGGGTAAATATTTATTTGTCGGTGTTAGTCCGTTTGGGTATGAAGGTTGTAATTACTGGTATTTTGACCCGAGCAAAACGGTAGAGAAAGGCGATTACGTTTGGGTGCGTATGGGCAGGCACAACAAAGAACAAATTGTATTTGTGGACAGCGTAAGACAATTTTCCGACGATACCGCGCCTTACGACCCCGCAGTAGTGAAACAAGTTTTGCGTAAAGCAACCAAAGAAGAAGTTTTAGAAATTCAACAACACAAATCGTAAACAAAAAGGCGGGGTGGTTATCCACTCCGCCGAATGCTTTATTGCGAATGTTTTATGTAATACGTTATCGTGTGAATTTCGTATATATTACATTCGTTGTTTCTTACTGTACAATCGCCTTTCATCGTTTTTATTACTTATTGCGTTTTTGTACGATATTCAAGCGGTAGCATTTGATATTGTTGTTTGAATATAGAACGGAAAAACGATGCGTTTTCATATCCGCAACGAAGAATAATTTCGTTGATGGGCAAATCGGTTTGCGTTAATAACGTAGCGGCGTATTCGCAACGCTTGGCTTGCAACAATTTTGAAAAGGACACGCCCATTGCCTTTTTGATAACGTTGCCGACGTAATCCGTCGAATATCCAAGTTCTTTTGCTAAATCGGATAGATTTGCGTCTTTCAAATGCGCTATAAAGTATTCTTCAATATGTGCTTTATGTTTATTTGCGTCGTTGATAGGATTGATTTTAAGCGTTAATTTGGCGTTTTTCACTTCGTCCAAGTACGGAATAGATGTTGCTGCGCCCTTGCGAGAAACGGCAAGGGCCGAAGCCATTGATGCTATGGATAAGGCATTTTTTTTGCTTTTTCCAAGCAGCAACAATGTCATTACGTAGCCGATAAACGTATCCCCAGCCGCTGTTGTATCAACAGCGGTAATTTCGTAAGCAGCTTGTCGAAGGTATTCGTTTGTATTTGCTAAAATGCTGCCATTTTTCCCTAAGGTAAGAATAATATTTAGGCTGGGAAATCGTTGCAAAAGTACGCGAATATTCTCGTCGGGGAGAGCTTGTCCGCCTAAAAATTGCGCTTCGATTTCATTGAGAATCAACCAAGAAATTTTTTCAAGTGGCAACGCTTGCAAGGCAGGAGTGTAGGGGGCAGGGTTGAAGATAATAATCATTCCCTTTTCAAACGCGCGGTCGATAATATAGGGTAAATTGTTTATTTCATTTTGTAAAAAGAGGGCGTCGCCCATAGAAAAATCCTGTAAAACGCGATCAATCATTTCGGTAGAAACCATTTCATTTGTTCCAGAGAAAAGAACAATGGCGTTTTCTGAA
>JAZRIK010000060.1:0-11624 GCA_045645245.1 Candidatus Scatosoma sp. | reverse complement strand
CTATGTACGTTCCCGTCGTCCAATCCGCGCGGCTTCGCGTCTTGCTTGCATTTTCCTACGCCAAGTGGCTGTAAAATGCGGCGCAATACGATAAAGTGAATTGAAAACCGTTGGTTTTCATGAATTGCGTATTTTACGCGTGAATTGCTCGCTACGCGTTCGTGAATTGCACGCCAACAGCGTGCGTTAAGGATTATTTATATGTCAATTCTTATCCACTACGCAGCATAGCCCTTTTGTCATTGCGAACGGAGCGTAAGCGCAGTGCGGCAATCTCATCTCAATATTCCCATAACGAAACGCTTTGCGTTTCAATTCACGCGCCAACGGCGCAATTCACGGCGCAAGCCAATTCACGACGGTAGCGCCGTCAATTCACCCCCTTCCCCTTTAACCCGCGCACATTCTTTTTTTCTTTTTACAAAAAAACCACCTTTATTTTGTTTACTTTTTCGCGCATTTAGGGTACAATAGAAAATGGATATATATAATGTAGCGGATTTTCGCCATTTTTGGATAAAAACCGACAAGTATATTCAAACAACGCACAAAGGAGATGGGGTATGATAGCAAAGGTACAAAGCTATGCGCTCTCTGGGTTAGAAGGGGTTTGCGTGACGGTAGAAACAGACGTCTCGCGCGGAATGCCGTCCTACGACATCGTAGGGCTTCCCGACACCGCCGTAAAAGAATCGAAAGAGCGTGTACGCAGCGCCATCAAAAACAGCGCGCTCGAATTCCCCGTCCATAAAATTACTGTCAATCTCGCGCCCGCATACGTAAAAAAAGAGGGATCGTCCTTCGATTTACCCGTAGCGATTAGCTTGCTTTTGGCATACGGCACCTTGCAAGCGGACGTAGAAGGCGTTATTTTCCTTGGCGAGCTTGCCTTAAACGGCGATTTACGCCCTGTAAACGGCGTACTTCCGTCCATCATTTCCGCACGCGATAAGGGCTTTAGAAAATTCATCGTACCCTTCGATAACAAAAACGAAGCGGGCTATATCCACGGCGTGGAAGTATATGCGGCGAAAAACTTAAAAGAAGTAGTGGATCACTTATCCGCGCTTTCTCCGCTTGAAAAAGTCGCTACCGCCCAGTTCGACGGTAAAAACACGCAGCAACAGCGCACGCACGATCTGGCTTTCGTCAAAGGCCAACCGATTGCCAAACGCGCCTTGGAAGTAGCGGTCGCAGGCGGGCATAATATTTTATTCGTCGGCCCCCCGGGCAGCGGTAAAACGATGCTTGCAAGGGCAGTACCGGGCATACTTCCCGATATGTCGTTCGACGAAGCGCTGGAAATCACGAAAATTCACTCGGTCGCAGGCACGCTGGGGGATAAAGGCATCGTCACCGACCGCCCGTTTAGAAGTCCGCACCACACGGCAACCACCGTATCGTTATGCGGCGGCGGCAACAAAACGGTGCATCCGGGCGAAATTTCTCTTGCCCACGGCGGCGTACTTTTCTTAGACGAACTGCCCGAATATAAACGCTCCGCACTCGAATCGCTCCGTCAACCGCTGGAAGACGGCGTTATCACCATTTCCCGCGCCGGCGGCACGGTCACCTATCCCGCGTCGTTTATGCTCTGTGCAAGTATGAACCCTTGCCCTTGCGGCAACTACGGCAGCAGCAAACGCCGCTGCACCTGTACGCCCAACGACATTCGCCGTTATAGAGCGAGAATTTCCGGGCCGCTGCTTGACAGAATCGATATTCAAGTAGAAGTAGATGGCGTCGAATACGACGATTTGGTATCGGACGTGCAAGAAGAAACAAGCGCGTGTATCAAGGCGCGCACGGACGCAGCGAGAAAGGTACAACGCTTGCGTTTTGAAGGGAGTAGGGTTGTGACGAACGCGGAAATGACGGAAAAAGAAACCCGTCAATACTGCAAGCTGTCCCCCGAATGCGAAAGCGTACTCAAAGAAGCGTTTGAAAGCTTACACTTATCCGCCCGCGCGCGTTCGCGTATATTAAAGGTAGCGCGCACGATTGCCGATTTAGAGCTGTGCGAAGAAATTACGCCCGACCACGTTTACGAAGCGGTATCTTACCGCACGTACGGCGCAACGCTTTCCGATTACGATTAAACGGAGTGGATAAATGCAATTTTCGCAAGACAAAATCCAAACAATAACCATAGACGATACTGCGTATCCAAGCGAATGGAAAACGCTTGCAACCGCCCCCAAAGCCCTGTACGCAATCGGGAATATTTCTCTATTGCATAGTCGAAAATTGACGGTAGTCGGCTCGCGCAGAACCCCGACGGCGGCACTGAAAACGGGCGGGGAAATCGTAAAAGGCGTCGCAAACGCGTTTACCATCGTCACAGGCACCGCGGACGGGGGCGACAGCGTCGCTATCGAAAGCGCGCTATCCGTTGGCGGCAAAGTAATTTGCGTACTCGCAGGCGGTTTTTCCGCCCTTCCGCAAACCAATTTGGCTTTGCTTAAAAGGGTAGCGGAGCACGGCTTGCTCATTTCTCCCCACCCCTACGATACGCCTGTGATGAGTTTTTCATACGAGTATCGAAATCAACTTCTAGCCCTGCTTGGCGAAGCCGCGCTCGTATTAGGTGCGGCGGAAAAAAGCGGCGCGCTCATTACGGCAAAATACGCCGCGCAATACAACAAAAAAATATTTGCCTTGCCCTATTCGGTGGGGATCACGGCAGGAACGGGCTGCAACGCACTCATCAAACAAGGCGGTTATTTAACGGAAACGGCGCAAGACGTTTTAGAAAAATTCGGTATAGATGCAACGCCGACAAAACGCACGGTCGCACTCACCGCCGACGAACAAAAACTGCTCACGGCGCTGCAAACGCTTTCGACGGCGCATATCACTGCGCTTGCCGCGCACACGGGCTTACCCGTATTCAAATTGCGCGCGCTTTTGTCCGCATTAGAAGTAAAAGGACTTTGCGTCAGCGTTGGCGGCAATCAATATTCGCCCGTATAAGCGGCGAAACCTAAAAAAGTAAAAAATTTCTTGATATAAGGAAGACAAGAATGGATTTAATCATCGTAGAGTCGCCTTCCAAGGCGAAAACCATCTCCAAATACCTGCAAGGCAAGTACATCGTGCAAGCTTCGGCAGGTCATATCCGCGATTTGCCCGTGCATACGCTCGGGGTAGATTTGCAAAACAATTTCGAGCCCAAATACGTCAACTCGGAAGGCAAAGAAGACGTAATCCGCCGTTTGACGGACGCGACGAAAAAAGCCGGCCGCGTTTACCTTGCAACCGACCCTGATAGAGAAGGGGAAGCGATTGCTTGGCATTTACAAACGGTGCTGGGTTTAGTCGAATCGGGCAAAAACCGTATCGAATTTATCGAAGTATCCCTGCGCGCAATCGAGGCGGCGCTCAAAACGCCCCGCCAAATCGATTATAATTTGGTCGATGCGCAGCAAGCCCGCCGCGTACTCGATCGGTTGGTGGGTTATAAGCTTTCCACGCTGCTCAACCACAAAATCGAAGACAAAAATTCCACGGGCAAACGCACGTTATCGGGCGGTAGAGTACAATCGGTAGCCCTGCGCTTGGTGGTGGAAAGAGAACGCGAAATTACCGCGTTCAAGCCGGAAGAATACTGGAACTTAACGGCGGAGCTTCGCGACCAAGATAAAAAATACGCGGCTTTTAAGGCAATGCTGGAAAAGAAAGGCACGCGCAAATATAAACCGTCGTCCAAGGAAGAAACCGAGCAGGTTTTGGTCGCGCTTGCCGACGGCTCGTTTAAGGTTTCCAAAGTAAAAAAGAGCGTAGTAAAATCGCACGCGCCCGCACCGTTTACGACAAGCTCTATGCAACAGGACGCATCGACCAAGCTTGGTTTCACCGCGCCCGAAACAATGCAGCTTGCCCAACACTTATACGAAGGTATCGACACGGAAAACGGCGACCATATCGCGTTTATTACGTATATGAGAACGGACTCCACACGCGTATCCAAGGAAGCGCAAAATAAGGCGCTCGAACGCATTAAAGCGGTGTACGGCGAAGAATACGCGCCCGAAAAGCCCAACTATTACGCGTCCAAAAAAGGCGCGCAGGACGCGCACGAAGCGATTCGTCCCATCGACCTTGCAATGACGCCCGAAAAAGCGAAAGGATTGCTAGATAGAAAGCACTTTGCCCTTTATAAACTCGTTTACGAACGGTTTTTAGCGTCGCAAATGTCCGAAGCGATATATAACAGCGCGCAAATGGAAATCGACAATAACGGCTATATCTTCAAAGCGAGCGGTAAGGTGCTCAAATTCAAGGGCTTCACCGCCGTTTATCAAGACGTATCCGCGAAAAAAGACGACGAAGATTCCATCGACGTAAGCAAACTTTTACCCGACTTAAAGGAAGGGGATATTCTCGATTTAGAGAATTTGCAAAAGGAACAAAAATTCACCAAACCGCCCCTGCGCTACACCGACGCGTCCATCGTCAAAGCGATGGAAGAAAAGGGAATCGGCCGTCCGTCCACGTACGCGACGATTATTTCCAAGCTCACGCAAAAATACGTCAAAAAAGACGGCAAATATATGGTTCCCACGCCGATTGCCTACGACGTAGTGGATATGCTCACGGGCTGTTTTAAGGACATTATGGACGTTGGGTTTACTGCAGGAATGGAAACCAAGCTCGACGACATCGAAGAAGGGGGAATCGACTGGCGGCAGGTCATCGGCGATTTTTACCCCGGGTTTGAACTCAATTTACGCAAAGCTTCGTCGTACGGCGACGTAAAAACAGACGAAGTGTGCGGCAAATGCGGACACTTTATGCTTCGCAGAACGGGCAAATTCGGCAAATATTTGGCTTGCTCCAACTATCCCGAATGCAGAAACATCGTCAGCGAAACCAAGGAAGAAATTTCTCCCGTCCGCTGTCCCAAGTGCGGCGAAAATATGGTGGTCAAGAGCGGCAAATTCGGTCGTTTCTTGGCTTGTCCGAGCTATCCCGATTGTAAAACTACGTTATCGATGCCCACCGACGAAGAGCCCAAGCTCGTAGGAAAATGTCCCGAGTGCGGCAACGCAATGACGGTAAGAAAATCGCAAAAAGGCAAGGTATATTATAGCTGCAGCGCATATCCCGGCTGCAAATTTATGAGCTGGGATTTACCCACGGGCGACAAATGCCCCAAGTGCGGCGACGCACTCGTAAAAACACCCCGCGGCGGTGTAAAGTGCAGCAATAAAGAATGCTCGTATTATGAAAAAGCGGAAAAACCGACGAAAGCAAAATCGCTCCCCAGCTTCGCGGAAGATTTCGACGCGCCGCCCTTAATGGACGAACCGGATTTTAGCGGCGGATATATTTTTGAAGGAATCGACGATGAAGTATAACGGCGCAAAGGTAGTGGTGGTTGGCGGCGGCTTGGCTGGCAGCGAAGCGGCGTACTATTTGGCTTCGCGCGGAATAGACACTTTGCTAATCGAGATGAAACCGCATAAATATACGCCCGCGCACGAAAGCGAAAATTTTGGCGAGCTCGTCTGCTCCAACTCACTCAAAAGCAACGATGTTTACGCAAACGCCTGCGGACTTTTGAAACAAGAAATGCGGCTGATCGGCTCGCTGATTATAGAGGCGGCGGACAATACCAAAGTCCCCGCAGGCGCGGCGCTTGCGGTGGATAGGGAACGCTTTTCGCAGTATATCACCGATAAACTGCGCGCGTGCGAGCATTTGACGATTGTCTCTCAAGAAGCGGAAAAACTTCCAAAATTAGAAAACGACGCACCCGTGTACGCGATTATCGCCACAGGTCCGCTCACGAGCGACGCTTTAAGCAAGGATATTCAAAACACGTTTGGCGGCGGTTTACATTTTTACGACGCGTCCGCGCCCATCGTATCCGCCGATAGCGTGGATATGGAAAAAGCGTTTACGGGCGATCGCTACGGCAAAGGCACGGGCGACTATATCAACTGTCCGATGACCAAGGACGAATATTACGCGTTCGTGGACGAGCTGTTAAAAGCGGAACGCGCGCACCTGCACGAATTTGAAAAGGGCGAAATTTTCGAGGGGTGTATGCCGATTGAAGTAATGTGCTCGCGCGGCAGAGAAACGCTGCGTTTTGGCACGCTCAAACCGGTCGGGCTGTTGGACGAAGACGGCAAACGCGCATACGCGGTATTACAGCTTCGCCGCGAAAACGATATGGGCACGGCGTATAATTTGGTGGGCTTTCAAACGAATTTGAAATTCCCCGAACAAAAACGGGTGTTTTCTATGATACCCGCCTTACATAACGCCGAATTTTTACGCTACGGCGTTATGCACAGAAACACGTATTTGCAATCGCCCGATGTTTTGAACGCCGATTTTTCGGTTAAGAATAATCGTAAGCTGTTTTTCGCAGGTCAAATTACAGGCGTAGAAGGGTACGTAGAAAGTGCGGCGAGCGGACTTTTAGCCGCAATGTCGATTGCAAACGAACTCAACGGAAAAGAAAGAGTGGTGTTTGACAATACGACAATGCTGGGCGCGCTGCAAGCGCATATTTCCACCCCTTGTAAAGATTTTCAGCCGATGAACGCCAACTTTGGCATTCTCGCGCCTCTGCCTACGCGGATCAAGGACAAAAAAGAACGGTATAAAACGCTCGCCCTGCGCGCGCTTACAAACATTCAATCGTATTTAGGAGAAGAGAAAAATGGAATTTAGAGGCACGACCATTTGCGCCGTCAAGAAAAACGGTGTGACGGCAATCGCAGGCGACGGACAAGTGACGTTTGGCGAATCGGTCATTTTCAAAAACACGGCGGTTAAAGTGCGCCGTATCTTTGGGGGCAAGGTCATTTTGGGCTTTGCCGGTTCGGTCACCGACGCATTCGCGCTCACCGAACGCTTTGAAGGAATGCTCAATAAGTTTTCAGGCAATTTAATGCGTTCCGCGGTAGAGCTTGCCGAGCTTTGGAGAAGTGATAAAATCGGCCGTAAATTAGACGCGATGATGATTACGGCAGACGAGAACACCCTGCTCATTTTATCGGGTACGGGCGAAGTAATTGAGCCGGACGAAGGCGTTTGCGCCATCGGCAGCGGCGGCAACTACGCGCTCGCAGCCGCTCGCGCATTGTATCAAGAAACAGATTACGACGCGGCAACCATCGCGCAAAAAGCACTCAAAATCGCGTCGGAAATTTGCGTTTACACCAACGACAACATTCGATTGGAAACGGTAGGAAACAAATGCAACGCAACCGACGTCGCAAACAATAAAAAATCGACGAAAAAGGAGACGAAATAAGCTATGGATTTGTCCCCTAAACAAATTGTATATAAGTTAGACAAATACATTATCGGCCAAGATGAAGCGAAAAAGGCGGTGGCGATTGCGCTTAGAAACAGATACCGCCGCGCCCAGCTTCCCGCGGAAATCCGCGAAGAAATCACGCCGAAAAATATCATTATGAAAGGCCCGACGGGGGTTGGTAAAACGGAGATAGCCCGCCGTCTTGCCAAGCTCGTCAAAGCGCCCTTTGTTAAGGTAGAAGCGACCAAATATACCGAAGTTGGGTACGTGGGTAAAGACGTCGAAGGTATGATTCGCGATTTGGCAGAATGCGCCTATCGGCTTGTAAAAGCGGAAAAGCAAGAAGAAGTAAAGCTCAAAGCGGTGCACGCGGCCGAACGCCGCTTGCTCAAAGCGCTTGCCGAAGCGAAAAAGGACGAAAAGGGCGACGAAGCGAAGGAAATTTTCGAAAACAAGCTCTTGGACGGCTTGCGAAAGGGCGAATATGACAACTTCACTATCGAAATGGAAGTATCGGAAACGTCGCAACCGATGGAATTAGTTCCGGGCGGCGCAGCCATTTCCATCGGCAGTATTTTTGGCGATATGTTCCCGCAAAAAAAGAAAAAACGCCGTTTCACCGTCAAGGAAGCGTTCCAAATCGTTATGGAAGAAGAATCTTCCAAGCTGCTTGACGACGACGCAATCAAAGCGGAAGCGCTGTACCGTGCGGAAAACGACGGCATCGTGTTTATCGACGAAATCGACAAAATCGCAGGCAAAGGCAACCAAAACGGCGCGGACGTTTCGCGCGAAGGGGTACAACGCGACATTTTGCCCATCGTCGAGGGCTCAACCGTCGTCACCAAATACGGCCCCATTAAAACCGACTTTATATTATTCATCGCAGCAGGCGCATTCCACGTGTCCGCGATTGAAGACTTAATCCCCGAGCTGCAAGGCAGATTCCCCGTATCGGTGGAGCTGCACAGCTTGACGAAAGAAGATTTTGTACGCATTTTAACGGAAACGGAAAACTCGCTCACCTTCCAGTACGGCAAGCTTTTAAGCGTGGATAATATCGATTTGCAGTTTGAACAAGGCGCAATCGAACGCATTGCCGAAGTGGCGGTAGAGCTGAATGCAACCAGCGAAGACATCGGCGCAAGACGCCTGCATACGGTTATGGAATACCTGCTCGAAGACATTTCCTTTAACGCAGGCGGCGATTATCCTACGTTCACGCTCAATATCGACGCACGCTACGTGGACGAACACCTGCAAAAACTCACGGGTGATAGAAATCTCAAAAAGTATGTGCTTTAACACGTTTGAAGCACCCAGGTATGCGTTGAACGACAGAAAAAAAGATAAAAAGGTAATAAATATGATCAACATTCCCAAAGGCACAAAAGACGTTTTGCCCAGCGAATCGTACAAATGGCAATACGTAGAAAACACGGCGCGCGAAATGGCACAGCTGTTTGCGCTCAAAGAAATCCGCACCCCCGTTTTCGAACACACCGAGCTGTTTAACCGCAGCGTGGGCGAAACGACGGACGTCGTGACAAAAGAAATGTACACGTTCAAGGACAAGGGCGATAGATCGATTACGCTCAAACCCGAAGGCACGGCAGGCGTCGTGCGCTCGTTCATCGAAAACGGACTTGGCAACGGCGTTTTGCCCGCGAAAATGTACTATATCATTCCCGCATTCCGCTACGAACGCCCGCAAGCAGGACGGCTTAGAGAATTTCATCAATTCGGCGTAGAAATTTTCGGCGCAAAGAGTGCGCAAACGGACGCGGAAACGATTTTAATGGCAGATTCGCTCTTGAAAAAGCTGGGCTTAAAGGTACAGCTGTACATCAACTCTATCGGTTGCCCGACCTGCCGCGCGGCGTACAACAAAGCGCTCAAAGCGTTTTTCGAGCCGCACTTAAACGCGCTTTGCTACGATTGTAAAACGCGCTACGAGAAAAACCCCTTGCGCCTTTTGGATTGCAAGGAAGAAGGGTGCAAAGCAATCAACGCCAACGCGCCGACCATTCTCGATTATCTTTGCGACGAGTGCAAAACGCACTTTGACGAGCTGAAAACCTGCCTTGACCTTGCAAAAATCGATTATAAAATCAATCCCCGCATCGTGCGCGGACTGGATTATTACACGCGCACCGTGTTCGAATTCGTATCCACGTCCATCGGCGCGCAAGGCACCGTTTGCGGCGGCGGCAGATACGACGGCTTAATTGAGCAGTTGGGCGGAAATTCTACGCCCGCAGTCGGTTTTGCGATGGGCATCGAGCGGCTGCTGATGGTAATGGAGCAATCGGGCGCGCAAATTCCCGAAGAAAAGAAGCCGACGGTGTATATCGCGGGTATGGACAAGGAAAGCCGTCAAAAAGCATTCGAACTTGCCTGCGCACTCCGCGCGAACGGAATTTTCGCCGAAATCGACCATATGGAACGTTCGGTAAAAGCGCAATTTAAGTACGCGGACAAAATCGGCGCAAAATACGTAGCGGTCATCGGCGGCAACGAATTGACGGAAGGGGTAATGAACGCAAAAAATATGCAAACGGGCGAAAGTGAAAAGGTCGCTTTTGCAAATGCCGTTGCATATTTTGCAGAAAAATAAACAAACTACGAAAGGAGATAAGGATATGGTACAACACGTAAACGGACAACAATTAGAAGAACTTGTACAAACGAGCGACAAGCCCGTTGTATGCGATTTTTGGGCAAACTGGTGCGGCCCTTGCCGTATGCTCGGCCCTATTTTTGAAGAAGTTGCTAGCGAATATGCGGACAAGGCAACGTTCGTAAAAGTGGACGTTGACGAAGACAGCAGCGCAGAAGCGGCGAAAAAATACGGAATTTCGTCTATTCCCAACGTACTCGTTTTCAAAAACGGTCAAGTGGCGGCGAACAACTTAGGGTTCGTACCCAAAGCAGTTTCCGCGGCATCCATCGAAAAGAACGTATAAAAGAATGTAAAAAACCCGCCCGCCGATTTTCATCGGCGGGCGATTCTTATGTAGCAATCCTTATCCAGCGGTCATTGCGAATGCAGTGAAGCAATCCCGACGATAAACTGCTCACCCTGTCATTGCGAAGGAGTGAAACGACTGCGGCAATCTCGTATCAATATCCCCACAGCGCAAAGCGTCTCAATTCACTTAAAACCAAGCAGGCAGGTATGCGACGAATGCAAAAAATCACCCGACGAAGGGGCGCTTCGTCGGGAATTTATTATATTGTAAGATATTCAGTTTTTGAAATTGTCAAATTAATAATTTTCCGCGCGAACTTGGAAATAAGCTTGAGGATGCGCACAAACGGGGCAAACTTCGGGTGCTTTTTTACCAACAACGATATGACCGCAGTTGGAGCATTGCCATACAGCGTCGCCGTCTTTGGAGAATACGAGATCGCCCTTCACGTTCGCGAGCAGCTTTCTATATCTTTCTTCGTGTTCTTTTTCGATCGCCGCAACGCCGTCGAACAGGGTAGCGATGTCGTCGAACCCTTCCGCGCGAGCCACTTTCGCAAATTCCGCGTACATATCCGTCCATTCATAGTTTTCGCCTTCCGCAGCCGCTAACAAGTTTTCCGCAGTAGTGGGAACTTCGCCGCCGTGCAAAAGCTTGAACCAAATTTTCGCGTGTTCTTTTTCATTGTTCGCGGTCTCTTCAAAGAGTGCCGCAATTTGCACAAACCCTTCTTTCTTTGCCTTGCTCGCAAAGTAGGTGTATTTGTTTCTTGCTTGCGATTCGCCCGCAAACGCCGTCCACAAATTCGCTTCCGTTTTCGAGCCTTTCAACGCGGGTTTTTCTACAAATTTACCGCTTTGCTTGCAAACGGGGCATACTTCAGGCGCAGCGCCTTCCGCAACGTAATGACATACTTGACATTCAAATTTTTTCATAGTGAAACTCCTTTCTTATTAGGATTTAGTTTTATTAAGTGATTATAGTATAATACAAATTTTGCCATTTGTCAATGGTTTTTTGAAAAAAAGTTGAAAAATTTTTTTTTAATTTATGAAAAAGTGATAAAGGGGGATAGAAAAAGGAAGAAACCGCCAACTTTTTACAAAAAAATAACAAAATTTTCATATAAATATAATACGCGCGCGATATAATAAGGATATATGAAAGGGAAAGCGGAATAAAACAAAGCGCGGTAAAAGCGACAAAAAGGGAATAAAACGTCTTGACAAAGTGGTGTAAACCGCTTTATAATGTCGGTATGAAAGGGGAAAAGATGAAAAAGATGAAAAAATTAACAGAAAAACAAAAAAAGTGGATCGAGCGTACGATCGACAACGACAGAAGCTATAAACGCTTTCTTTACGGCAGGTTTT
>JAZRIK010000059.1:0-19465 GCA_045645245.1 Candidatus Scatosoma sp. | reverse complement strand
TTCCGCGCGGTCGCTGCTTGCCACCAGCAGCGTTTTTTCGTCCGCGCTTAAAAACGCAGGGGGCGTGTCCGTGACGAACGGCATTTTGAACGTATTTGTAAGCGTGTCGTAAACGCAAATACGGCGGTTGCCTGCGTCGGCAACGTACAAAGTAGTACCGCTTAAATGCGTAGTCGTTGCGCCGTTGAAGCGGTGCTTGCTGTTCGACGAAGAACAAATTTCATAATCGGTAAAGCCCTGCGTCTTGGCAGAGTATTGCTTAACAATTCCGCCTTCGATTGTGTAAAACAATCCGTCGAACGCCGTCACTGCGGAAAATTCGCCTTCTATGCGTGTGATGGGGGTATTACCTACAAGTTCCACGAGCGGATACGTGCAAAAATCGCCCTTAAAATCTTGCGTTTCCATCGTGCAGGCAAGCTCGCCGTCGATAATATCCATCGCGGCAATCGCAAACGAGAATGCGCCTACTTCTTGGGTTTGCTTGGTTTCGGGATTGATTTGGTGTAAGCGAGTGGTAAAGCTCTCGTCCGTGAAATACAACTCGTTTTCGTAAAAAGCGAGTGCGGGTGAGCCGGAAAGTCCGTTGACCAGCTCCTTTGCCGTCGTTTTGTCGGGGCTGGATAGCTGCGTTTGGAAGAGCTTGCTCTTTCCGCCTGCCGACGTTGTGTAATATAAATTGTTTCCGTCGATTAAAAAGGTTGTGCATTGCAAAGCGGAAACGGGGGAAACGGCACTCGTTTTTACGTCGATTTTGTAAAAGTCCATCAGCGAATCGAGTGCGTATAAATCGTCGTTTTCGTCAAATTGAATTTTGGTAATAACGCCCGCTTGAAAACAAATAGTGCGGTATTCGTTATCCGTGCGGTCGTAAACGTAAAGGATATTTCCGTCCGCAATCGCCGTATAATCTTCGCAAACGGCAATATCCGACGGCTCGTTTAAGGGCAGATATTGCTCGTAAGAAATAGGGGAAAGCAAATAATCGCTTTCTTGCGCAGCAGCCGCTTTGTTTTGCGCAAACGGCAGCGCCGCGCAGGCGAAAACCGACGCGGTAAAAGCAAGCAAGGATATTGTTTTTAAGCTATTTCTTCTCATACACTTTTATTATAACACGATTGTAAAAAAAAAGCAATAATTCAGCGAAAAAAAAGTTGCGGTTTTTCCCGCTTTGAAATTACGCTATCCCTAAAAGGAAAAAAATAGAAAAACAACGCAAAAAATACTTAAATAGGCACTACGTTGGCATATTTAAGCGTAATTTTAGGGTGCAAATACGAACAAATGTTCGCGTTTTTCTCAAAAAAGTGGCAGGTTAGGGTTGAAAAAGGGGAAAAGGTGTGACATAATGCGTAGCGTAAATAAAAGCGCGGAGTTCGTGGAGTGAGGTGACGAATTTGAAAGGGTACGTGAAAGCGATTTTATACGTATATCCGTTTTTGAAAACGGTGGAAAAAGATTATGAAGAGCATATTTTGAATAAGGCGATTTTATCCTATAAAGGGAATATGAACGCGGACAAGCTTGCCGAATATATCGCAGGGCAAATTGTGGAAAAGCGGAATTTGGTTTGGCTCAAAGGGTGCGTGGATAGGGTGCTTAAAAAATTGAGCGATACGGAAAAGATTTTGGTGCAAATGCGGTATTTTGGCAGGCGAAGAAAAATGAAACGCGGCGTTTCCCGTCCTGTGCAAAGCGCGGGCGGACAAGTTTCCATTCCTTGCGAGCGTAAATATTTCCGCTTGCAAAACCGGCTGATTAAAAAACTTACCGAGTTGTTTGCAGGCGAAGGGATTACCGAAGAGACGTTTGCATTCACGTTTGAAAAGCTGCCGCTGTTCCATCAGGCGTATGCTTGTATTCAGCGAGCGAAAAGCAAAGGATTGTCCGTAGCGGAGAAGGAGTGGTTGGGCGCGTAAGGGCTAATCGTCTTCGTCCAGCGTTTGGCGTTTGCCTGTGCGTAAAATGAATGCAGCGAGTACGGGAACGAGTAGGCAAAGCGCAATTAAGATAGCGATTTGCGCAGGCGTAGCCGACTGGTTGGGGTTTTGAACGTTATCGCCTACTACGTTTTGCACCTGTTCGTCCAGCCAAGCGGCGTATTCGGTATTGTCGTCGTAAGTAAGTCCGTTCGGTTTGGGGACGTAGCCGAACACGTCGTCGCGCAGGACGTAGCAATACGTTTGCGAGCCGATTTTATAATCGCCGTAATAGGCGCAGGTGATTGTGATTTCGTCGAAAATGCCGGACGTGAACGAAACGTTGCTGTCGTTATCCAAGCGATAGCGTACGTCGATGAGCTTGTATAAATACGGCTGTTTGGGCGTGTAGGGAACGAACGTTAAGTCTGCCGTTTTGGCATAGCCGACCAGTCGTTTGACGTTGGCGGCGTCGTAGAGATATTCGATTTGGCAAAAGTCGGGGGAAAGGGAAAGAATTTTGACGTAGTACGTTTTCGGGAGCAGGAAAACGCCGCGCTTTTCGTTGGGCTCGGAGTAGAAAAAGACGTCGTCGTATAAAATGCAGGCGTAGCCGCCCACCTGGGCGTTATCAAAGGTGTCGTCGGCGTGGGTAGCGGGCGAGCTGTCGGCGCGTGCGGCGACGCTCGTAGGTGTGTGGGGGTGGGCGGGCGCGTAAGCGGTATAATCGCCTGCGCCAAGGGTGGGGATTAGGGTATATAGGAAAATGAAAACGGGCAAAAGCGCCGACAAAATATACTTTTTCATACGCACGATTATAATGAAAAAGCAAAGGGCGATTTTGCAAGATTGACGGAAATTATGAGAGAAATTGTAGAAAAGATAAAAGAAATTGAAAAGGAGCTGGCGCGGCGTAGGGCATTCGACTTTTTAGCGCAGTATAACACGGGCGAAAAAATTCATCAAAAACAGCTTGCGTTTCACCGCTCACAAAAGCGCAATCGTTGGGTGTTTGGCGGCAACCGTTCGGGTAAAACGGAGTGCGGGGCGGTGGAGTGCGTGTATATGGCGCGCGGCGTACATCCCTACCGCGAAAATAAAAAGGACGTGTGCGGCTGGGTGGTTTCCCTGTCTTCGCAGGTACAGCGCGACGTGGCGCAAAAGAAAATTTTGCGGTATTTGCGCCCCGACTGGATTGAAAGTATCGTGATGAGCGCGGGGAGAAAGGATTCGCCTGAAAGCGGCGTCATCGATTTTATCAGAGTAAAAAACGTGTTTGGGGGCGTGTCGCAAATTGGGTTCAAAAGCTGTGATCAGGGCAGGGAAAAGTTTCAAGGAACCTCGCTGGATTTCGTGTGGTTTGACGAAGAGCCGCCTGTCGATATTTACGAAGAATGCCGTATGCGCGTCATTGACAGGCAGGGGGATATTTTTGGGACGATGACGCCGCTCAAGGGCTTTACCTTTGTGTATAACGACGTATATCTCAATCGGTTTTCCGACCCTGAAATTTGGTACGAGTTTATGGAGTGGAGCGATAATCCGTACTTAAACGAAGGGGAAATTGCCGCCTTGGAGCGGAGTATGGACGAGCAAACCTTGCAAACGCGTCGATACGGGCGTTTTGCTGCCAAGGAAGGGCTGGTTTATCCCGAATTTGACGAGCAGGTACACGTCATCGAGCCGTTTGCCCTGCCCAAGGAGTGGCAGGATAATATTTCCATTGACCCCGGCTTAAACAATCCGCTTTCCGCGCATTGGTACGCGGTGGATTTTGACGATAACGTGTACGTGATTGCCGAGCATTTTGAAGCGGGCAGGGATATTGATTATCACGCGCAAAAAATTAAGGAAATTTCGCAAAAGCTTGGTTGGAAAACGGACGGGCGCGGGCGGTTGAGCGCGCTCATCGACAGCGCTGCCAAGCAGCACACGCTTGCGAGCGTGAAGAGCGTTGCCGAGCTGTTTTACGAGCGGGATATACTCGTGAACCCTGACGTGGATAAGGATTTGTTTTCGGGGATTGCGCGGGTGAAGAGTTATTTAAACTTAAAAAACGGAAAGCCGAATATTTACATTTTCAAAAGCTGCGTGCAGTTGATTAGAGAGCTCAAAGGGTATTATTGGGGAAGCGGCGACGTGCCGAAAAAGCTCGACGACCACGCGCTGGACGAGATGCGTTATTATTTGATGACGCGGCCGAAAAATACGCCGATCAAGCAGGAGCCGACGGCGATACAAAAGGACAAAGCCGCTTTGTTAAGGCGGGCGAAGCGTAAAAAAATAGGAAGCTAAATAAGGGGGAGAAATGCAGGGAAAAGAAAAATTGGAAGACGCGCTTTTGAAGGTGGCGCTTGGCTTTCAGGTTGCCGAAGTGACGGAAGAGTTTGCCGAAGTGAACGGAGAGCTAAAACTCACCAAGCGAAAGCGGATAAAAAAGGACGTTCCGCCCGATTTGAAGGCGGTGCAGCTATTGCTGGGCGATGGGAATAGCGCCGGCGTGGAAGCGTTATCCGACGAAGAGCTGGAAGCGGAAAAGCAGCGGTTGATGGATTTGCTTAAAAATGCGGAATGTGCGGGGCAGGTATGCGATGAAAGTAAAAAAGCTGTGAAGCGAAAAACGGTAAAAGCTATGGATACGGACGAGAAAACGGCGGTAAAAAAGCCGCGTCCAAAGCCGAGAAAACGTGTGGTTAGAACAAAAAAGGAGAGTTAAGATATGACGAAATCGAAGACGGAAATTCAACGGGAAGAAAGCGAGAAGGCGTTGCGAGAGAAGAAACTCGTGGCGGAGATTATCGCGGATTTTGAAAAGAGAAGAGAACAAAGACGGGACGTGGAAAACGGGTGGATACTCAATATGAATTTTTATAGCGGAAATCAGTATTGCGACGTATCGCCCTTTGGCGGTGTGGAGCAGGAAGACGCGCGCTTTTACTGGCAATCGCGCAGGGTGTTTAACCATATTGCGCCCACCGTCGAATCGCGCCTTGCGAAGCTGGAAAAGGTGCGACCTATCTTGCGTGTGCGTGCGTTTTCCGATGAAGACGGCGATTTGAAAGCGGCAAAGCTCGCGACGGGTGTACTCAATTACGTGCAAGACCGTATTTGCTTTTCGCAGCTGGTTTCGCGCGCTACCATTTGGTCGGAAGTGTGCGGGTCGGTGTTTTATAAGGTGGTTTGGAATGAGCAAGGGGGTAGGCAGGTAGCCGTTGACGAGCAGGGCGCGCCGATTTTTGAAGGCGAAGTGCAGGTGAGCGTCGTGTCGCCGTTTGAAATTTTTCCCGATAAGCTGCACGCGGAAAATTGGAATGAAGTGGAAAGCTTGATTCACGCAAAGGCGGTGTCGCCCAGCTACGTATTTGAAAAATTCGGGGTGGCGTTAAAGGGGGATACGGTTGCGCAGGCGATAACGGTCCCTTTACCCCAAGCTACGGGCAAGCTGCCGCTTATGGATAGTGCAAACGGGTACGCAGCGGACGAAGAAGCGGTGATTTTGGTGGAGAGATACACGCGGCCTTGCGCGGCGTTTCCAAACGGGCGCGTAGAAATCGTGGCGGGCGAAAAATTGCTCTTCGAAGGGGATTTGCCCTATCAAAACGGTGAGCGCGGAGAACGGGATTTTCCGTTTGTAAAACAAGATTGTATGCGTTTGCCCGCTGCCTTCTTTGGAATGAGTATTATTGATAGATTGATACCCGTACAGCGCGCCTATAACGCCGTGCGCAATCGTAAGCACGAGTTTTTGAACCGTTTATCGATGGGCGTTTTGACGGTGGAAGACGGCGCGGTGGACGTCGATGAGTTGGCGGAAGAAGGGCTGTTGCCGGGAAAAATACTCGTTTATCGGCAGGGCGGAAAGGCGCCGGAAATGCTCGATTGCGGAAAAATTCCACCCGAGTTTGCGGCGGAAGAAGAATGGCTGGAAAAGGAGTTTGCACTCATTTCGGGCGTGAGCGACCTTTCGCAAAATTCGACGCCGACAAGGGTGACGAGTGCGACGGGCTTACAGCTTTTATTAGAGCAGGACGAAGCGCGGTTATCGGCTACTATTTTTAACATAGAGCGCGCGATGAAGGCGGTTGCCAAACAGGTTTTGAAGCTGTACCGTCAATGCGCGGGGAATGCGCGGCTGATGACGATGACGGGCGAAAATAAGAAAACGCAGGTGTATTATTTTAATGCGAGCGAGCTTGCCGTAAGCGACGTGCAGTTTGAAGCGGCGGACGTGGATTCTCCCGAAGAAAAGCGAGAAGTGATTTTGAAGCTCTACGAAGCGGGGATTTTGACGGACGGAGATGGGAAGCTCACGGTGGAAAATAAAAATCGGATTTTAGAAGCGTTTGGGTTTGGAAGCTTTGAAAATGCGCGGGATATTTCCAGCTTGCATATCGAAAAAGCGGCGGAAGAGAATTTGGATTTGAAAACGCAAACGGTGGAAGTGGACGAGTTTGACGAGCACGAATTGCATATCAACGAGCATACGCGGTTTTTACTCTCGTCCGAGTATAAGCAAATGCGAAACAAAACGCAGGTGAAGGCGCGGGTATTGGAACATATCGCGGCGCACAAAGAGATGGAAAAACAAAATAAAGGAGAATAAAGATGCAAATTAAGGAGAACGTTTACAAGGAAAATGACGCTACGGGGTCGGTTGCGCGTGCAACGGTGCCGACGCAAGGGGAGCGTGCGGAAAAGGACTCGACGGTGTTAGCAAAATTTAAGGACGTGAACGCCCTTGTGAAAGCGTACGAAGCGTTGGAAGCGGAATTTACAAGACGCAGTCAACGACTCAAAGCGCTGGAAAAAGCGGCGGAAAATTCGGGCGGCGAAGAACGAAAGGGCGGCGCGAGCGGGGTGGAAAAACTCCGCGAAAACGCGGCGCAAAGAAGGGTGAAGGAACGCGCGTTTGATCGATTTGTAGCTGAAATCGAGACGGAGAACGCGGGGGAGAGCGACGCGGGGCTTTGCCAAAACGAACCCGACGGCAATTACCAAGCAGACGGCGCGGCAAGCGGCGAGAAGGTAGCTGCGTCCGTGCAAGCGGAGAACGCAGAAACGCCCAAGCAGTCCATTGTGCAAGCGATAGATACGGCGCAAGGGGGGCAAGGCGCGGATTACTTAAAACAAAGCGAAGTGGGGAGCGGCGTTGCGCCTAGCGTGCAACAAAATTACGTTTCGCCTGTCGTGGAAGAGTGTGAAAGAACTACGCTGTCCCACGATGAACTTTTGGAAAGAGTGAGCCGTGACGAAGGCGTACGATTGAAGATTATCGGGGAATATCTCTCGTCGTTGAAAAAAAGCGGCGCGCCGTTGATGCAGGGGGGCGGGGGAACGCTTGCCGCTCCGCCTTTGAAGGCAAGATCGTTTTCGGAAGCGGGAACGATGGCTTTGCAAGGGTTAAAAAAAGAAAGAATAGAAAAGTAGAAAAGGAGTAAAAAAACTATGGTGACAATTCAAAGTGCGGATAACGTATTAAAATCGTATTATTTGGACGCAATTAAAGAGTCGATTGACTTAAAGGCAAACCCTTTATTGGCAATGGTGGAAAAGAAATCGGTAAACGTCGTCGGTAAAGACGTGCGTAAGGTGGTGCGCGTGGGCGTTGGCGGCAACGTTATGGCGGGCAGTGAAACGGGCGATTTGCCTACGGGTGCGAGTACGACGCACGTACAGCTCGTCAGCTCGCTGAAAAACTTGTACGGTACCATTGAAATTTCGGATAAGGCACTCCGCGCGTCTGCGAATGACGACGGGGCGTTCGTGAACTTACTCAACGAAGAAATGGACGCGCTTTATAAAAACGTCAAATTCAATTTTGGTAGAATGTTATACGGCGATGGCAGCGGTGTGCTGGGCTATGCGAAAGAATTTATTAGTAATATGGTAAAGGTTTCGAATATTCATAATTTCGTGGAAGGGATGTACGTCGATTTCTACAATATCAATGAGAATCCTATTGAAGGATTGCAAGCGCGTAAGATTATCGGCGTGGATCACGTTAACGAGTTCTTGTATTTGGAAGGTGCTGTTGATGCGCCGGAAAGTGTAGCGGGCGTAGGTATCTATTTACATGGTAGTAAGAATTGCGACTTGACTGGCTTGGAAGCCATTTTCGATCCCGATTTTGAGCTTTATGGTATTGATAAGTCGGTGACGTCGTATGCGTTTATGAAGAGCAACGTGAAATATAACGTAGGCGATATTACCGATGAATTGATGCAAGAGACGATTGACGCTACGGAAGAACAATCGGGCGAGCGTATCAACTTAATCGTGACGACGAACGGCGTAAAGCGTGCACTTTGCAAGTATTTGCGCGAGCAAGGGATTGTACTTCCTACCATTGAAATTAAAGGCGGGTTTAAGGCGTTAGATTTCAACGGTATTCCGCTCGTCACCGATCGTTTCTGCCCGAAAGGCGAGATGTATTTCCTGAATACGAACGATTTTGTTTTGCATCAGCTTTGCGATTGGAAGTGGCTGGAAGGGGAAGACGGTAAAATTTTGAAGCAAGTTCCCGGTAAACCCGTTTATACCGCTACTTTGGTGAAATATGCCGAGTTGATGTGCGATCGTCCTTGCGGTCAAGCGAAGCTTTGCGATATTAACGAGGCGTAAGCTATATGCGCATATAAACGGCTAAAATAGCAATTTATATGTAAACGACCCACCCGTGTATGCGATGAATGCGTACACGGATGTAATAAAAAGGGGGTAAAAATAATGACGGTAAAAGAAATTTTGTTAGAAGCAGCGAGAAAAATTGGAAAATACCAACAGGTATATGATTATTTTGAAGGCATCGATCAGGCGGGGGAAACGTTGGTGGAAGAGCTGCTGGATTGCTTTCATACCATAGAAAATGAGCTTGCGCTGGATTATTTACCGCTGTATGCGGAAAAAGAGATCTTCTCACAGTCGGGGGCGGTGTATTTTTCCCATTTAGACAAAGCGGCGGTGCGGATTGTTAGCGTGCAGGACGAATGGGGGAATGATTTGAAGTATGAGCTCTTTCCGCAATACTTGAAAACGCAGCCGGGGAAGATAAAAATTCGTTATTCGTACACGCCTGAAAAGAAATCGCTTACAGACAAAAGTGATTTTGGCGCGCGCGTTTCCGCGCGGTTGTTTGCCTACGGTATGGCTGCGGAATACGCCGTTCAAAACGGACTTTTTCAGGAAGCCGGGGTTTGGGAGAGTAAATACAAAGACGCTATCGCCGCGGCTTATCGCGCTACTCCGAATAAGAAAATTGCGTCGCGGAGGTGGGTATGAGCGTACCCTTTTACAAAAAAGCGCTGCCTTTGCAAAGTAAGAAGTGGGCGAAAAAATATACGCGTTTTTCCGCGCGCGACGACGCGGAGAGAAAATACGCTACTTTGCGGGTGAGCGAGCGTAGGAATTGCGCGGTGGAAAACGGGGTTTTGCGTGCGGGCTTGGGCTTGAAGGCGTTTACGCTTTTGAATGGCGGCGTGCTGCAAATGATTACGCAAAACGCAAATCCGCAAGCGTTTTTCCGATTTAGGAATAAAACGCAGCAGGAGGAAATCGGCTGCTTGACGAAAACGGGGGATTTTTATATTTATCGCGATAACAAATGGGTTTGGCGTAAGCAATTTAAGGCGGCTATGCACGCGTTCGTGATGCAAGACAGCCAAGGCGGCGACACCATTGCGTTTTTAGGCGACGCAGGATATACCATCTATTCGGCAGCGGACGATTTAATTATTAACTGTTTAACGACGCCTTTTTTGCCGGTGGGTTGCTTTGTGCAAGGCAGGGTGTTCGGTGCGGTAGCGTTAAACGAAGTGGCGTATTTTTCCGCGTTTGATTTTGTAAATACGACGGCGGATAATCAAAACGTAGGCAAAATTCGTTTGCCGGAATCGGCGGGTGAAATTGTTGCAATGGTCGGTTTACAGGATCGCGTGGCGGTATTTTGCGCATACAGCATTTTTGTTATTCAAGTGCGCGGGAACGGCGGCGATTTTGTGGTGGAGAAGGTGCTTTTCGATGGGAGCAGGATTTTCGGCGAGTCGGTTTGCTTACTGAAACAGCAGGGCGGTAAAATTGCATTTTTAACGGAAAACGGCGTGTATCTTTTGCAGGGCGAAAGTGTGAAAAAGCTTGGGCTGGATATAGAAATTATACCAAAACGAGTGGGGCAGGTATGCGATCAAGGCGTTGCGGACGGGAAATACGTATTGAAATACGTGGACGAAAAAGCGGGTGAGCGCTGCGTGGTGATCGACGTGGAAAGCGAGAGCGGATATACCTGCTTTTTGCCCGACGTCTTTTGCGACGTGGACGGCAACGCGGCTTGCGTGCAAGGAACGTTTTTGCAACTTTTTACAAAAGGCGGTAGCTTTCCAAGCGGCGAAACAGCGCAGGTAAAATGGTATTTGGACGGGGACGCGATCGGTAAAAAAACGCTGAAATCGATTACGCTTGCAGGAAAGGGCGAAGCGTTGATACGGGTGGCGCATTCGACTTTGTCGCCGGCGTTTGAAAGCGATTTAATTGCGGGAGCGGCGATGATGAAATTGAACGTGCAGGGCGAAACGTTTGCGATCGCTTGCACAATGTCGCCAGGTAGTGAAATTCGCGCTTGCCGAGCGGAGTTTTGCGCGCTGAAAAACGATATTTTGGGGGTGAAAAAATGATTATTGACGTGTTGGAATATACCGATGAAGCGTTTGACGCACTCAAAAAGAAGGATCAGCTGAAAATTAAAGAAGCGCAGCTTAAAAAGAATACAATGGAGCGTGCGTTGGCGAAAAAAATCAGCGATGAAAAGGCGCGCTTGCTCAAAAACGGCACCTTCCTTTCGTCGGCGTTTGACGCGTTTTGTGCTCGGTTGCAGGCGGAATATCAAGATGAGCTGGAATATTTACGCGACGCGCTTACGTACGATTTACTCTATAAAGAGAAGAACAAGGACGAACTGTCCGCCCCGTACATTATCGATTTCACCTTGTCCGAGCAAAAGCGTATGGAAATTGTTAAAGCGTATTATATGCAGGCGTATGAGAATGCGTCCGAGCGTTTGGCGGCGTACCAAAAGGACGCGGTTGCCAAAGAATATTTGGACGATTGCTATAATGCGCTTTACGACGCGCTTGCTGCGTTGGTGTAGGGCTGAAATGCTAATTATCAAAAAAAGCGAGACTATTTATAGTCTCGTTTTTATTTTTGCCGCCAAACACTTGACGAAGAAGCAAAATCGTGATACAATAAAATGGATAATTTCTTTTCGGAGTGAAGGAAAAAAATGAAGAAAATTTTATTGACCTTGCTGATGGGTTTATTCTTTTCTGCTGGTATAGCCGTTTCCGCGGGCGCGCAAAGCGATGCGGACAGCTTTGACGGTACGTTTGCAATCTCTATGACGGCAGTGCGGTTGAGCGATCAAGTGGAGAACGGTAAAAATACTTCCGGATTGCGTTTCAAAACGGACGTAATTCCAAATGCGGGCGCAACCGATTATCAAAATTCGGCGCAGTGCTATACTACGCTTACGGTAAACGCGACGGTGGACGGCGAAACCAAAGACTGGAAAGTGAAGGTCGCCGCGCAAAAATGGCGTAAGGACGGGAGCGGTTGGAATACCGTTTTGGCAAATATTCCAAAAGAGTGCTATGCCGCGGACGTGACCGCGCAGTCGGTTATTCAAGTGAGTGAAACGGAAATGTACGTGACCAAGCCGATTGTTTCGTCGATTGCAAAAACTGCGTCTTGGGCGTTGAATAACGGACGAACGGAGAGTAAGCTGTACGAATACGCGGAAGGTGCGGTACAAGAGATTACGCTGAATGAAAGCACGCTGTATTTGGAACAATTTTCTTGTGCGAGCGCGACCCTTTTAGCAACTACGCGCCCGTCGGGCTATGGAGTGGTATTTTCGTCGAGTGATACGAGCGTTGCGACGGTGGATGCAAACGGCGTAGTGACGGCGGTCGGCGAAGGCGAAGCAATGATTACCGCTGCGATGAGCGGGGCAACCGCTACTTGCCGCGTGATCGTGGATAATTGCGTGGGGACGGCTGGGCATTCGTGGAATACCGTGACGACGGCGCCTACTTGCACGGCGCAGGGATTTGATACCAAAACTTGCAGCAGCTGCGGTGCGGTACAGGTAATGAATTATGTGCCTGCGTTGGGGCATAATTGGAAGGTGCAAACGATTGCGCCTACTTGCGATGCGAAAGGGTATGATATAAAGACGTGTAGCGTATGCCGCACGAGTGTAAAGGAAAACTACGTGGCGGCGACGGGGCACGTGTACGGCTCGGATAAAATTTGCGATATTTGCAACGTGCATAAGGACGACGTGGGCTGGACGGACTGGATTCCGCTTCCCTGATGAATTTTGTGCGCGTGCGCGGGCGCGTTTGGCGTCGGTGCGGTTGGACTTAAAATATATGGTGATGAAAAGCGTTAAAAAGGAGTGAATATGCCGAAAATTGCCGTTAAAAAATTGAGCGAAAATGCGATTTTGCCTACTTATGGGTCGGAATTTGCCGCGGGGGCGGATTTGTATGCTTTGCCCGGCGAAGAGACCGTTATTCTGCCCGGGGAGACTAAACTCATACACACGGGGCTTGCGATGGAAATTCCGCAGGGCTACGGCGGGTTTATCTATGCGCGCAGCGGGCTTGCGTCCAAGCGCGGGCTTGCGCCTGCGAATAAGGTGGGCGTGGTCGATGCCGATTATCGCGGGGAAGTAATGGTGGCGCTGCATAACCACTCTTCGATTGCGCAAACGGTGGCGGGCGGCGAGCGTGTGGCACAGCTGGTCATCGCGCCGTTTTTGAAGGTGGATTTTGAAGAAGCGGACGTGTTGCAAGACACCGTGCGCGGCGCGGGCGGCTTTGGCAGTACGGGTACAAAATAAGAAAAATCGGTGAAAATATTCGGCGGGTGCTTTTTGCCTATAATCAAAGCGAAAAATGGGTTTTGACATGGGCAGGTATGCGACGAATATGTTTTGAAGGTATAAATTATGTCAATGAGAATGAGAAAAAAACGCAATTTTGACGCGAGAATGGACGCTTGCAGTGATTTGCTGTTGGCGCGCGGCGCAAACGGGATTTTGAATATGAAGGAAGCGGCGGAGCACTATCGCGCGCTGATTGATTTTAAGGCGGTGTTTCAAAACGACGCGCCCATTGCGCTGGAAATCGGTTGCGGAAAAGGCGGGTTTATTTGCGAGCTTGCTGCAAAAGAGCCGCAAAAAAACTTTTTGGCGCTGGAAAAAATGAGCAACGTTATTTTAACGCCGTTAGAAGCTGTGCGCGAGCTGGGTTTAACCAACGTGCGGTTTTTGAATATTCGTGCCGAATGCTTGGCGTGTTATATTCCTGAAAACAGTTTAGATGAAATTTATCTCAATTTTTCCACTCCGCTTCCCAAGCTTGGGTATGCTACGCAACGCTTAACGCATAGAAATTTTTTGGAAACGTACAAAAAGCTCTTGAAAAAGGGCGGTAAAATTTTACAAAAAACGGACGACCGCGACTTTTTCGATTTTTCGCTTGAAGAGTATAAGGCGTGCGGGTTCGATTTGCAAAACGTCACTTATAATTTGCACGAAAACGGAAATCCTGCGTGGAATATCGTGACCGAATACGAGCAAAAATGGGTGGAGCGCGGGTTGCCTATTCATCGCGTAGAAGCAATTTTTAACGGCGCGGACGTATAATTTTTTTCACGATTCACTTGCCCGTTTATGCATATAAAGCGCAAAAAGCGGTTTTTGTGCGACGTATGCGCGTACGGGCAATTAAAAAATAGCTTAAAACGGGTTTTCCTGTTTTTTTCATCAAAATATATCGATTAATTTTTATCGTTTGAAAAATATCGATAATATATTTCGCATATACTATATAGACAAGGAGTTTGGATTATGAAAGAGATTGAAAAAAGCATTTCCAAAGCGACGATTGAGCGATTGCCGCTCTATTTGCATTATTTGCAGGAAGAGAATTCGAAAGGGGCGCAATATATTTCGTCGAGCGTGATTGCGCAAAATATCGCCGTTTCGTCCGTGCTTGTGCGCAAGGATTTGGCGGTGGTTGCTTCCGAGCCAGGTCGCCCGCGTTTGGGATTTTTAATAAGCAGGTTGATTGTGGATATTGAAAAGTTTTTGGGCTACGATACCATATCCGACGCGGTTGTAGTGGGCGCAGGCGGTTTGGGACGGGCATTCCTTGGCTACGAAGGGTTCAAAAATAACGGCTTAAACGTGTTGGCGGCTTTTGACGTGGACGCTGCGCTTGTGGGTACGCAGGTGGCGGGAAAGCCCATTTTGCATTTGGACGATTTGGAAGCGTTTGTGCGGGAAAATAAAATTTTGCTTGGTATCGTCACCGTACCCAAATCGGTGGCGCAGGAAGTAGTGGATAAGCTAATAAAAGCAGGCGTTCGCGCGATTTGGAATTTTGCGCCTGCGCCCGTGCGCGTACCCAAGGACATCGTTCTCAAAACGGAAGATTTGGCGGCGTCGCTTGCCGTGCTTGCAGGGAAATTATACAAAAAAACCGAACGGTAAAAATTATTAATTTTGCGCTTCTAAAACGAATGAGATTGCATGCAAAATATAGATAAATAGGGGGCAGGTATGGAACGAACGAGTTTTAAGCAGTATTTTACGGACAGAATACGTCAAAAAGCGTTTGTCGTTATTTTGGCGGTTTACGCGGCGTTTTTACTCTTTTCAGGGGTGTACTTTTTTATCTTGTTGCAGGTGCGCAACGCGGTGATGTCGTTGGCGTTTTTGGCGCTTATCCCCATTATTTTTTTGGTGGAATACGGTTTGCGCCTGCGCTGCGGAAATATCTTTATCGCGGCGGTTTTGATGCTTGCAAGCGGCAGTATTTTGGGAACTTGCTACGATTTATATACCGCTTTTGATTTGTTTGATATTTTGTTGCACGGCTTGGCGGGGGTGTTGTTTGCCTGTCTTGGTTTTACGCTCGCGGAAAAGTTTTTCGGGAAGGCAAGCGATGTAAGGCGCTTTTTTGGGTGCTTGGTATTTGCGTTTTCGTTTAGCTTGGCGATTGCCGTCGTGTGGGAGATTTTCGAGTATTCGTGTACGGTATTTTTGGGCTTTGATATGATGGAAGATACCATTGTCCGTACCATTCAATCGTACTTGCTTGCCGGTTCGCACAGTGAAGTAGTCACCTTGGACGGGATTACGAAAACGATTGTGTATTATGGCGACGGCAAGATGTTTATGATGGACGGGTATTTGGATTTGGGCTTGATTGATACGCTGGGCGATATGATTGTTTGCACGCTTGGCGCGCTGGTATTTGGCGGTGTGGCAACGTGGAGCTATTTCAAAGCGCCTGCCATCAATCGCGCGATGATTCCCAAGGCGGTATAATTCTTTTGTGTTTTCGGCGTATTATAACCGCGAAAGGTGAATAAAATTCTTGCAAATTTTGCGGCAGTGTGTTATACTAAAGCTATGATGTGTTTGAGCGATTTTTCTGGAAAACGATTGTGCGTGGCGATTAGCGGTGGGGTGGATTCGACCGCGCTTTTGCACTATTTGAAAAGTCGGCAAACGGAGCAGGGATATATACTATCCGCCGTGCATTGCGAGCACGGGATTCGCGGGCAAGAGAGCTTGGGAGATCAGGGGGTTGTTCAGCAGATTTGCAAGGAATGGGGGGTGCCGTTGCGTATCTTTTCCGCCGATTGCAGGGCGTTGGCGGCGGGGCAAAAACAGAGCTTGGAAACGGCTGCGCGTGCCTTTCGGCGTGCGTGCTTTGAAGAGATTATCGCGCAAGGACAAGCCGATTATATCGTGACGGCGCATCACCTTTTAGACGAAGCGGAAACGGTTTTGTTTCGCTTGGCACGAGGGACTTCGCTTTCCGGCGTTGTGGGTATGCGCGAGCAGGATGGGTATTTATTGCGGCCGTTCCTGCGTTGGACGAAAGCGGATATTTTGGCGTACGCGGCGGAAAATAAGCTTGCTTATCGACAGGATAGTACGAATTTGGTGGCGGACGCGACGCGCAATAAAATTCGCTTACAGGTATTGCCTGTTTTAGAGCAAGCTGTACCTGGTGCGGCGGTGCATTTGGCGCAATTTGCTTTCGTTGCCAAAGCGGACGACGATTTGTTATACGAATACGCGCGTGCGCTTGTGACCGCTTGCGGGGAAAGCGTTTGCGTGGCGTTTAGCGATAAAAAGCCGTTGTTTCGTCGGGCGTGCTTGCTTGCCTTAAAAGCGTTGGGTGTCACGCGCGATTACACCCAAGCGCATTTGGACGCGGCGTTCGATTTGCAAGCCAGTGAAAAGGGGGCGCTACTGTGCTTTCCCTGTGGCGTAGTGGGTGAAAAAGAGAAAGATTGCTTACGGTTTTATCTGCAAAAAAATGACGAGAAAATATTTACTCTGCCTGCTTGTCAAGCGTTTACAAAAAACGGGTTTGACGGGGGCAGGTATGCGGTGAGTGTGGAAAACACTCCGCCAAACGACGAGCAAAGCGAGTGGAAAACACTCCGTATTGACGGGGATAAGCTAAACAAAAACGCGGTGTTTCGCTTTCGGCAGGAAGGGGACTGGATACGCACCTTTGGCGGAACGAAAACGTTAAAAAAGTTTTTGAACGAGAAAAAGATTGACGTTAAAGCGCGGGCGGCGCTGCCTTTGGTGGCGGACGCGGAAAGCGGGGAAGTGTATATCGTTTGCGGGGTGGAAATTTCGCAATTGGTCAAAGTAGATGCGTGTACGCAAAGCGTACTGTATATATTAACCAAAGAAAAAGGAGATAGAAACAAATGATACAACAACATCCCGACGTGGAAAAAGTAATGATTTCTGGGCGGCAAATTGCGCGTAGAGTAAAAGAAATGGCAAGACAACTGGATAAGCTTTATGAAGGTAGAAAGCCGGTCGTGGTTTGTATTTTGAAAGGGAGTTCTATCTTTTTCGCCGATTTAATTCGTAATATGAAAACGACGCTCACGATCGATTTTATGTCCGTTTCGTCGTACGGCGGCGGAACGAAAACGTCGGGAAACGTGGTGATTAAACAAGATTTATCCACCGACATCAAAGGGCGCGACGTGCTGATTGTGGAAGATATTATCGACTCCGGTAATACCTTATACAACTTAAAAAAATTACTCAACGAGCGGTTGCCTGCAAGCGTGAATATCGTCACGCTCTTGGATAAGCCCGACCGCCGCGAAGTGCCGATGGAGCCCGAATACACCTGCTTTGTTATTGAAGACGAGTTTGTGATCGGGTACGGGTTGGATTATGCGGAAGCGTATCGCAATTTGCCCTACGTAGGGGTATTAAAGCGTTCCGTTTACGAAAAATAAGCAAACGATATATAAAAAACGGGAGCGGTGATTAGCCGTTCCCGTTTTTGCGTATGCGGATATATACCTTGCCGCGCTCTAAATTTTGTCGGTGCATTTTCGCCATTTGCGACACGCTTACTACTTGGTAGCCGCGCGCTTTCAAGTCGGGTAAAAGTCGTTTCAACGCGTACACGGTGCCTTCGTATCCGTCGTGCATCAGTACGATAGCTCCGTTAAAAAGGCGGCTCGATACCGTATCGTAGATGTCTAATTCGCTTTTTTTTGTCCAGTCGAGCGTGTCGATTGTCCAACTGATGATCGGTGCTTGCACTTCGCTGCGTAAACGTTCGTTGACGTTGCCAAAGGGCGCGCGAAACAGGTGCGTGGCTTTGCCGTCCACTGCGCATAGCAGCTGGTCGGTGCGCGTAATTTCCCATTGTAGCTGCTTGTCGGTCAAGGTGGTTAAATCGGTATGTGTGTAGGCGTGGTTGCCGAATTCAAAGCCAAGCAAACGCGCCGCTTTGAGTAGCTGTATTCCGTGCGCGGTCAATCGGTGGCCGTTGCAAAAAATGGTGGCGCAGGCAGGGCAATCCGGATTGCTTTCGTTGAATGCGGCAAAAACGGAAACGATACTTTCCAGCGTTTTCGCAGGGGCGTCGTCGAAGGTGAAAGCAATCAGCTTTCTGTTAGGGTCAATGTTTTCGACATTCACGTCGGACACGTCCCATATTTGCGTTTTTTGCGGTATTTTTTCCGTTAAAGCGGCGCAGGGGATATTGTTATTTTGCGTGAATATTGCGGGCGCGGGCGTTGTCTTAAAGGTGAAGATGCTTGTCGCCGCAAGGAATGCGCAAACGCAGGCAAGTATCCATTTTTTTATCGTAAACATATCAAAAGTATGTTAAAAAAGCGGGGAAATTATCCTTTTTTTGACCTTTTGCTAAAAAATTGCGTTTTGGTGTTGACAATGTGAAAGCAATGTGATATAATCTATTTGTGCGCGCTTTTTGCGCATATAGGATATGAGAAAATACTATGATCGGGGAAGATATGCAACAGCGAAACGACTCTGTGGAAAAGAGCATTGTAGAAGTTTGTAAACGGTTTAATATTGTAGGCGAATACGTAAAGTATGAAGTTTTACAAGGCGGACATATCAACGACACATACAAAGTATATTTTTATCGTGGCGGCGAATTAAAGGATTATATCGTACAAAAGGTTAACACCTACGTATTCCAAGACCCTGTGGCGGTTATGGATAATATTTCTTCGGTGACGGAATATATTCGCGCGAAGATTAAAGCGACGGGCGTGACGGCGAAGCGCAGCGTATTGCATTATGCGAAAACGGCGGCGGACGCGTACTATACCGTGCTTTCGGACGGTGGTTTTTGGCGGTGCTGTCGGTATATTGACGACTCCGTTTCCTTTACGCAAACGGACGATTTGAAGCTTATAGAAGAATCGGGGAAGGCGTTTGGAAAATTCCAAATTTATTTGAGTGACTATCCGGTGCAAAACCTGCACGACGTTTTGCCGAATTTCCATAACACGATTAGCCGCTATGACGCGTTGCGCGCGGCTGCGGAAAAGGATGCGGCGGGGCGGCTTTGTGAAGTGCGCGACGTTTTGGACGGGTATTTGGCTTTGGAAGAGCAGGCAACGGCGGTGTATCGGTTGTATGAGCAGGGGATTTTGCCCCTGCGCGTCACGCATAACGATACGAAAATCAGCAACGTGCTGTTTGACCAAAAAACGTGCGATTATTTATCGGTAATCGATTTGGATACCGTTATGCCGGGGCTGTTGGCTTTTGATTTTGGCGACGCGATTCGCGTGGCGGCATCGACCTGCGATGAAGATGAGCAGGATTTAAGCAAGGTTGCCTTGAATTTGACCAAATACGAAGCGTTCACCCGCGGTTTTGTACAAGCGCTTGGCGATGCGATGACGCAAGCGGAACAACAGACCTTGTCGTTGGGCGCAATCGCGATGACGGCGGAGTGCGGCGTACGGTTTTTGACTGATTATTTGGACGGGGATCATTATTTCCGTATTCATTATCCCGATCAAAATTTGGCGCGGGCAAGCTGTCATTTGGCATTGGCGCGCGATATGGTGAAACATGCCGCGACTATGCAAGAAATCGTGGATAAATATTGTAACGAATAATATTTGTAAAATAGACAAGCGGCGGACCGTTACGGTCC
>JAZRIK010000058.1:0-4208 GCA_045645245.1 Candidatus Scatosoma sp. | reverse complement strand
AGAATTTGCTGGTTTGACGCAAGGGGAGCTTGCGCGGAAAACAGGGATAACCCAAGCCGCGATTAGCAGATGGGAAGATAACTTGCGCGTGCCAAGCATTGAAAGCTGTATTAAGCTTGCGGATTTTTACGAAATATCCATTGACGAGTTGGTTGGCAGAGACTTCAAAGAAAAGCATTTATAAACAATAAAAAACACTCTCAACGCGAGAGTGTTTTTCGTTTATTTTTGTGTGGAAAGCCAAACCATTAAAACGGAAATGTCCGCAGGGTTGACACCCGAAATTCTGCCCGCTTGCCCCAAGTTAAGCGGTTTGATACGGTTGAGCTTTTCTCTTGCTTCCAAGCGCAAGCCCAAAATTGTATCATAATCTAAATCGGTAGGCAGTTTTTTATCTTCCAGCCGTTTGGCGCGCTCAATCATATCCAAGCCCTGTTTTAAGTACCCTTCATACTTAACGGTGATTTCCGCCGTTTCCAAAACGTTTTTGGGATACTCTTCAAACACGTGGAAATGCGCCATAATATCCTTGAGCGGAATAGAGCGTTTGAGCATATCCGCGTATGAAATGCCTGTCGAGAGTTGTTCATACCCGTACGCCTTCAAAAACGCCAAAGCGTCCTTTTGGGGCACCCGTGTACGCAACGAATCTAATAATTGCTCGTATTGCTCTTTGCGTTGCAAGTATCTTTGATAGCGCTCGTCCGTCACAAGTCCGACTTCCTTGCCCTTTTCCGTCAAACGGAAATCGGCATTGTCTTGGCGTAAACAAATTCTATGCTCCGCGCGCGAAGTCATCATTCGGTACGGCTCGTCCGTGCCTTTCGTCACCAAATCGTCAATCAAGACGCCGATATACGCTTCGTCTCTGCGGAGCGTAAAGGGGGGCAGTCCGCGCAGTTTGAGCGAAGCGTTCAAGCCAGCCATCAAGCCCTGCGCCGCCGCTTCTTCGTAGCCAGAAGTACCGTTGATTTGCCCAGCCGTATAAACGCCCTGCACCTTCTTAAATTCTAACGTGGGCAAAACGTCCAGCGTATCAATGCAATCGTATTCAATCGCATAGCCGTAGCGCACGATACGCGCATTTTCCAAGCCCGCAACCGAAGCGTACATCGCGCGTTGAATATCGTGGGGCATAGAAGTAGAAAGTCCTTGCGCATACACTTCCGTAGTGTCCGCGCCTTCGGGCTCCAAGAAAATTTGGTGGCGTTCCTTGTCCTTAAAGCGCACCACTTTCGTTTCGATGGACGGACAATATCTCGGCCCTGTCGATACGATCACCCCGTTATACAAGGGCGAGCGATCGAGATTTTCCAAAATGACGTCGTGTGTTTGTTGGTTGGTATAAGTCAAATAGCAGGGGAGCTTGCTTTCGGGGGTAAAATCGTGCATAAACGAGAACGGATAAATGTCCGTATCGCCGTTTTGAATTTCGCACTTTTCATAATTAACCGTTCTGCCGTCTAACCGCGCGGGCGTACCCGTCTTAAAACGGCGCACGTTAAAGCCAAGCTTTATCAAGCTCTCGGTTAAGTGGTTGGCAGGCGCAAACCCGTTCGGGCCCGATTTTTGCACTACGTTGCCCGTAATCGTTTCGCCGTTCAAGTACACGCCCGTACACAAAATAACCGCCTGACAGGCGATGATTCCGCCGTAGTTGGTTTTTACGCCCGTGCATTTGTTATTTTCCGTTAAAATTTCAGTCGCTTCCGCTTGTAAAATACGCAAATTAGGGGTATTTTCAAGCACTTTTTTCATTTCACGGTGGTACGCGTTTTTGTCCGATTGCGCGCGGAGTGATTGTACCGCGGCACCCTTGCCGACGTTGAGCATACGGATTTGGAGCGCGGTATTATCCGCGACAATCCCCATTTCCCCGCCCAGCGCGTCGATTTCGCGGACGAGATGGCCTTTTGCCGTACCGCCGATGGACGGATTGCAAGGTAAAAACGCAATACTGTCTAAATTGAGCGTTAAAAGCACGGTATCGATACCTGTGCGCGCCAAAGCAAGCGCGGCTTCGCAACCTGCGTGACCCGCGCCTACAACGACCGCCTCAGCGGTATATTCTAAAAACTCTACCTTGCTTTGTTCCATCATACTTTATTGTTTGAGTACGATATTTTTAATATCGTCGATTTCCTTTGCTATGCTGTCGTTGAGTTTGGACAAGCTTTCCATTTTATCGCGCGCATACATAATGGTCGTATGGTCGCGGCCGCCCAAAATATTGCCTACCGACACCAAGGGCAGCGAGAGCATTTCGCACATCAAATACGCGCAAATTTGGCGCGCCTTTACAAGGTCAGCTTTCTTGCCTTTGCCAAGTAAATCGTCCTTTCTTTGCTTGAAATACGAGCAAACCGCCGCGATGATTTTTTCGGGCGTGACGTCTTCCTGTTCTTCCGTTTCGTTTACCGATTCGGATAAAGCAAGCTTGGCAAGCGCAAGCGAAATGGGCTCTTCGTGCAGCTTGCTTGCAAAAATTACTTTTGTGAGTCTGCCTTCCAGCGTACGAACGTCGTGACCGGAGTCTTTGGCTAAAAACTCTAACACGTCGTCGGGCAGCACGCACTTTCTATCCAGCGCCTTGCGCTTTAAGATGGCAATTTTCGTTTCGGGCGAGGGGGGTTGAATATCCGCAATCATACCGCCTTCAAAACGAGTGCGGAGCCGATCTTCCAGCGCCGCGATTTCCTTGGGCGGACGGTCGGACGTTAAAACGATTTGCTTATTTTGCGCGGAAAGCTCGTTGAAAGTGTGGAAAAACTCTTCTTGAATGTGCATTTTGTCTTTCAAAAATTGCACGTCGTCAATCATCAGCACGTCCACGTTGCGATAGTGCATTCTAAACCGTGCCCCGCTTTTTTGGGTGAGCGAATCGATGAACTCGTTCAAAAAATTTTCGCAAGTGGTGTAAAGCACTTTCTTTTCGGGTGAAATTTTCGCAATTTGGTTGGCGATGGCTTGCATCAAGTGCGTTTTACCCAAGCCCGATTCGCCGTAGATGAACAGGGGATTAAACGCTTGACCGGGCGCTTCGGCAACCGCTTTTGCCGCCGCGTACGCAAGCTTGCTGCCAGGGCCTACGACGAACGAATCGAACGTAAACGTTTTATTGATGGGCGTGACGGGGAACACGTCGATAACGTCTTCTTCCGCTTCCAGCGTGTAAACGTCGCTGCCTTCCACGTACAATCGAAAATCGGTCACGCCGCAATCGCTTTTGACAATCGCTTCGCGCAGTTTTTCACCGATTTTATGCGCAATAATCGTATTTGCGTTTTGTTCGGTAGGTACTTTGAGTACGATTTTTCTGCCTTGAATATCAATCGGCTCGATGTCGCGGATTAAGTTGTCGAACGTAATGGGCGAAATGATATTTTGCGCCCGTTCGGCAATTTGTTTCCACACGAATTGAAGTTGCGATCTTTCAGCCATAACCTTTTATCCCCTTAATTTAACGATTTTTCTTAATAGTACGTTATTTTACCTTGTAATTTTGAAAATTATTTGATATAATTATAATACAAAACGCGCGGAAAAGAAAGCGATTTTGAGCCGATTTTGGGTAGAATTATGCAAATAAAAAAATTATTCTTGCAAAATTTTAGAAATTACGAGCAAGAGACGTTGCATTTTAGCGACGGGCTCAACGTTTTGTTTGGAAAAAATGCCCAAGGCAAGACCAACTGCGCGGAAGCGGTATTCTATCTTTGCACGGGTGCGTCCTTGCGGATTCGCCACGATAAACAGCTGATCAAAATGGGCGCGGAGCAGGCGTATATTTGCGCGGAAGCGGAAAATAAGTACGGGAATGTGAAAATTGAAGCCAGTATTTGGGAAAATAAGCGCGAAATCCGTGTAAACGGCAGTAAAATTGCCAAAAATGCCGATTTGATGGGGCACGTGAACAGCGTGTTTTTCTCCCCTGGGGAATTGCGGCTTATTCAAGACGGGCCGGATGAGAGAAGACGGTTTATGAATATTTCCATCTCGCAAACGTCGCCGTCGTACTATACCGCGCTGCTGCGGTATAATAAAATTTTAGACCAACGCAACGCACTGCTCAAAAACCCCGATTGTGCGTTGGTTCTCGATACTTTGCCTATCTGGGATGAGCAACTTTGCAAATACGCCGCGCTCATCATCAAAAAACGCAGGGAATTTTTAGAAAAATTATCTCCCTACGCCGAGCAAATGCACGC
>JAZRIK010000057.1:0-7248 GCA_045645245.1 Candidatus Scatosoma sp. | reverse complement strand
GCCGCCGTACCAGCTTCTACCGCTGCTTTTACTGCGCCTACGTCGCCGCGTACCATTACGCTTACCAAACCGCTACCGATCTTTTCGCTGCCTACGAGTACTACGTTTGCTGCCTTTACCATTGCATCCGCTGCTTCGATTGCCGCTACGAGACCTCTGGTTTCTACCATACCTAATGCTTCCATCATTGTTTTTGTTCTCCTTTATTGTTTATTATTTTTTTATTTTTATCTTAATTTATCTTTGCCGAGTGCATTCAAACGGGCAAACCATTCGATTTCTTCACTCTGCCGTGCAATTACCTTGTGGGTAATGTACAAATCGCGTTTTTCCGCTTCTTCCTTCCCTGCTTGTATCGCCGCTTCCACCGCCGCGGCGTCCCCTTCGATTTTAATCGCCATCACAAGGGGTACGCGAGCGGAATCGCCTGCCGCAGGGTTGTTTTTATCGATTGCCACAACTTCCACGTCCGCCGCCTTTGCCATCTTGTCCGCGACTACGATTGCCGTTGCAAAACCGAATACTTCTATCATACCAAGAGCCATCGCCGTTTACCCCGTTAATCTGCTACGTAGCAAATTTTGATGCCTTGTTGCGATACGTTTACTTCCATTGCTTCGTTGAGCTTATCCAGCGGGAAGCTATGCGTAATTAAATCTTTGATAGGAATGTTCATTTCGCGCGCTTGACGCAAGAATGCCATCGTCGTAGGATAATCGTCTGCGCTGTAATCCCAAGACCCTACCAGGTTGATTTCTTTATTACACATTGCAAAGTGGGGATTTACGTTATATTCGCCGTTGTTTACGAAGAAGCCCATTTCGCAAAGCCCGCCGCCGCGGCGGATATATTCGTAAATGTCCTTCGCCGCCGCAGGTGCGCCCGTGCACTGGAACGCAAAGTCTGCGCCCACGCCGTTTGCCACGCTCTTTACTTTATTCACTCTTTCTTCTAACGTCGTCAGCTCACGGAAATTAATCACCGTTTTTGCACCCAGCTTTTTCGCCATTTCCAAGCGTTTAGGGGTACCGTCGATGGCGATAATGTGGTTCACGCCCGCCGCGCGCAATACGCTGATCATAACCAAGCCCACAGGGCCCAAGCCCTGTACGAGCACTTTCGAGTTGAAGTTGATAAGACCGGTCGTATTCGCTCTCTTCAACGCGTGTACGCACACGCAAGCGAGCTCTAATAACATTCTTTCTTTCAAGTCTAAATCGTTTACGACGAAATACGTCGAGCCCTTGCCCCTAATGAGCAAATGGCTTGCAAACCAGCCGGTAAGCGGTTGCGCGTCGCTATGCGGAATCAAACCGAATACGCCTTGCTTATCGCAAAGGTTGGTATTTGCCGGATGATTGCGGCAAACGTGGCATTCGCCGCAGCTGATAACGCTGGTGACGATTTTATCGCCGACCTTGATGGGTTTGCCCGAAGTATCCGTTTTCACGTTTTTACCAAGCGCGATTACTTCGCCCGTACCTTCGTGACCGAGCGTGACGGGGATAATGCCAAACGGATCCCCCTTCCATTCGTGTACGTCCGTACCGCAAACGCCGCAGCCCTCTACTTTTACCAAAATATCGTTGTCTTGCAATGCAGGAATGGGATATTCCTTTACTTCGATACGTTTGGGAGAAGTAAGCATAGCCACTTTCGCCGTTTTAGGAATTTTACCCGAGCAGGAAGATTTGCTTTCGCCCATTTCGCCAAGAATTTTGCGAACGAGACTTTCTACTTGAGCGGATGTAATATCCATATTTCTTTCTCCTTATTTCTTGTTTTTGTTAGATAATTCTAAAGCTGTCCGCCATTACGCAACGACGGTATCTGGTAAAGCTGCGGGCGCTTGTGATCCCTTCGCCCGTCGGGCCTGCGATCGTGAACGTCGTATGCCCTTCTCCGCCAAACCCGATCCCTGCGTACGAGGGTGCGTTTTTAACGAAAATCGTCGTTTCTACCGCACGCGCAAATCTCGTTAAGTGGTCGATGTTCTTCGAGTGCATATGCGCCGTATGCCGATTACCGTGCTCCGCTTTTACCGCCAAATCGATGGCTTCGTCAATGTCGTTTACACGCACAATCGGTAAGATGGGCATCATCAACTCGTGCTGAACAAAGGGATGGTCAAAATTCGTTTCACAAATAATACAACGAATTTCCGACCCTACTTTTACGCCGATTTTTTCCAACAGCACCGCCGCGTCACGACCGACGCAATCGCGGCTGACCGTCTTTTTAACGATACCCGTTTTCGGGTTTTTCACGTCCACCAGTACGATTTTTGCGAGCGCGTCCGCTTGCTGCGACGTAATTTTATACGCGCCGTTTGCTTGCATACCTTCTATCAATTCGCTTGCAATATTCTTAAATGCAAACACTTCTTTTTCCGCGATACAAGGCAAGTTGTTATCAAACGAGCAGCCGTCGATAATATCCTTTGCCGCCTTTTGAATATCCGCCGTGTCATCGACGATAACGGGGGGATTGCCCGCACCCGCGCCGATGGCTTTTTTACCGCTGGAAAGCACGCTTCTCACTACGCCCGGACCGCCCGTGCAAACGAGCAAACGAATGTCCGTATGCTTGTACATAATTTGCGCCGTTTCCAAAGTGGGTTTTACCACGGACGCAACCAACACTCTCGGCCCGCCTGCCATTGCGCTGGCACGGTTGACAAGGTCGATTGCATAGTTCGACGTAGCGATTGCGTTGGGGTGAGGGTTGAATACTACGCCGTTGCCCGCCGCAATCATACCGATACTATTGCAAATAACCGTTTCCGAAGGGTTGGTGCTGGGAGTAATACTTCCCACCACGCCAAAGGGCGCCATTTCCGTTAAGGTAAGCCCGAAATCGCCCGTCTTTGCTTGGGAAATAATATCCGCAGTACCGGGGGTTTTATCCGCGACCAGGATATGCTTTGCAATTTTGTGCGCTACGCGGCCCATTTTCGTTTCGCTCACGCCCAGCTCCGCCATAATCGGCGCTTCCTTGCGACATAAATCGCGGATAGCGGCAATAATTTTTTCCCGTTCTTCCAAGGACATCGCACGCACCGCTTTATAGCCCGCCGTCGCCGCCGCAATCGCGTCGTTCATATCCGCATATACGCCGACCAGCTTGCGTCCGTTATATTGCGTGGAATCCCAACCGCTTTTAGGCGTATCGGTATTATTTTTTAAGTTTTTAAGCACCGACGCCACAACTTCTTCTATTTGGGCTTCCGTCCAATTGATTGCCATATACTTTTCTCCTATACGTTCTAAGGAATTATTTGCCAAGCGCTTCCAACACTTTACGCGTAATCAATTCTACCAACTCTTCTTTGCCGCAGTTGCAGGTGGTGGTAGGCTCGTCGCCGTAATCGATACCGGGGTGACGGCCGGGAAGGTTCATTTTCTTTCTCAAATCCATCAACTTTTTAAGCTGATCGTTGGAAATTTCGTGTACCGCGCCCAAATCCATCGCGTGCTTGCAAATTACTGCGTTAAATTCAACTTCTTCCATAACGAAGAACGCTTTGGTCAGGTTGCAGCCAACGGTAAGCGCACCGTGGTTGCGAAGCAAGAACGCGTCGTGTTTTTGAAGATACGGATCTAACGAATCGGGAATTTCCATCGTCGAAGGCGTACCGTAATCGCAAGTAGGCACGTTGCCGATCGTCAAAATCGCTTCGGGAAGAATGTATTGATCCAAGTCGATATCCGCAACCGTGAATGCGGTAGCCACAGGGGGGTGCGCATGAACGACCGCCGTCACGTCGGGGCGTTCTCTATACACTCTCATATGCATTTTAATTTCCGAAGAAGGATTGAGCTTGCCTTCCAGCTTTTTACCGTCTTTATCCACTTTAATAATCATATCGGGGGTCAAATCGCCCTTGGATACGCCCGTGGGAGTGCAGTAAAATTCGTTTTCGCCAACTTTTACGGAAATATTACCGTCGTTTGCGGCAACAAAGCCCTTCAACCAAAGTTTGCGTCCGACTTCACAGATTTCTTTCTTGATTTCGAATACAGATTTCATAATGTTTTTCCTTTCCTTTATATATTAATTTTTATTTTTACTTTGTTAAGTTTTGCGTATCGAACGCAATCATATATTCTTCGTTCGTGGGGATAACGAACGTTTTAACCGCCGCGTCCTTTGCGCTGATATCGGCAATTTCGCCGCGGGGACAGGTAGCGTTAAACGCTTCGTCGATTTTCACCCCTAAATAGCACATATCCTTGCACACCGCCGCGCGAAGACTTCTATCGTTCTCGCCGATGCCCGCCGTAAATACCAACGCGTCGATACCGTTCATTTCCGCAATATACGAGCCGATGATTTTCTTTACGTTATGCACCAAAATTTTCATCGCAAGCTGTGCGCGGTAGCTGCCCTTTTCCGCCGCTTCTTCCACGTCCCTGCAATCGCTGGATACGCCCGAAACGCCTAAAAGCCCCGATTTGCTGTTCAGCAATTTTTCCGTTTCTTCTACCGTAAGGTTTTCCGCTTTCATCAAAAACGTAGGAACGGTGGGGTCTAATGCGCCGCTGCGCGTACCCATCGGCACGCCGTCCTGCGGCGTAAAGCCCATCGAAGTATCGATTGCTTTTCCGTTGACCGTCGCCGTAATCGACGACCCGTTGCCCAAGTGGCAGGTGATAATTTTCGCGTCCTTCTTGCCCAGCAGCTCGGCTGCCTTATTTGCAACGTATCTGTGCGAAGTACCGTGGAAACCGTACCGTCTAACCTTGTGTTTTTCGTATAACTCGTAGGGAATAGGATAAATGTACGCATAATCTTCCATTTCCGAATAATACGAAGTATCAAACACGCCTACGTGCTTTACGTTCGGCAATACCTTTTTACAAGCTTTTAAGCCGCTGATAGCGGGCGGGCCGTGCAAGGGATTTAACCCGACGATGCTTTCTAAATATTCCAGCTCTTGATCCCCGATCACGCACGATTGACGGAGTTTTTCCCCGCCGTGCGCAAAACGGTGTCCCACGCCGGAAATTTCGTCAACGCTTTTGATAACGCCGTACGCTGTATCGGTAAGCAGATTCAACACGAAGCAAATCGCTTGATGATGGTCGGGAAACGCCGCGTTCGTTTGATAATCTTCTTTACCCGGACGCTTATGCGTAATCATTCCGTCGATACCGATTCTTTCGCAATTCCCTTTCGCCAAGACCGTTCCCGCCTGCATATCGAAAAGTTGATATTTCAGCGAAGAACTGCCTGCGTTCACAACTAATATTTTCATAGCTACACTCTCTTATGGTTAAACTCTCTTTGCGATTACTTCACTTTCAAATTTTTCCACTTCGCCAAACCAGTCTTCGCTCAAACCTTGGCGGCGGAGATATTCGTCCCAAACGTCGCCGATGGGCATAAATTTGAATTTTTCGTTTAAGAACATAATCTTGGAGAAGTTGCTTTCGTCTTGCAATTTTTTGAGTTCGTTATACGGCTGCAACATCGCGTTCAATAATGCTTTTTGCATAGAGCGCACGCCCGTCACCCACGCGCAAAGACGGTTGATAGACGCGTCGAAATAATCCAACCCGATCAATACCTTTTCGTCCGCTTCGTTGCGGATAATCTCTTTGGAAAGCTCTTTGAGCTCGTCGTCCACGATGAGTACGTGGTCGCTGTCCCATCTTACGGGACGGGAAACGTGCAGCGCAATTTTATCGTAGAATGCAAGCAGCGCGGGGATCTTGTCCGAAACCACTTCGGTCGGATGATAGTGACCGGTATCCAACAAGCAGCAAATATTATTTTTTGCCGCATAGTTTTGATAAAACTCGTTGCTGCCTACCGTGTAGCTT
Organism: Candidatus Scatosoma sp.; assembly: GCA_045645245.1. Lineage (GTDB taxonomy): Bacteria > Bacillota > Clostridia > Christensenellales > Borkfalkiaceae > Scatosoma. The sequence goes on along the minus strand of JAZRIK010000057.1, from coordinate 1,423 downwards.
TCAATACCGATACCGAACACCTTGCTTTCCACTGCGGGGATTACCCATTGCTTATCATAATCTTCTAAAATCTCGTCCAACGATTTTTTCAAGCGCAGTCTGGGCGATAAACGGTCGGCGGGAATGTCCTTATAGCCGTCGGGAATCCAAATATTCACCAAGCAAGGGCTATTCATCGCTTTACCCATTTCCGCAGCGATTTTCAAGCACGCTTTGCCGTGTCTAACCCAAAATTGACGCGTTTCTTCGTCGGGAGAAGAAAGAGAAAGTCCGTCCTTCATCATCGGGTGCGCAAAGAACGTAGGGTTAAAATCTACGCCGTCCAAGCCGTTTTCCTTCGCCCATTTTACCCACGGCTCAAAGTGCTTGTAGGTGTATGCGTCGCGATCGACCTTGCCCTTATCTTCGCCAAGCAGCGCATAGCAAGCGTGGACGTTGATACGCTTTTTACCCGGCATCAATGCAAACGCTCTTTTCGCGTCTTCAAATAATTCTTCGGGCGTCCTCGCTCTGCCGGGATAATTCCCCGTCGTTTGAATGCCGCCCGAGAGCGCGTCGCTGCCGTCGAAACCGATAACGTCATCGCCTTGCCAGCAATGCACGCTGACAGGGATTTTGCTCAATCTTTCCAACGCCGCATCGGTATCGATGCCGTACGCCGCATACATTTTTTTTGCTTCTTCGTATCTAGACATAACTGTTCTCCTTATAAAATAACTTCGTTTATATCGAAGGATTTTTTAATAATTTCTCTGCCCGCTTTTACGCTTGCAATTTTTCCAAGCCCGACCATTTGCATCATCAAATTGCCTATCGCCGTGCCTTCCGCGGGGCCTGCAATTACTTGCTTGCCCGTGTATTTCGCCGTCAGCTCGTTCAAAAATTGATTTTTACTGCCCCCGCCGATAATATTCAGCGTTTGATAGCTTTCTCCCGTCACTTCTTCCAGTGCTTTGAGCGACAGCGCGTAATATTTGGCAAGGTTGTTATAAATGACGTACGCCGTTTCGCCTACCGACAGCGTTTTGCCCAGCGCGTTATGAATTTCTTTCGTCATATTTTGCGGCGCTAAAAAGCGTTGGTCGTTAACGTTCAGCTCGTATTCGACTGCGTTCGCTTTCGCCATTTCCACAAGCTCCGCAAACGAATATTTATCTTGCAATTCGTGACGGACCTGCTGTATCATCCAAAGCCCCATAATATTGATTTGCAAACGGAATTGTCCGTTTACGCTGCCTTCGTTGGAATACCCCGTTTCCATCGCCGACTGCGTCGTATGCGCGTAATTTTGCTCCACGCCCAACAGCGACCAAGTCCCGCTGGAAATATACGGCGTTTGCCCGTCCAAGGGCGCTGCTAATACCGCGCTTGCCGTATCGTGCGTCGCAGGCAACACTACCTTCGCCTTATACCCTACGAACGC
>JAZRIK010000056.1:0-35431 GCA_045645245.1 Candidatus Scatosoma sp. | reverse complement strand
AAACGCGGCTTATCCTCAATACAACAATACCATTATCTAAAAATTAATAAAGTATCCTATACCGGGAGAAAGGGGGATTGTCCCTTTTCTTCCGGTAAAAAGGTAAATAAACGCAAAGAAAAAGTTCGGTAAGGAGATTGCAATGAAGGCATATGAATCGGCTAATGCTGTTGCATTAAGAAAAAGAGTAAGAAAAGTACATTCTAAAGCAAGATTTACAGGTGTACTCTATTTATTGGGTGCGCTTGCGTTGATGGCGCTTGCGTTCCTTCCGATGATTACCATCGACGGCACGGAATTTGGCGTGCAAACGTTCTGGAAACCGTTCATCGGCTTAACAGAAGGTGCGTTTGACTGGGCTGGAATTATCGTGGGCGTTTTGTATGCGATTTTGTTGCTGAAAGTCGTTATCAACTTTTTCAAATGCTTTTCTAAACTTGGTTGGTTATCCAAGAGAAGTTCCAGATACGTAAACGGTTATAACCGTAATGCTCGTGCGATGAGTGAAATGGGGAAACGTTTCTCTAACTCGTTTGCAGGCATTATCAATATTACTTTATTTACGTGGATTATGCAAGCAAGCACGGCAGAGCTCGCGCTTACGATGTATGCGTACGCGGCACTTGCAATCGGTTTGGGCGTGCATTTTATCGCAGGCCTTATCGGTGGCACGGTAAGCTATTTCGACGTACAAGGCAACAGCGGCAGCGTTGAAGAAGTAAAAAGAGAATGCGGTTTGTTTGTGTATTTGTTCCGCAACTTGGTGCAAGTTGCAGCAGTTGCAGGTATCGTTTGGTTTTTCTTGCCCCAAAACGTTATCGGCAATACGGTTGCAGAATTTGCAAAAGGGGCTAACCCGTTTGCGAGCGACCTTTTAACTTCGGCTATCCCGTTCGCAGTTCAATTACTGTTGACGTTTTTACTGTTCGCGCTTATCGATCACGCAGTTGACTCGACCGAGTTCAACCGTCAAGGCGTTGATGGCGCTGGAATGAAAAAATATCCTACTTGCGTATTTTTCGTGTTCGTACTTGCGGCGGCTATGCTTGCGGCGGAATACGTATTGATTAATCCGGGCGAATTAGCTATGCCGTACGTTTACATTGCGGCGATTGCGTTCGTCACCTTCTTGATTCTTTGCATCTTCAAATCGAGAAAAGCAAAGAAGGAAAAAGTGGAAGAAGAGCCGGAATTTGAACCGGTTATGAGCGTTCAAAATCAGGCAAATCCCCAACCCATGTCCGCAACGAAGACGATTTATCAACAACTTCCTTGCCCTGCGCAAGTATGTCCTACGCAACAACCGTCCGTGGTATATCAACAAGTACCCGTACAACAACCTGTGATGTATCCCCAACCGGTATATCAACAACAACCGGTGTACATTCCTATCTACTATCCTATCCCGCAGCCCGTACATTCGCCGGTGGCTGTACCTACTCCTGTGCCCGTAGCTGCACCCGCACCTGCGCCTGCACCTGTCGTAGAAAAGAAAGTAGAAGCAAAGCCTGAACCGAAGGCTGCGCCTGCGGAAGTAGTACCCGTAAAAGCACCCGAGCGTATTAAACCCGCTCCTGCTCCCGTTGTAGAAAAGAAAGAAGAAAAGAAAGAGCAACAAGAAGGCACGGTTGAAGTGAAAGCTTTGAACCCGAATAAAGATTATAAAATTAGATGTCCCCGTTGCGGAAAAGTACTCAACGTACGCGACACCTCGCCTTATCATCGTTGCCCCAACTGCGATAAAGTATTCTCTATTCGTAAATTCCAAACGTACGTTAGAAAATAAGCGCGCGCAAACGAATTTTCCTTTTACAACAACTTAAAAATGAAGCTACATATTGCCGCTTACGTATTTGTAAAAAATCGGATACGTGGGCGGCGATAAAAAAGTGAGGACGTATATGGCAAAAGAAAATCAATTTGTAGAACAAATTGCGGATATTGAAAAAGACTTTCCGCAATGGTACACTGACGTAGTGTTAAAAACCAAACTCGTTGACTACGGCCCCGTAAAAGGCACGATGGTTATTCGTCCGTACGGATATGCGATTTGGGAAAATATTCAAAAGGAAATGGACGCTCGTTTCAAAAAACGCGGCGTTGAAAACGCATATTTCCCGCTCTTAATCCCGATGAGTTATTTCACCAAGGAAGCGGAGCACGTGGAAGGATTTGCGCCCGAAGTGGCGGTAGTGACGGTGGCAGGCGGGGAAGAACTTGCCGAGCCGTTGGCGATTCGCCCTACGTCGGAAACGATTATCGGTACGATGATGGCAAAGTGGATTCAATCGTATCGCGAGCTGCCTATGAAAGTAAATCAATGGTGCAACGTAATGCGTTGGGAAAAGACGACGCGCCCGTTCTTGCGCACGAGTGAGTTTTTGTGGCAAGAAGGGCATACGGCGCACGCTACGCAGGATGACGCGGAAGTGGAAACGCAAGCAATGCTTGCCGTTTATAAAGAATTTGCGGAAAACTGCTTGGCAATTCCCGTGATTACGGGCAGAAAAACGGAAAAAGAAAAATTTGCAGGCGCTATTGCGACCTATTCGATGGAAGCGATGATGCACGACGGTAAGAGCTTACAAGCCGGTACTTCGCACTATATGGGTCAAAATTTTGCCAAGGCGTTTGACATCAAATACTTGGGCAACGAAGGCGTTTTACAACACGCATACACCACTTCTTGGGGTGTTTCCACCCGTTTAATCGGCGCAATTATTATGACGCACGGTGACGAACGCGGTTTGGTGCTTCCCCCTGTGGTTGCGCCCCTGCAATGCGTAATCGTTCCGATTGCTGCAAGAAAGGGCGGCGTTATCGAAGCTTGTGAGCAATTAAAAGCCGATTTGGAAGGGGCAGGTATTAGAGTAAAGCTGGATAACAGCGATAATAGCCCCGGTTGGAAATTCAACGAATGGGAAATGAAAGGCGTTCCCGTGCGTATTGAACTCGGTCCTCGCGATATTGAAGCGGGTAAGATGCTTTGCGCAAGACGCGACACGCTTGAAAAGAGTGAACACTCGCTTACAAACGCGGTGGAAGAAGTGAAAGCGTTGCTTGCGGACGTGCAAAAGAATATGCTGGAAAAGGCGCGTACGCATCGTGACAGCCGTATCGTATATGCCGACGATATGCAAGGTATTTTGGCGGGTGTTGAAGCAGGTAAGTTTGTAAAAGCGGGCTGGTGCGGCTGCCGTGAATGCGAAGACAAGGTAAAAGAAGAAACGGCGGCTACGTCGCGCGTTTACGTGGAAGAAGAAAGCAAAGAAACGTGCGCGGTTTGCGGTAAGCAAGCAAAACACGTAATTATCTATGCGAGAGCGTATTAATTGAGTAGCACAACTTAAAAAATAAGCGAAAGGGTTTTCTATTATAATAGAAAACCCTTTTTTTACGCTTGGAAAGTGTGTTTTTGTTAGAAAAATAACGGAATATAGCATAACCTACTTGACGAATTGCATAAAAAGTGCTATCATAGGAATATGGGAAATATACGCGAAATTAACGAAAGAATTGCAAAAAATTTAATACATTATCGCAAGGCGACCGGCTTAACGCAGGCGGAGCTTGCGGAAAAAATAAACTACTCGGATAAATCGATTTCCAAATGGGAATCGGCGGGCGGCGTGCCTGACGTGTACGTTTTACTGCAGCTTGCCAAGCTTTACGGAGTATCGATTGACGATTTGGTGGGTACGAGTACGCCTGTGCAACCAAAAAATGGAACGGAGCGCAAGAAAAAACAACGCTCGCACCTGTTCATTATGCTGCTTTCAAGCGGTATCGTTTGGTTGGTCGCGACCTGCGTGTTCGTGGGCTTATTGCTTTGGAACGAAACAATCGCCGCGTGGCTTAGCTTTCTTTATGCCGTTGTGGCAAATTCCATTGTTTTGATTATATATTCTGGTATCTGGAAATATCGCTTGCTGAATTTTATATCCGTTTCTACACTCATTTGGACAACGATCGTGACTATTTGTTTGACGGTCCAACAAGTACTGACGCCGCTCGGCGTACCGTACGGAGCGATTTGGAACTTATTTTTGCTGGGGATTCCCTTGCAGGTATTAGAAACGCTGTGGATATTTTTCCGTTCGCTGTTTAAGCGCGGAGCGAAGAAGGAAAAGGATAAAATCGACGAAAATATAGAGTAAAAGGGGAAATAGGGCGAGCTATGTTGTGCGAACATTGCAAAAAAAATCAAGCAACGAAAACGTACGAACAGGTAAAAAACGAGCAATCTAAAACGCAATATTATTGCTTGGACTGCTATTACCGTTTGTTTATCGCGCCCGAAAACCCATCAAAAGCTACTTTGCAAGCGTGTTCGTATTGCGGGACGAGTGTGGAAACGCTTAAAAAACGCAATTTAGTGGGCTGCGCGAAGTGTTATAGCGAACTCGCGGGCGCATTGATGCCCGTGATTATCAAAGTACAAAAAAACGACCTGCATACGGGGACTTCCCCCATCGGGGATAAAACAGAAAGCATTGCTCGGCGTTGCGGTGAGTTGAAAATGCTTGTGGAAAAGCTGAATATGGAAAAAGATTTTGTGGGAGCGCGGGCATACACCGAACGGCTGCTGCTTTTGCAGGAAGGAAGAGAGAAGGAGGAAGATTACGTATGGCGCAAACGCCCGCTTTCATTCAATCCATAGTCACTTCCACCCGTATTCGTTTGGCGCGCAACCTTGCGGCATATCCGTTTCCTGAAAAGCTGGACGAAAAGTTGGCGCAGGAAGTTATTTACTTGGTGGAAAACACGTTAAAGGAAGTAGATGATTTTGAAAAAAAGGACTTGGCTACGTTAAAGCGCGAAGAAGCCACGTTATTGCAAGAACAGCACTTGATTAGTCCTGCGCTGATCCGTAAAAAGAACGTTGCGGCGGCGTTTTTATCCAGCGATCGCACCGTTTCCATTATGGTCAACGAAGAAGACCATTTGCGCGAGCAGTTTATCTATAAGGGCTTCGACTTATATAAGGCATACGAAAACATTAGCGGAATTGACGAACAGCTTGGTGCGCGGTTGAATTTTGCCTACGATGATCAGCTTGGATACTTAACGGCGTGTCCGACGAACGTGGGTACGGGTATGCGCGCATCGGTAATGATGTTTTTGCCCGCACTTGCCAAAACCAACGGCTTAAAAAGCTTTTTGCCCAAGCTCAAAGTGAACGGCTTAACGGTGCGCGGCGTGTTCGGCGAAGGCACCGCGGCGGAAGGATATACCTATCAGGTAAGCAACGAACGCACTTTGGGTATGTCGGAAAGCGAAATTTTGGATAAAATGGTGCGTATGACGATGACGCTTTGCGATATGGAATTAAACGCACGAGAAGAACTGCTTAAAACCGAACATATTGCGTTAAAAGACGAATGCCTGCGTGCTTACGGCACGCTTTGCAATTGCGCGGTGCTTTCCTTAAAAGAATTGACGGAAAGCATTGTAAAGGTAAAGCTGGGTATCGCGCTGGGATTTTTACAGGTACGAAACGTGCAAGATTTTAACGATTTTGCGGCAAATATGCGCCCTGCGTCCTTTCAAATCGGGAACGGCTTGCAAGGCGCAAGCGAATACGAGTGCGACTTGGCTCGCGCGGAAATAGTACAAAAAGTTTTGCGTGAGTTGGTTGTACGCGCAGACAAAAAAAATAAAAAATAAACGAAAACGATAAGGAAAACGATATGTATCCCTTGACGAGAGCTTCGGAAAATTTAAGAAAAGCGTTGAAGATGGCGAACGAACTCACGGTAGAGAAAGGCGCGTATTACGTTGGTAGCGAGCATTTCATCTATACGTTTTTGTGCCTACCCGAGTGTATTGCTTACGGACTTTTATCCGGCGAAGGCGTGACGAAAAACGAGTATGGCGAGCTTTTCTTCAAAACGATTGATAAAGATAGCAAATGCGAAGGACTGACCCGTCGCACGCAAAAAATTTACGACGACGCAGTGCTTTTATCCGAAGAAACCAACACTTTGGCGGGTACGGCGCATATGTTATACGCCATTTTATCTATTCCTGATTGCTGTGCGGTACAAATTTTGAAACGCTTTACCGATATCGAAGCTTTACAGAAAAAAACCTATCAAGCGTTGATGGAGTTAAAGCATAAGCAAATTTTTGGCGAAGTGGAGAAAGAAACGTACCAAACCAACCCCTTGCCGCAGGAGTATGGCGGCAACGATTTTACGGGCGATAGCGCGGCGCAAGATAAAGTGCAAAAAACGCAAAGTAAAGCTGCTACTTTGGAAAAAGGCGGCTTATTCAAGAGCAAAAAGAGCGCGGCGATGGAAAAACTCTCGGCGTATGGTATGGATATGACCGAGCGCGCAAAACGGGGGAAAATGGACCCCGTTATCGGCAGAAAAAAAGAGCTTGAAAAGGTTGTGCAGGTGCTTTCCCGCCGTATGAAAAACAATCCCGTACTCGTGGGTGAGCCGGGGGTCGGGAAAAGCGCGATTATCGAAGGACTTTCGCAAATGATTGTTTCGGGCGAAGTTCCTGAACAGCTTTACAATAAAACGGTGTTTTCCGTGGATTTACCCGGAATGCTTGCCGGCGCACGGTATCGTGGCGACTTTGAAGAACGGTTAAAAGACTTGATGAGTGCTGTCACGGAAGACGGCGACATTGTTTTATTCATCGATGAAATTCATACCATCGTCGGCGCGGGTGCGTCGTCGGATAACGGTATGGACGCGGCGAATATCTTAAAACCTATGCTTGCGCGGGGTGATTTGCAGGTCATCGGCGCAACTACGATAGAAGAATATCGAAAATATATCGAAAAGGACAGCGCATTAGAGCGCAGATTTACGCCCGTACAGGTAGATGAGCCGTCGGAAAAGGACGCGATTACTATTTTGAAAGGACTGCGTAAAAAGTACGAAGCGCACCACGAAATCGTAATTACGGACGAGGCGATTGAGGCGGCGGTCAAGCTTTCTTCGCGCTATATTACCGACCGTTTCTTGCCTGATAAAGCCATCGATTTAATCGACGAAGCGGCGGCAAGAGTGCGCATTATGCAAGACGGCGGGTTGGAATTAAAGCAGCTGCAAAGAGAGATTGACGAGCTCAATCAAGCGCGAAAAACGCACGAACAGCGGGGAGAATATCCGTTGGCAACGGCGGCGCTGGAAAATATGCGTCAAGCGCAGGAAAAGCTGAATGCACTCAAACGCGCGCAAGCGCCGTTGATACTCGCGGACGGCAGGGCGGCAATCGGTAGAGAGCAGGTTGCGGCGATTGTCAGCGCGCGTATGCAACTTCCTTTAACGAAAATTACGCAGGAAGAAGGGGAAAAGCTGATGCGGTTGGAAGAAGACTTGCACCGCAGAATTATCGGCCAAAACGAAGCGGTTAGTGCGGTTTCTAAAGCCATTCGGCGTGCGCGTGCGGGCTTGAAAGACCCGTCCCGCCCCATCGGCTCGTTTATTTTTGTCGGGCCTACGGGCGTTGGTAAAACCGACTTAACCAAAGCGCTTGCCGAAGCGATGTTTGGGTCGGAAGAGCAGATGATTCGCTTAGATATGAGCGAATATATGGAAAAACAATCGGTTTCCAAGCTTATCGGCGCGCCCCCGGGCTACGTTGGCTATGAAGATATGCAAACGGGGCAATTAACGGATAAGGTTCGTACCAAACCGTATTGCGTGGTACTCTTTGATGAAATTGAAAAAGCGCATCCCGACGTATTTAACCTACTTTTGCAAATTTTAGACGACGGGCGCTTGACGGATAGCAAGGGTAGAACGGTCAGCTTTAAGAACGCGATTATTATTTTAACGTCCAACGTGGGCGCGGCTGTGGCACAAAGCGAGCGTACGGGCGTGTATGGATTTGGCAGCGAAGAGAGCGGCCGCGGCGACAACGGTGCAACCGCAAATCAGTACGATTCGATGAAAGAAAACGTCACGAAGGCGTTGAAAGAGAAATTCCGTCCTGAGTTTTTGAATAGAATGGACGACGTAATCGTATTCCATCGTTTAACGCAAGCGGATTGCGAGAAAATCGGCGGAAAAATCGTGGCGGGGCTTGCCAAACGACTGGTTGAACAGCGTGGCATTACTTTGGACGTCACCGAGCGAGCGCTACACGCACTTGTGCAAGAAGGATACGATCCGCAATACGGCGCAAGACCGCTCAAGCGCGTGATTCAGCGCAGAATTGAAGATAAATTATCCGAAGAGATTTTGCTTGGCAGGGTGCATAACGGGCAAAAAATTACGGTAGATTATTTAGGGAGCACGTTTACGTTTTTGGCAAAAGATTGCCTTTGATACGCGAAATTGGAGAACAATATGAAATTAACAACGGCAGGCGAATCGCACGGCAAGGCGCTTGTGGCAATCATCGAAGGGGTGCCTGCGCATTTGCCCATCGATTTGGATAAAATTAATGCGGATTTAGCGCTTCGTCAGCGCGGGTTTGGCCGCGGCGGACGGCAAAAGATTGAAAAAGACCAAGCGGAAATTTTGTCTGGCGTGCGCAATCAAGAAACGCTGGGCAGTCCGCTTACGCTGTGTATTTATAACAAAGATTATCAAAACTGGTCGTCGTGTATGTCGGATGGCGAGTGCGACGTAGCTGCGATGCAAAAAAAGAGCGTGACGAAGGTGCGTCCCGGTCACGCGGATTTGACGGGCGTTATCAAATTTGAGCAAGACGATGCGCGGAATATTTTAGAGCGTGCGTCCGCTCGCGAAACGGCGATTCGTGTTGCCGCAGGCGGTGTTTTTAAGCAATACTTATCCGCGCTTGGCATAGAGATTTCTGGATACGTTAAAGAGATTTGCGGTATAAAGGACGAGGGCAGGTATGCGTTCAATGAACTTTCCCGTGCAAAAACAAGCGAAACGGGTATGCTTGACGCTGCTTTGGAACAGCAAGCCAAAGAAAAGATAAGCGCGTTAAAAGCGCAGGGTGATACGGCTGGCGGCGTGGTGGAAATTCGTGTGCGCGGCTTAAAGAGCGGCTTTGGCAGTATGATGACTTACGAACAAAAATTAGACGCGCGTTTGGCGGGTGCTTTAATGAGTATTCAAGCGGTGAAAGGCGTAGAAGTTGGCGACGGATTTAACGTCGCGCACGTGAGCGGGAAAGAGATTCACGACGAAATTTTTTATAACGAAGAAAACGGCTATTATCGCAAGACCAACCGTGCCGGCGGTATCGAAGGTGGGATGTCGAACGGCGAAGAACTGGTTTTGCGCTTGGCGATGAAGCCGATCCCTACCCTTATGCAAGGGTTGAATACAGTGGACTATTTGACCAAACAAGCGGCGACGGCTGCGTCTGAACGCAGCGACGTTTGTGCCATTTTTGCGATGGAGATTATCGCCGAAGCGGTTGTCGCTAAAGTACTTGCCGACGCTGTTCAAGAACGCTTGGGCGGCGATACGATGGCGCAAGTTATCGAGCGTTATAACGCATTGAGATAAATTTATGAAAGAGATTACTTTACAAGCTTCTACGCTTTTAGCGAAAATTTACGTAGGCGGCGATGCTATTCAAAATCGTTTGCCTGTGCTTTTACAAGGTCAACAAAACTTTGTCGTCACGGATAGCAACGTGTATGCTTTGTATAAAAGTTGGTTTGAAACTTGGTTTCATGGCGCGGAAATTTTCGTTTTAGAAGCTGGGGAAAGCAATAAAAATTTTCAATCGCTTTACCGCATTTTAGAGCAAATGGCGGGGGCAGGGTTGCGACGAACCGCGCGCTTGTTTGCGGTTGGTGGCGGCGTAGTGGGCGACATCGGCGGCCTTGCCGCTGCGCTGTATATGCGCGGTATTTCCTGCGTGCAAATCCCTACCACGCTCTTATCGCAGGTGGATAGCAGCGTCGGCGGTAAAACAGCAGTCGATTTAGGCGGAGTTAAAAACGTGGTCGGCGCATTCTATCAACCGATGGAAGTGCTTGTTGACCCTGTGTTTTTGGGTACGCTGCCTGCGCGCGAAATGAAATGCGGTTTAGGGGAAATTGTCAAATATGCTGCGCTGAATGCCGACCTGTTTGACGCTTTGCAACAGCAAACTGATTATGCGGATTTGGCATTTTTAACTACGCTCATAGCACCTTGCATTGTGCATAAGGCACGGGTAGTTGAGTTAGATGAAAAGGAAACGGGCGAGCGTAAATCACTCAACGTCGGACACACGACGGGGCACGCCATCGAGCTTGCGAGCGGACTTTCTCACGGCGAATGCGTGTTGCTTGGCGCTTGGTTGGAAACGTGGCTTGCAATCGAGCAAGGCGTTTGCGAAAAGGGATACGGCGAAGAGCTGTTGGCGATAATTGAGCGTGCGTTAAAAATCTCACCGAAAACCGAGTATGATTTTTCCAAGCTCGGCACACACGCGGAAAAAGCAAGGCTGGATAAAAAGAACGTAGAAACGGGTAAAATTTATCTTTCCGTTGCGAAAGATAAAAATCAATGGACGGGCTTATCGATACCGTTTGACGCATATCGCACTGGGTTAGTGCAGGCAGGCGCAGTATTGCAAGAACGGTTAAAATAAATATCAAAAATTATCAAAGGGACGGGGAAGGTATGCGTTCAATTCAATCACAAACATATTTTTCAGGCGAGTTTTCTCTCCCCGGTGATAAATCGATCACCCATCGTGCGGTGATGTTGAATGCCGTTGCTAAGGGCAACGCGACGATTACAAACGCGTTGATGGGCGAAGATTGCTTGTCAACCTGTCGCTGTATGCAAACGCTGGGCGCGAGCATAGAAATTGAAGGAACGACAATTTTTGTCAAAGGCGCGGATAAGCTGTTGTCGAACGTGGAACTCGATTGCGGGAACTCTGGTACAACCATTCGGCTTTTGACAGGACTTTTAAGCGGCTGTGGTGTTTCCGCAAAATTATACGGCGACGAATCGTTATCCGTAAGACCGATGAAGCGGGTAGCTTTGCCGTTATCTCAACTTGGCGCAAGCGTGCAAACGACGGACGGACACGCGCCCATTTATCTTGCGCCTGCGCATTTGCAGGGCGGAGATATTCATTTGGAAATATCGTCTGCACAGGTGAAAAGCGCGGTATTGCTTGCGGGCTTAAACGCGGACGGCGAAACGAGCGTGACGGAACCCGTCAAATCGCGCGACCATACCGAAAAAATGCTTGCCGCAATGGGCGCGGATATATGCGTAAATGGCAATAAAACAACGATAAAACGGAGCTGTTTGCGTGCGGTGGACGTTTGCGTGCCGTCGGACATTTCGTCGGCTGCGTACTTTATGGCGCTGGGTGCGCTGAAAGGGGAAACCGTTTGTAAAAACGTAGGCGTCAATCCCACTCGAACGGGAATTTTATCCGCATTTGACAAATTAGGCGTGCGTTATGAGCTACGCAACCGTCGTGTATCGGGCGGTGAAGAAATTGCGGATATTGCAACCTTTCAATCGCCTATGCGGGCAATTACGCTCACGCGCGAAGATATTCCCGCTATGATAGATGAGCTGCCGTTAATTGCGCTTTTGTGCGCGTATGCGGACGGCGAAAGTAGAATTACGGGCGCGAAAGAATTGCGCGTAAAAGAAAGCGATCGAATTAAAACGACGGCGGAGTTAATTTGCAATTTGGGCGGCGAGTGCGAAGAGCTGGAAGACGGGTTTATCATTCGCGGAAAAGAACAGCTTAGCGGCGGCGTGGTGGATAGCTATTTGGATCATCGAATTGCGATGACGGCGGCGGTTGGTATGGTTGCGTCGAAAAACGGCGGGCAAATTTTACGCCCCGAATGTTGTGCGATTTCCTTCCCCGATTTTTTTGAAAAATTAAGCCAAAATAGATAAATGAAGAGGGCAGGTACGAGATGAATCATAAAAAATTACGGCTCGGTTTGGTCGGAAAAGACGTTTCAAAATCGACGAGCGGTGAAATTCATACCTTCATATTAGCGGAAAAGGGCGTAGAATGCGCATTTGAACGCTTTTCCGTTTTGCCTGCGAACTTTGACAACGCGATGCGGCGTTTGATGGGTGATTTTGACGGCTTTAACGTGACGATTCCGTATAAAAGGGACGTTTTTGCGTATTTAGACGGGGTGCAAGGCGACGCGCTCGATTGCGGCGCGGTCAATACCGTTATCACCGCAACTGCGCAAGGGTATAACACGGATACGCAGGGGTTTATATTGATGCTTGCGGTGGCGGGCGTGGAGATGAAAGATAAAACCGCGTTGGTTTTGGGCGCGGGCGGCGCAGGCAGGAGCAGTGCTATCGCTTTGAAAAATGCAGGCGCACGCGTTTCATTGTACCGCAGAAACCGCGCGGAATTAGAAGAAGCGTGCAACGAGCTTGGCGTGACGGCGGCAAATGACCCTGAAAAGGGCGGTTATGATATTATCGTCAACTGTACTGGGGTGGGTATGCACGACAGCGAAGGCGTTTCGCCCGTGACGGAAAGCGCATTCAAAGGCGCGCAGTGGGCGATTGATCTAATTTATATTCCCGAAGAGAGCGAGTTTTTGAAGCTTGCCAAAGCGCAAGGCGTTCAAACGCTCAACGGAAAATCGATGCTCTTTTACCAAGCGTATTATGCCGATTGCTTGTATTTGGGGGAAACGCCAAATCAAGTAGAAGCAAAGCTTTTATACGAAAAATATTGCAATAGCAAATAAAAACGGAGAAAAATATGAAATTTTTAGTAGTGAACGGAGTGAATTTGAACTTAACGGGTAAGCGCGAGCAAAGTGTTTACGGTACGCAAACGCTCGAACAAATCAACGAAAAAATCGCCGCGTATTGCACGGCAAACGGCGATGAAGCGGAGTTTTATCAAAGCAATATCGAAGGCGAGCTGGTAAACAAGCTGCACGACGCGTTTTTAAGCAAGAGCTGCGACGCCATTGTTTTGAATGCAGGCGCATATACCCATTATAGCTACGCGTTGCGCGATGCGATCGCAGCGATTAATATTCCGGTTGCGGAAGTGCATATGTCCAACGTACACGCGCGTGAAGAATTCCGTCATAATAGCGTGCTTTCTTCCGTTTGCAAAGGCGTTGTGTGCGGGTTTGGCGCGAGCAGCTATATCGCTGCGATTGTGGGATTGAAAAACCAAAGATAAGGGGTAGGATATGAATCTCGTTTTATGCGGAATGATGGGCGCAGGAAAAACGACAATCGGGATTAAGCTTGCCGAGCTGACGGGAAGAAGATGGTATGATACCGACGGGGTAATTTCCGATCGGCACGGTAAAATTTCGGATATTTTCGAGTATTACGGCGAAGCGCATTTTAGAAAGCTGGAAACGGAAGTGGTAAAAGAGCTTGCATCGCAAGAAGGTTTGGTTATTTCCACGGGCGGCGGCTTGGTGTTAAAGGCGGAAAATAACGCTTTGTTAAAAGCAAACGGAAAAATAATTTTCCTGCGTGCGGCGCTGGATACGCTTGTTAAGCGTTTGCGTGTGGACGATACGCGCCCGCTGTTATATAAGTCGGCGCAAAACCTGCGCGAACGGTTATCTGCGCTGATTAACGAGCGTGCGCCGGTATATGAACACGTGGCGGATTTTGTAGTCGATGTGGATGGGAAAAACCCGCAAGAAATTGCAAAGGAAATTATTTCTTTGGTAGAAAAATCTTAAAATGGCATAGGCAGGTATGCGTTGAAATGAAAAAAACGATCGTAATAACCGGCGGAGTGCGCGGCATCGGCTTGGCGATAGCCAAGACGTTTTTAGAAAAAGAATATCGCGTAATCGTCACCTATTCGCAAGATGAAAAAAATGCGGAACGTGCGCGTGAAATGGGGATAGAAGCCTACCGCGTGGACGTACAAAACGAAGAGCAGGTGGCACAATTTTTGGGCGGCGTTGGTCGGGTGGACGTACTCGTAAACAACGCAGGCGTTTCGCTCATAAAGCAAATTCAAGACACAAGCAAAGCGGAATGGGATAATCTGTTCTCCGTCAACGTGGGCGGTGCGTTTTTATGCTCGCGCGAATCGGTGAAGGGGATGATTTCCCGTCAAAGCGGCGTTATCGTCAACATTGCGTCCGTTTGGGGCGAAGTGGGCGCGAGCTGCGAAGTGGCGTATTCGGCAAGTAAAGCGGCGTTGATCGGTTTTACCAAAGCGCTTGCAAAAGAAGTAGGCTGTTCGGGCGTGCGTGTAAATTGCATTTCCCCCGGCGTAATCGATACGCAAATGAACGCACATTTTTCCGACGATGAAATGGCGCTTTTGAAAGAAGAAATCCCGTGCGGACGTATGGGCACGGGTGAAGAAATTGCTTCCGCAGTTGTGTTTTTGGTGGAAAACGAATACGTCAACGGCGTAAATCTTTCGGTGAATGGCGGTTTTTCCATTATTTAAGTTGATTTTACTCAATTAAACCGTTTAATTTTTTTGTAAATAACCTTGTAAAATTTTCTCGATGAAATCGTCCGCGATTCCCGCAGTAGGGGATTGCGGCGTTTTTTTGTCGTCATTTTCCGTTTTTTGGTTGGGCGCGTTTGCTTTTTCGTTTTCCTTTTTATCCGTTTTCTCTGTTTTCGTCGATTGCGCGGCTTGAAAGGTGGAAAACGTTTGTGTAAAGTTGGATAAATCGTTCAAAAACCGAAGCATTTGCTCGGAATTTTTTAATTGTCCCATCAGCGGTTTGACGCTTTCGGCAAAGTTGGGATTTTGTGAAAGATAATACATCAGCACAAGCATAAAAATTTCCATAATAAATTATATGCAGGTGCGCAAAATTGCGACACGGCGAATACAATATACAAGGCAAATTTATCAACGTAAAAAGGAGTATTAAAACGATGAAAACTTTTAAGGACTACGTTCAAAAGGGAAAAAATGAAACAGATACTTTTCAGGAAAGCGCGCAACAAGCGTCGAGCGTAAGTACGGCAAATGCGGAAGAATTAGCCCAACAAATTGCGCGCGCGTATAACGGCACTTCGAATTCGGATATGCTAAAAAATATTTTATTAGAAGCGGAAAAAGGAAAACGGAACGGTACGCTTTCCAACGAAGAAATTGAAAATTTTTATCAAACCTTTTCGCCTATGCTGGATGCGCAAAAACGAAAACGCTTGCGTGCAATTATTGACAAATTAAAGCAAATATAGGGGGCAGGTATGCGTTCAACGCGTTTTTAACGCGGTTAACGCGCGTAAAAGCTCGTCGATTTCCCGTTCGCAGTTTAGGTGCGAAAAGGAAACGCGCACAAGCCCGTTATCCAGTGTGCCAAGCTGCTCGTGCATCAGCGGCGCACAATGCAACCCACCCCGCACTGCAATCGAATATTTAGAAGAAAGAATTGCTGCAACCTGTTCGGACGGCAGGCGAGAATGTGCAAACGCAACGATGCCGCAAGGGTTGGGCTGGGAATATACTACATATTCATTTAGCGCGCGTATTCCGTCTATGCAATATTTTGTTAAAGAAAAAACCTTTTCGTAAATTTCCTGCTCGTGCGCGCGCAGGTAGCGAACGCCTTCCAAACACGAAACGATAGCGGGGAAAGACAAGGTACCTGCTTCCAAGGCGTCGGGATAAAAATCGGGCATATTGAGCGAAATACTCATCGAGCCGGTACCGCCAAACGTCAAGGGCACAGGGTTTACACGCTCGGAAAAGAGCAACGCGCCGCAGCCCTGCAAAGCGTTTAGGCCCTTATGTCCCGCAATCGCTAATAGGTCTATCCCCATCTTCTTCATATGGATAGGAATATGCCCCCCGCCTTGCGCGCCGTCGCATAATAAAAGTACGTCTTTGGGTAGCCGTTTGCGAATTTCCTGCACGGGCGGTAGTGCGCCCGTCACGTTGGACGCCGTCGTTAACGCAACCATTTTCGTATTTGGTTGCAGACATTTCAAAAGGGCTTCTATACCTACGTTTCCGTCGGCATTCAATTCGCAAACGTCGTAAGTAATCACGCCTGCTTGTTGTAAAAATTCCAGCGGGCGCAAAACGGAATTATGTTCCATAGGCGTCGTGATAACGTGGTCGCCGGCTTTCAACACGCCGAGCAGGGCAATATTTAACGCTTCCGTGCAATTTTTTGTAAAAACGACGCGGTCGAAGCCAAACCCGCCGAAATAATCGCTTAAAACGTTTCTGCAATCTTGCACGACGCTTGCGCAAGCCAGCGCGAGCTTATGCCCGCCGCGACCGGGGTTTGCGCACACCTTCATTGCCGACGTGACGGCGGAAATAACACAATCGGGTTTCCGTCCGCCCGTTGCGGCGTTGTCAAAATAAATCATAAAATTATGCACCAGTCCTTTGGAAAAATCATACAATATAATATTCTCAAACAAAGGAGTATATGACGTATGATGATTTTGGCGGTATTTCGTTCTCGCTCGCATAGCTTGGATTATTTGCAACGGCTCGGTCAGTACGGGGTGACGGCGACGGCGGTGCCTACTCCCAAGGAAGCAAAAATCGGCTGCGGACTGTGCGTGCGATTTGACGGTCGGTATTTTGCGCGCGCGAAAGCGGTACTCAAAGTGGGGGGCTACTCGTCGTTTAAGGGCTTTTATAAAACGGAATTTATCAACGGCAGAATGACCGTTTCGCCGTACAATCCAAAATAAAAGGGGATTTTTCGTCTAAACGATAAAAAATTTGTTTGCTTGCTTGCAAAATCTGCGTTTTTATGCTATACTGAAAACGCTATGAAGAAAACGGATAAACAAGCGGCGCTTGCCGAGCTGGAAAAACTGTATAAAGGGGCAAAGCCCGCGTTGCTGTATAACAGCCCGTACGAGCTGTTGGTTGCGGTGATTTTATCCGCACAATGCACGGACGAGCGGGTGAATAAGGTGACGCGCGTGCTATTTGAAAGGTATAACACGCCGCAAAGTATGCTTACGCTTTCGCAAGCGGAATTAGAAAAATATATCTTCTCTTGCGGTTTTTACCGTATGAAGGCGGCGCATCTTTTGTCAGCGTCCAAGGATATTTTGGATAAGTTTAACGGGGAAGTGCCGCAAACGGTGGAAACGCTTATGACCCTTGCGGGCGTGGGTAAAAAAACGGCGAACGTCGTGTATTCGGTGGCGTTTGGCGGCGACGCGATTGCGGTCGATACGCACGTTTTCCGCGTGAGTAATCGGTTAGGGCTTGCAAAGGCGAATACGCCGCTGAAAGTGGAAGAAGCGCTTAACAAAGTAATTCCTAAATCCGACTGGTCGAGCGCGCATCACTGGCTAATTTGGCACGGCAGAAAGGTGTGCCATTCGCAGCGGCCAAACTGCGAAAGCTGTACGCTTGCAGCTTGGTGCGATTATCGTAAAAAGCAATAAAGGTATAAAATTCTCTCAAATCGCCGATACTATCGGAAAGGTTTTGGGGGAGTTTTTTATGAAACAAGAACAGGAACGGCTATTACGCTTAAAAAGCTTGGAAGATTTAGCGGAAAAGAAATTAAAAATTTATTCGCGCGTGTTGATGGACGCAAATATCGCAGGGGATATGGAACGGCTTGCTTGTCGCGCGGCGCAGAGAAAGCTTGCGCTGGAAAGCTTGGTTTACGGCGAACCGCTTAAAGGTCAAAAAAATAAAAACGGCGGGGGCAGGTACGAGACGAACGGGGGGAATGAACAAGAATGAAGCTGGAAAAACGAGAAATTACACTTAACGAAAGCGATAGCTTAAAGGACGCGTTTTTTACGTATAAAAGCTTGCTTGGCGTATATATGGATACCCTTCTGCAATCGGAAAATCGGCAAACACAGTCGCAAATTTTTTCTTTATTGAAAGAGTTGGGCGAAGACGCGCTGTTCGTTCGCGATTTGCTGGAAGAAAGCGAGCGTATCTGCGGAAAAAAGACAACCGAATGATTTTGCTAAAATAATAAAAAGGGCGCGGTCATATTGCCTATCCAAAAAATAAGCAACTCTAATCGTAAAAAGTAATTATATTATTATATTATTGTATCGCAAAATGAGCAAACACCCATCGATTTTTGAACAAAATACGTTCGAAAATCGACGGTGTTTTTTTTATGTGAAATTTCCCCACTCTTAAAAGCACTTCGCTGTGTTTTTCATTGAAATCAATAAAAAAAGTTAAATTGAACAACTTTGTGGTATTAATCACTATTTACAAGTGGATTTTTGTTGTGATATAATACACTTGTATAATGGACAAAAGCTATGTTGAACTCTACGTTGTTGTAAGTGAGAAAAAACAACGGAAAGATTTCCTCCTTTGAGCGTATTTTGCCTACCGTATTTCTTGCGTGCAGTTGTAAAAACTGAATGCGGTAGGCAGGTATGCGTTCAATGCGCGGGAAGGGCATAAAAAGCAGGGACGCGTCCCTTTTGCGAACTATGTTCGCAAAACAAATACTTAACGAGAAAATATCCGCGAAAGCGGAGAAAATAAAAACAAAAATATATTCAAAAAGGAGGATATATTATAATGAGAAACTATGTAGCATTAGAACTCGAAGTTATGTTGCTTGCAAGTGACGACGTTATCACTTCATCGCAACCCGACTTCACGGACGAAAGCAACGGTGACAACGGCGTCTGGTTCCCCGGTCAAGGAGGTACACAATGGAATTGAGAAAGAAATTACTTAGCGTAGCGTCTTTGGCATTTGCAGCGGCATTGTCCGCAGGCGTAGCAGTTAGCGCAGGCGCAGAAAACGAAGCACCCAGCAGCTTTGCAATTACGCACGTAGGCGTTAGAACGGTTGGTACGCAGGATGCACCCAACGCAACGGGTATCCGTTTCTTAACGACGGTTGGCGCAGACGCGGCTAACACGTATGCAGAAGCGGAATGCTATACGACGCTCAGCTTTACGTCGAGCGCGGAAGGCACGGAAAAGAACTATTCGAAAGACATTGCCGTTCAATACTGGCGTGCAGACGGCAAGGGCTGGAACACCGTTCTTGTAGGTATCCCTTCGAGCGATTACGATACGGCTATCACCGCTAAATCGTATATTAAAGTAAGCGACACCGTAGTTTACAAAACCGCAGAAAAAACGATGTCTATCGAAGAAGCAGCGGCGAAAGCAATGCAAAACGGCGATGACTCTGCAAAGCTTAAAGAATATACGGCAAACGCAGCTTCTTCCATCGCTCTTGACAAAGAATCCGCAACGGTTCAAGCAGGCGAAACGCTCACGCTTAAAGCAACCACCGATTCGGAATATGCTGTGGCTTGGTTCACGAGCGACGCAAGCGTAGCAACCGTTGATAAAAACGGTAAAGTTTGGGGTGTAAACGCAGGCGAAGCAACCATTACGGCGAAGATGGGCAACGTAGAAGCTTCTTGCGTTGTGACTGTAAGCGCACGCGACTTGTACGATTTTGAAACGGAAGGTCAAATTTCCCTTACGAACAACTTCCTTGGCTGCGGTCCTACCTATACCGATTCTACCACGTGGGCAATTGCTGAAAACGTAGGTACGGAAGGCAACCACGCATTGCAAAAAACGGACGACCGTTTCTCGCGCGGTATGCAATTGAGATTGGAAGCGTCGTATCTTGAAGGTGTGTTTGAAAATTACGACTATATTACGTTCGACTTCTACACCAACATTAACGAATCCGTGACCTACACGGCAGAAGACGTTCAAAAGGAAGGCGGTAATACGATTAGCAGAGCTTCACTCGGCACCTTGACAGGTACGGCTGCAGGCGATCTCTATAAATATAGCGTTAAATTTGCGAAAGAAGACTTCAACGCTATCGAGTACACCACGGGATATTGCGTTCTGAAATTTATGTTTGCTTCGACGTCGCCTAACGCTTGGTACATTGATAATTTCGAATTCGCTAAGAAAAAAGTTTATACTACTTACGACTTTGAATCAGATGACCAAATTGACGTTGCTGCTAACTTCCTTGGTTGCGGCGCTACTAACAGTGTTGGTACGTGGGCAATTGCTGAAGTAGGTTCGACGGGCAACTACGCGTTGCAAAAGACGGATGCTAGCTGGTCGCGCGGTATGCAATTTAGAGTGAAAGCGTCGTATCTTGAAGGTGTATTTGAAAATTACGACTATATTATGTTCGACTTCTATACCGACATTAACGAATCGGCAAGATTTTCGTTGGAAGACGTTGATGCGAACAAAACTACAGTTTCGAGCAAGACGATTGGTAACTTAACGGGTACGGCTGAAGGCGCCTTGTATAAATACAATGTAGTGCTTACGAAAGCTGACTTTGAATCGATCTCCTATACGTCGGGAGTTTCCGTTCTTAAATTCTTGTTTACTTCGTTAACGCCTAACACTTGGTACATTGATAATTTCGCGCTTTGTGAAGAAGAAGTAAGAACTTTATACGATTTTGAAACGTCTGATCAATTTGCGCTTGCTTCTAACTTCCTTGGTTGCGGTGCTACTGGTAGTGTTGGTACGTGGGTAATTGCTGAAGACGTAGGTTCGGCGGGCAACAGCGCATTGAAAAAGACGGATGCTAGCTGGTCGCGCGGTATGCAGTTGAGAATTTCTTCGTCGTATCTTCAAGAAGTATTTGCAACGTACGACTCTATCAAGTTTGATTTCTATACCAACATTAACGAATCCGTGAAGTACTATGTGCAAGACCTTAAATTGGACGGGAATAATTTAGCTGAAAATAGTCCGATGGAAATTGGTAGCTTTAGCGGTGTAGCGGAAGGCTCATTGTATAAATACAGTGTAGAACTTACGAAAGAAAACTTTGAGTCTGTTACGTACTCTACTGGTAATTTCGTGCTTAAATTCTTGTTTGCTTCGACGAAACCTAACACTTGGTATATTGACAACTTCGAACTCGTTACGAACAACGCTTAATATTTGACTACTTCGATAATTTCAAAATTAATAAATAATTGAGAATAGTCGAATAACAAAACAAACAAAGACCGCGGTGGGGTTTCCCACCGCGGTTTTGCTTTGTCTTACGCTTTATTTTGCGGGATTGCTTTATTACATTCGCAATGACAGGGGTAGGGCAGTAATGGTCATTGCGAGCGGAGCGTAAGCGCAGCGCGGCAATCCCGACGAATAAGGCGCAAACCGATGAGATTGCACAGTCGTTTTACTCCTTCGCAATGACACGAAAAAAACGCCCCACGCCGTTTTCAAGCGGCGTGGGGTAAAATTACCATTAACTGTTTTTGCCTAAATTGATCATATGGTCTTTTTCTTGGTCGTAGATTTGCTTGCTCAAATTAACAAACGCTTTGGGGCGCATTTTATAACGCTTTTGATAATGGTGATAAAAGGTCGAATAATACTCGTAGCCAAGTGTTTTTGCAACGGCTTGCGGGGAAAGACCTTGCGTTAAGAGTTTTTGCGCGAGCTGCATTTTTTGGTTGAATATATACGTTTGCACGGAGATATGCGTTTGTTTTTTGAAGGTATTTCGGATATGCGATACGCTGATATTTAACGCTTCCGCGATGTCGTGTACGGTCAAGTTTTCCGTGATATGTTCGGTGATATACTGTATGCAAAGGTGGGAAAGCTGATTGACGCGCGTGGGATTTATCATTGCGGTATCCTGCATAGAAACCAACTCTTCCACACAATCGTTGAGCGCGGTTGCAATTTGGATAACTTCGGAAACGAGCTTCAAATCGACGTACCTATCGGGGTTTGCGCAAACGTTTTTTATCGAGTGCATACATTCGTCCAGCTTATATTTCTTAACGAACGCTTTTGGGATAATGTGCGCAAACGTTTTGGCTGCGTTAAAGGGCGCAAACAGGTCAAGGTCGTTAAAGGACGGGAATAAATCGGGCGGGAAATGCAGTACCATACGTTCGTACGGCTGCGACGCGTCCATTTTCATTGCGTGGATTTCGCCGGGCTTGATGATAATCATATCCATCGGCGAAACTTGGTACGTTTGCCCTTCAATGGTGTATTGCACCGCGCCGTTGAGCAGCAAAAATACTTCGCAGGTGTGGTGCGCTTCTGCGCGTTGTATCGCCGCTTCCGCCGTCTTAAAATGGGTTAAGGTATGGTGTAAATCCAACCCGTTTTTCGATCTGTAAAAAAACTTTCTATCCATATTTCCATTATATTCTATTTTAGGTAAAAAGTCAAGTATAAAAAAGTAATTTTCAACAATAAAATGGTAAATTTGATTATTGACGCGTGCGCGCGTGTATGATAAAATAAATATAGTTCTTAAAATAGGAGGGTACTATGAACAAGAAAATGAAACGTTTACTGTGTTTGTTCTCGTTGCTGGGTACGTCTGCGGCTGCAATGGCTTTGGGCGCGTGCCAACCGACGGACGGACCACGTTTTTTGAAGGGTATCGACAAGGAAATTGAGCTTGGCGATGGTATGTACGTAGCCGATTATATCGATTATGTGACGGATAGCGATTATAAAATTACCATTTCGATGGGTGATTATTCGCAAGACATTACGACAAAGCGGTATTGGCTTCCCGAATTGCCGGGCGTTTATACCGTCACGTATCAAGTGTTTAAGGGTGCAAATAAGGGGACAAACTCGTTTGAGTTGACCGTTTCCGTGCCCCAGCTTACGTGGGAATACACGCTTGTTAACACCATTTACGATACGGGCGAAGAAATGTGGTTTGACGAATATTTCGAAATAATGAACATTTCCGCGATGTCGTATTACGATTGGAAAATGGTTATGGACAGCGTGACCATTGGCGATGATACCATCGATTTAACCGAACAAGAAAGCTGGGAATTCACGCAAGCGGTTCCCCACGTTTTCAGATTCCATATCGAATCGGAGGATGGACAAAGATACGCGCTTTCGCAATCGATTAACGTGCGCTACGTTGACAAAGATATGATCGAGTGGATGGCCGAAAACAAGGTGACGGTGGATAGAGCGTTGCGTTTGGAAAGCGGACAAAAGGTCGTTTTGGACGGCGGTACGCATAACGGCAATAATACGACCAACCCCGATAATATTTCGACGAGATCGTTGCCGACCTTGGTATTTAACAATACCTATGGCGTAAACGATTTCGTAATGCTCGATTTCACGGGCAATAATATGCCGGCTATGCTGTTCTTCGGCGATGAAATTACCGATACGCCGTATTGGAATTCGAGCGGTACGGAAGCGCAAAACAAGGGCTTTGTTATTGCGAACGGTTGGACGACAAAGACGGGTATTCCCGTCACTGCTTGGCATACCGACCAGCATATGAACGGGCGCTTGGGTATTTATGGACCGAACAAGGCATGGAAAATGTCGGCGGACAGCGATGGATTTATTCGTCAAATTTTCTCCAAGAGACCTAACCCTGTAAGTATGTACACGTTAACACAGGAAGAAAACGCAAATACGAAATTCCGTATTTTCTTCGGCTTTACGTCGTGGTCGGCAACGCAATTTAAGGTTTCCGTTTTGTTGGTAAATTTGGATAAGGGCGAAATTGCATACGAAGATACGCTTACGATTAGCAATACGCATATCAAAGGCAATACGGACGGAAGTATTAAATTTACCGAGGATATGTTCCAAGGCAAAATTGCGCTTTACAGTATGTTCGGGCGTTCGATTACACTTGATAAAGTGCACGAAATTCAAGAAGATACGTCTATTGCAGAGTTGAAAGAAACGTATTGCAAAGAATCTTCGTTTAATAACAACGCGAGAACGTTTGCAGGCACGGGCGAAGTATTGAACGTATCCGATTTTGTCACGCCGAAGGCGGGAGCAGCTTACACGTTTGGTTATTATGATCCGGCGGGCGAATATATCGCAGTCACCGGCAATACGTTTAGCTTCACTACGCCCGGTACGTATCAGCTTACTTATTGCGACGGCGAAAACTTGTCCGGTAAGTTTACGTTTAGCGTTATTGACGTAGATAGCGCGATGGCGACGTGGATAACGGAAAATAACGTTTCGTATCATAATTTGCTTTCCGCGAAGTCGGGTAAGGTAGTGCTGGATCAAAGTATGCATAACGGCGGTCCTACGCAAGGCCCGGATAACGTAAGCGTTCGCGATATGTCGTATTTGGCATTTAACGGCAACTACGGCGTGAACGATTTCTTGGTATTCGATTTTACGGGTAATAATATGCCTATCTTGTCCTTCTTCAACGGCGAAGTGACGAATACGGTATTCAACGACGTAAATGCAACGGCGGAGCAAAACAAGGGTATGGTTATTATGAACGGTAATACCACCAACACCGGCTCGCCCCAAGTTGGCTCGTATCATAGAGAAAACTATATCAACGACCGTTTGACGGTATATGGACATAATAAGACGTATAAGACGGGTTCTGACGCAACGGGCTTCTTTAGAACGGCTGTGACGGGCGGCGGCTCGCCGATTGGCTTATGGCAATTAACTAAAGAAGAAAATGCAAATAGAAAATATCGTGTAATCGTTGGCTTTACCGAAGGTACGGCAACAAGTTGTACGCTTTCCATTTGCGTAATCGATCGCGATAGCGGCGCAGTGCTTTGCGAGAACGTAAAAACGATTAATCACGCGTTTGGAGAAGATTATTTCAACGGTAGCATTGCATTGTACAGCCATTTCGGTTTGCAGCTTACTTTGGATCAAGTATATGCGATTGAGCAAGATACTACGATGAGCGCGTTGAAAGTAAAATACGCGGTGAACGCATAAGGAGGGCGCAAAAATGAGAAAAATTAAATCTACCATTGCAAGTATTGTACTTGCTTGCTTAACGTTATGCACGGTGGCGTGTCAACCGCAAGAACCCGTTGACGAAAAGCTTTCGCAAGCTCCCGATTATTCGAGCTATACGCATAGGTTTGATCCGTACGCGTACAGCGGCCCGTCGGACGGCTACTACCGTGTGGATAGAGAACCGTTCTACGTTGGCGAAGATTTTAGAACGGTGGAACGCTATGAAGAATATAAGGCGGCGGGCTTTACCGTTTATATGCCGCAAAACGTTGGTGTAAAAATTGCCGATGACTTCAATGAAGAAAGATGGCAAGAAGAAAAAGTGTATATGGACAGAGCGTACGAAGTAGGTCTGAAAATTATTTTGAATGACCAACGCATTCAATGGTTGTCCAAAAAAGAAGGCAGCTTGTTTAAGGAAAACGAAGAAGATACCGAGTATTCGTTTGAAAACGAAGCGGCTTTGGATGCGTACATTGAAAAGTGTATTGCTTTGTACAAAGATCACCCCGGCTTTTACGGCTTGATGCTTGGCGACGAACCGAGAATCTTCCACGTGACTGCATACGGCGAACTGTATCATGCGCTCAGACGCGTTTTGCCTGATAAATTCATTCAATATAACCTTTTGCCGATTGCAACCGATTATAAAGATGATAAAGGCAAAGACCCCGCGGATAGCGTGAGCGGCAGAGACCGTTTCCCCGAATTGACGGCGGACGAAATCGATCCTGACTGGTCGGAATTAGAAATCGCGTGTGCAAAATACGAAAAGTATCTCAATATGTATATGGACGCTATGGAAGGCGTGGAATATTTACAATTCGACGATTATCCCATTCATAACGGAACGGTTGACGCTGATTATTTGCGTGGATTGCAAATTGCAGCAAAGGTTTGTAAAGAACGCAATCTCGAATTTCATATGGTTGCGCAAACGTTTGGTATGTATAGTAGCGGTCCCGACGGATATTTGCACTGGATAAAACCTTCGAAAGCAAACTTGCATTGGCAAAATAACGTTTTGCTTGGTATGGGCGTTAAACAAATTCATTACTATACCTACTGGACGAAGGGCGATCAATCCACGACGGGTGAATATTTCATCGACGGCTCGTCGTTTGTGACGTACGCTGGCGAAAAAACCGACGTGTATTACAATATGCAAGAAATTATGGCGAACAACCAAGTGTTTGCGCCCGTAATTAAGCAATTCGATTATCAAGGTAGTAGAGTATATGTAAAATTGCCTACCAACTTTGATAGAACGCATACCTTATATGCAGATAACTCGTATCAATTTAAGAAGTTGACCAGCGTAGAGTTTGAAAAGGAATCTGGATTGGTAAGTGAATTATACGATAGCGAAAACGACAACTATTTGTATATGATAATGAACTTTACCACTGGTTGGAATGAAGGCAGCCGTGCATATCAAACGAACGTTGTGACGTTCAGCACCGAATATACGCACGTTGTCGTGTATAAAAACGGTGTGGGCACGCCGCAAAAATTAGAAGAAGGGAATAAGCTTACGGTAGAAGTTGCGCCCGGCGAAGCGGTGTTCGTATTGCCTTACTAAGAGCAAATAAACCGAGCGGAATACGCCGAATAGACGTATTCCGCTTGCGTGCGTAAAAAAAGGAGCGTTTGTATGAAAATTGAGCGGTCGTTCTATCAAAAACAATACAAACAATTTAACGAAAGAAAGTTTACTTCTCCCGATACAGAGTTTGCGCCCATCTATTCTTGGACGTGGAACGACGCTTTAACGGAAGAAGGCATTAGCAAGCGTTTGGACGAAATGCAGGAAATGGGGATAAGGGCGTTTTATATCATTCCTTTACCTGCGCATTTCCGTCCTACGCGTATCCCTACGCAGCTTTCGCCCGAGTATTTATCCGATGAATATTTTTCGCTGTATGCGTTTGCGATGGAACAAGCGCAAAAGCGCGGAATGCTTACTTGGATATACGATGAAGGCGGTTGGCCGTCAGGCGGTGCGTGCGGTAAAGTTTTGCGCGAAAATCCGCAGCTTGCAAAACGTACTTTGGAAAAAAGAACAGTCATTTTAGAGAGCGGAAAAGCGTATGCCTTGGGTGAAAACGCTTTGGCGGCATTTATCGGCAGAGAACGTGTACAAGTGGGGCAGGTATTTGATGAAACGGTAGAAATTGCGGAATATTATTCGCACGTTCGTTATTTCCCTAACCCTAACGAGCCCGATTTCCCCGATCTTTTGTTAAAGGAATCAGCGGAAAAATTTATAGAAAGCACGCACGCGGGCTATAAAGAAAAAATTCGTGCGCATTTTGGCAAAACGGTGCAGGCATTGTTCACGGACGAGCCGGTAGGCCCTGGTATCGTGCCTGCGTTCGTTGGCGTAGAAGAAGAATTTGAAAAGCGGTACGGCTATTCTATCGTTCCCTACTTCCCTGTTTTGAAAGGGGTAGTAGAGCCGTTGGAAGCAGACTGGCGCGCCCTTATCGATTTTTACGATATGTGCAGCGCGTTATACTGCGAAAACTTTATGTTAGAATGCAAAAAGTGGGCAAACGAAAACGGACTTGCGTTCACGGGGCACGTAGATAAGGACGACGAGTTGTTGGGCGCATACCGCGGCGGGTATAACTACAATATTTTGCGTGCATTGCGTTGTTTGGATATTCCCGGGGTGGACGTTATATGGCGGCAAATATTCCCAAGGGAAACAGCGTATAAAACCAAATGTCCGTTTTTCCCGCGTTTGGCGTCGTCCGCGGCTGTGCAAAACGGGGCGAGCAAATGTATGAGCGAATCGTTTGCGGTTTACGGGCCTTGCCTTACGTACGATGAAATGCGGTACGTAGTGGGCGCGCAAGCAATCCGCGGTATCAATATTTATAACCCGATGCTGATATCGTATGGGCAAACGGGGCACTTTATGGCAGGCGAATTGCCTAACTTTTCGAAAACCGTTTCGTATTATAGCGATTTAGAGCATATCAACAGCTATATGTCGCGGTTGGCGTACGTTGCTTCGCTTGGCGTGCAGCAAAACGAAGTGGCGATGTATATGCCGACGGCGGATTACGTAGTGCCGAGCTTAAAGGACGGGGCGGCGCAGTCGTTTAACGAATGCGGTAAAGCACTCGAAGAAAAAGGCGTAGCATTTGATGTTTTTGACGACGACGTACTGGAAAATGCGGACGAGATGCAACTCGCGCAAGGCAAAATTAGCGTAGGGCTTGCTAAATATTCCGTGGTGGTATTGCCCGATTGTCAAGCGATTTCCAAAGCAAGCCGACAAAGACTTGCAATGTTTGAAAACGGTGGCGGTAAGGTCTATACAAACCAAAATTTAGACCAAGTGCCGACGGAAACGCGCTTAAAGGGCAAGAATATTTTAACGGCGAAGCGTGTTTTAGACGATGGCGAATTATTGCTCGCTTTCAACGAAGGACAGGGGCAGGTATGCGTTGAATTTATTAAAGCGGACAAAAAAGCGTATTTCTTAAACATTACGGAAGGCGCGATTTATCCTATCGAAACGGCGAACTTCACCTTTGCTTTGCAATGCGGCGAAACGGCGGGGATATGGTTTACCGATAAGGAAATTACGGCGCAGCAACCTTTGCAAACGAGCAAAGAGCTTGTGCTTGAAAACTTTACGTTTACGCCTAAAAATCGGTTTATTATCGGCGATAACGAGCTGCAAACGAAAGCGTGCGACGAGCAAGCGAAAGCTGTGCAACTTGGCGACTGGAAAACGTGTGTTGGCGAAGAATTTTCGGGCGATTGCGTATATGAAACGGCGTTTACAATGCCTGAAAACGCAAAACAAGCGATTTTGGATTTGGGCGACGTAAAGCATACGGCAAAGGTAGTACTCAATGGCAAGCAAATCGGCGTGAAAGTAATGCCGCCGTATCAATTTATCATTCCTGACGGCATACTGCAACAAGAAAATCGGTTGCAAATTTGTGTTTCCAACACAGCGGCGAACGAGTACGTGCATACGAAATCGTTTGAGAAAATGGAAGCGTATAAATTAACGGTATATTTTGAAAAAGAGCTGGAATTTTGCAAAGACACCGCCTTACAGGGCAGCGGTTTATTTGGACCTGTAAAAATTTTATATTAAGTGAGAAGAAGTATGAAAAAGAGAAAAGAGTATTCGTTTTATTGCTATAACTGTCCCGGCGACGGTACGTACACGCATAACGGCTACACCTATACCTTTGGCGAAGATATGCGCAGCGTTAAGCGGTACAAGGAATATTTAGACTGCGGTTTTAATATCGTACAGGCGCGCGGCGGGAGTGAAAACGGAAACGAGTTTAAGGGCGTTTGGGAAGGATCGAACTGCAAAAAAGTGTTTGAGCTGTTTACGAAAGCGGGCGGCAAGAAAGTGCTTGTGACCGACCGTCGTTTCGATCGATGGATTCGTGATGAGCGCGATTTGGTCGGCGAAGGCAAGCGTTTCGCAACGGAAGCGGAATTAGACGCAGAGCTTAAAAAATGCGTAGCTCCGTACTGCAAGAGAAAGGGCTTTCACGGAATTCAGCTATTTGACGAGCCGAAATATTCACAATTTCCTGCATACGGTCAAATTGCGCGTTCATTAAGCAGAATATTACCGGGCGTAGAGCTGCAATGCAACCTATTACCGCTTGGCTCGCACGTGGATTTGTTCTTGTCGGATAGCGAACTTCAAAACAAGCAAGACGATCCCGTTTTGAAAATTGCGACGGACGCAATTCCCACCAGCAAAATTCCCATTTATGAAAAATACGTAATCGATTTTTTAGACGCGACGCAAATCGACAACGTATTGTTTGACGAATATCCATTCCGCCGCGAATATATCATCAGCGGCAGCACCTTGCCCAACTACCAATTAGTAGGTAAAATTTGCAAGGACCGCGATTTAGAATTTAGGGTGGTTTTGCAATCGTTCTCGCACGCGTACAAAGGCGCGATACATAACCGTAGAATGAATGAGAGCGATATGTACTGGCAAACGAATTTAGCGCTCGGCTTTGGCGTTAGAGAATTCTCTTTCTATACCTATGTGGCAAAACCCGATTTCGATTATAAAAACGGTTTTGGCGAAGCGGACGGCGCGGCGTTTATCAACTTGGACGGTTCAAAATCGGCGTTGTATCACTATACCAAACGCATCATTTCCGAAATGAAAAAATTTGCGAAGGTGGGGTTGAAGTATCGCTATGAAAACTCGTATATCGTCGCGGAAGACGGTAAAACGAACGAAGATTTCGACTGGACCAGACACGCATATACAAACGAAAAATGTCCGTTTAAGCTGCAAATTGATAAAGGCGTTGCGCTTATCACGGAGCAAGCTTCGTTAAGCTGCAATGGCGATAAGCTGTATATGATAGAGAACTTCGGCAACGTTCGCGATGAGCTGTTTGACGGCGTAGGACCTATGCAGGTACGCGTTGAACTGCCCGCAGGCAAGAAAAAATTCTATTTCCGCGGCAAAAAAATTCGCGTAAAAGCGGATAAGGACGGGTATTATTTATTATCCTTAAAAGTCGGCGACGCTGTGTTTGTGGAAATAAAATAAAAAACATTGAAAGCAAAAAAATAAAAAAAGGAAGGGTTATTATGAGACACAAAAAGGCATACGTAGGCGCTTTGGCGTTAGGGCTTTTGGCGAGCTTTTCCGTGGGTGCGTCCCTGCTGACGGCAGCGGATAGCGAAATCGACGCAAGCAAGTTCACAATGTACAAAGGCGCGTCCGTGCGTACGGAAGGTACGGCGCAATATCCCAAGGCGCAGGGCTTGCGTTTTATGACGTACGCAACAGAATTCAAGACGGATTTAGAAGCGGTCTATTCTCCCTACAAGTACGATTATAGCTGGTACACGCAGCTTCGCTTTAAGTTGTGGGACGGCGTGACTATGGATGGGAGCAATAAGCAATACACTTCTTATACAACCGACGTACCCACGAGCGCTTGGCACGCAGACGGTTGGAATACGGTATTGTTAAATATCCCCACAAACGCAGTGGCGGTGGATATCACGGCGCAATCGTTTGTAGAAGTAAAAAACGCAAACGGCAATACCGTGTACGAGATGAACACGGAGCCGCGTACCTATTCGGCAGCGGAAGCGGCAAGCTGGGCGCTGGCGTATAATATGTGGACGACTGATACGCAAAAGCAATTTTTGGAAAGCTACGTAGAGGCGGCTGTGGATAGCGGTGAAATTCAAGCGCTCAATTTATCACGACCTACGTTTGGGGTAGAAGTGGGCGGCAGCGATTATTTGGTTGCAGATACTTTGCCGTTTGGCTACGGTATCACTTATACTTCGGCAAATGAGAATATTGCGAAAGTGGACGGCAACGGCAGAGTGACTGGCGTAGCGGCTGGCACGACAACGATTACGTTATCGGTTGGCAGCTTAACGAAGACCTGCAAGGTGACGGTAGTTGAAAAGGACAGCGTTCCTGCGGCAATTACAAGCTGGAGCGGTTCTGCGACTTCTTGGAATACAAGCAAAATGTATCCCCTTTATAAGGGCAGCTCTTTCCTCAATAATGGGTCCGGCTCGGCAAAATTAGAGAATTCCAAGATTAAAGTGAGCGGTACGTCCAATACGGCGTACTACACCTTAAATAGCGAATATTTGGAAAAGGTATTTGCACTTTCCAAGGTAAAAGCGGTACGCATAAAATTGACGGGCTTGAGCAATTATCGTATCGGTCAATTCTTTATGAGCTACAAAAAAACGTCGAGCGCGAGCTATCTCGGCGACGATTATATCCGTTATGAACAAGACGGTGGAACCATTTGGCTGCAATTTAACCGCAGTGCATACGAGCTGTACTTAAATACGCGTTATAACAGTAGTACTGCTTTCGAATTCCGTTTGCAATTTCAATCGGCAACGGGTGGAAATTCCGGTTCAAGCTCGATTGTTAATAACGTCACGTTCTACGTAGAAGAAGTTTCGCCTATATATGATAGTATCACGGAAGATTTCGAATTTGGCGCAAATTCGGCAATCAGTACGGACCCTGAAAGCGCGATTGAAAAGATTAGCGAGAGAACAAACGGCAGGGGCATGTACGCGATGAGCACGCAACCTGCGGGCAATACGCTTACGGTAAATATCGCAAGCGCGTACGTAAATAAGGTATTTAACAGCGGTGCAACCACCCTGCAATTTAGGGTATATACCGACAAAGATTTGGCGTCGGTGAGCGTCAACGGCTCCACGGCAAACGTGCAATACGTTTATAATGCGGACGGCGAATATTATACAATTCGTATCGGCAGCGGATATAGCGGAAATGCGCTCTCGGTTGTATTGACGGGCGAAAGCGCGCTGGAAAAAGTATATTTGGACGCATTTACAGGCACAAACAACGCCATCGGGGAAAACAGAACGAAATCGGCGGCTTATGCGCCGGATAACGGCGGAACGTCTAACTTGCTCCCCGCCACAAATAAAACGTTTAATTTCTTTGCATATTCTTCACTTTCGAACGGTATTACCAACGGAAATAATTACGCTTTCGACGAGCCGACCTTGGAAGATATGTTAGAGCTTAAAGCAGCGGGTTTTGACGCAATTATGCCGCAATCTTACGCTGCGGTCACCTCCAACGGTCAAACGCAAGGCATTTACAATTATACGAAGATTCTCAATTTAGCGGAACAAGCTGGCTTGAAGGTTATTTTAACGGATAACGTATTAAATTACCTGTCGGCGGGTAAATACAGTACCCGTTGGGCGAGTGATTATGCAAGCACGAAAGAAACTTCTGGCGACTGGACGGGCGCGGCGGTGAAATCGTCCGCGATGTATAATAAAGTAAAAGCGCAGCTGCAAAGCTATATTAACCATCCTGCGTTTGGCGGCGTGGTATTGATTGACGAGCCGCACGTTTGGATGTTTGACGAAAGCTTGCCGTCGCGTACGCTGTCCACAAAAGAAGAAGATCAAAACCCTGTATCGGGTACATACGGCGTCACGTATAAAACCATCAAGCGCGTAGCGCAAGAAGTATTTGGTAAAGATATCTATATCCACGCAAACTTATTGCCTTTTGGCAACTGGACGAATGAATCGTACGGACATATCGAAGGGCAGCGCTTCCCCGAACTTACGGTGGTAGAGTATCAAGCGATTACGGGTATGACGGGTAGCTATGCGGTGGATAGCAACGGCTATGCGACGAATTCGAGCTTCTATACGGATTTGGAAGATTATATCGACTATATCGGTTCAACGTCAAGCAATAATACGCATATGGAAGACGGAGTGCGTTTACAAATTCAACGTGCGCGCTATATTAAGTATTGTGAAAAATATTTGGAAGTGACTGGCGCGGATTATTTGATGGCGGATATTTATCCTGTACTCGGCACCGCAGCCGCGCCTACAAATAGACATTTGTTGGAAATGCAAACGCTTGCGGAAATCGCGGCGAGACACGACGTAGAGCTGCACCTTGTCACGCAAACGTTTACTTCCGCGTCGGGTGCGCACGCAACGCAACGTCAATTTACCGAAAACGACGCGCGTTGGCTGAATAATATTCTGCTTTCGTACGGCGTGAAAAACATCGTCTATTATACCTATCACGTACGCACCGATCAAGACTGCGATAGTTCGTTTGTAGATGAAACGGGCGAAAAGACGGACGTTTGGTATTTTATGCAACAAATTATGTCGGAAAATAAAGCGTTTGCAAGCACGTATCAAACGTTTGACATTCAATCGATGAAAACATATTATACGACGTTGGCGCGTTTCGACGGTGAATTTGGCGAGTATATATACGACGTTAATTTCGGTGAAGACGCATATTCAAGCAAGACGAATACGGTGACGTTTACGGCGCTGACGAAGGCGCAAGTGAATGGAGAGTTCACGACCATTAGCGAGTATAAAAACGCATATGGTGCATACATGTACGCGATTATGAATATGACGGACGGAAAATATGCAAGCGATTATGCGGCATATCAAACGACGACGCTGACGTTTGGCAGCAGATACACGCACGTAATTTTATGGCGCAACGGCGAGAAAAAATTAGTGGCGCTCGATGAAAATCATTCGCTCGAAATCGAAAACGCGGCGGGCGAAGCGGTTTACGTGATTCCGTATGTGTATAAAGAAGCAGGCGACGATTTTTATGACGCAGAGCAAAAAGATAATGGCGCTTGGTTCCCCGGCAGTCAACCGAAAGCTGACGAGAGCGAGTTCTATGACGGACAGCAAAGAGATAACGGCGCTTGGTTCCCTAGCAGTAAATAGATAAGCAACACCTGATAAAAATTGTAGCAATTATAATCATTGAAAAAGGAAGACGTTTTATGCGTCTTCCTTTTATCATTCTTTGAGAGCTTGTATGAACCGTAAAAAACGAGAAGTCTATATTCATATTTGCTTATTCTTGAATAATAATTATTGTATATTCAATCATTCGTTATACTATAAAAAAACGGCAAGTTGTCAAAAAAAAACAATAGAAGGTAAAGCAAGATAGGTGTATAATAAGAGAACACATAAAAGTAAGACGGAGTGTTCGTATGTGGATAAAGCGCAATCAACAACAGATAGAAGGAAGTAATGCAACGGCTCATTTACCGTTGCCCCGTTTTTTGAAACGTTTTTTTTTGAAAAAGCAGGTACGCAGAGCAACCTTACAAATTTCCGCGTTGGGGATATTTTCTTTGGAGATTAACGGACGAAAAATACAAGAGTATTTTATGCCGGGTTGCACGAATTATAATAAATTTGTGGATTTGTGGCAGTACGATTTAACGCACGATTTGAAAAAAGATAACGTACTTTCCATCACGCTTGCCGACGGTTGGTTTAAGGGGCGTTTGGGGTATTTTAGAAAGGAAACGTTTGGTAAAGAGCTTTGCTTATTTGCACAGCTGATTATCAAATTTGAAGACGGTACGACGCAAATCATTCAAACGGACGAAAGCTGGAAGGTTCAAAACAGCGAAATTGTTCACGCCGACTTTTTCGAT
This sequence comes from Candidatus Scatosoma sp., assembly GCA_045645245.1. GTDB lineage: Bacteria > Bacillota > Clostridia > Christensenellales > Borkfalkiaceae > Scatosoma. The sequence goes on along the minus strand of JAZRIK010000056.1, from coordinate 819 downwards.
GGGCAAATCATCGATGAACGACTGCGGGAAGATGCGCTTTTGGTTTACGACGAGTTGCCGAACGCAATCGTGACGGACGAAAAACGCACCTTTCGCGTCAATAATATGGAACCGGTTGTATGCGTACAAAAGCTGCAAGCGGAAACCTTACGGAAAACGGATAAGTGGCTGTTGGATTTTAGACAAAATTTCGCGGGAGTACTATCGTTTACGGCAAAGGGCAAAAGCGGTACGACCATCGTCGTACGCCACGCGGAAATGTTAGATGAAAACGGAGAGTTGTACGTAGCCAACCTGCGTAAAGCGGATTGTACGGATAAATTGACGTTATCGGATAAACCGGCGCGCTTTTCACCCGAATTTACCTATCACGGCTTCCGCTATGCGGAAATCAGCGTGGAAAACGGTAGTATAGAAGACGTAGAAATTACCGAGTTAGAAGGTTTGGTGCTTTCGCAAAACCTGCGTCGGACGGGATATTTTGTATGTGCAAACCCTTTGGTTAACCGCATCTACGAAAATATTTACTGGGGACAGCTTGGCAACTTTATTTCCATCCCCACCGACTGTCCGCAACGCGACGAACGCTTGGGCTGGACGGGAGACGCGCAGGTATTTTGCGATACGGCAATGTACAACGCCGATTGTAAAGAGTTTTTCCGCTCGTATATGGATTTGGTGCGTGCGGATACTTTGGAAAACGGCAGTGTGCCCGGTTTTGCGCCCTTTGAGTGTGAAATATACAGAAACCACGGCAGCCCTTGTTGGGGAGACGCAATAACCATTATTCCGTATATGCATTATTTAGCATACGGAGAC
>JAZRIK010000055.1:0-1901 GCA_045645245.1 Candidatus Scatosoma sp. | reverse complement strand
TGAAAGCGTATTGTGAAGAGAAAGAATCCGTCTTAAACGCGCTCGGCGCATCGCAAAAGGACGGGTTAAGTACGGCAGAGGCGGAAAAACGTCTTGCGGAAAACGGTAAAAACAAACTTGCCGAGGGTAAGAAAAAATCGCTCGTTCGCAGATTTTTGGAACAGCTTGCCGATCCGATGATTATCATCTTGATTGCCGCGGCTGTCATCAGCGGTGTACTCGCGGTTATCGAGCAAGAATTCCCCACCGACGTTATCATTATTCTTGCGGTAGTGCTTATCAACGCCGTTTTGGGCGTATTCCAAGAAAGCAAAGCGGAAAAGGCGATCGAAGCGCTGCAACAGATGTCCGCGGCAACGTCAAAAGTGGTTCGCGACGGCAAAATTATCAGCGTACACAGCGAAGATTTGGTGGTTGGCGATATCGTGCTTTTGGAAGCGGGCGACGCGGTTCCTGCCGACGGCAGAATTTTAGAAAGCGCGAGTATGAAAATCGAAGAAGCCGCACTTACAGGCGAATCGGTTCCTGTGGATAAAATTGCGGACGCAATCGGTGCAAAAGACGGCAAGGAAGTACCGCTCGGCGATAGAAAAAATATGGTTTATATGGGCAGCACGGTCGTTTACGGCCGCGGCGTAGTGGTCGTCACGCAAACGGGTATGGATACCGAAATGGGTAAAATTGCAGGCGCGCTTGCCGACGCACAAGAAGGCAAAACGCCCTTACAACTCAAATTAGCCCAACTTTCCAAAATTTTAACTTGGCTCGTTTTAGGCATTTCCGTAATCGTATTCGGCGTACAGCTTTTGCGTTCTATCGGCGCGATTAATTTTGAGCTTGTGCTCGATTCGTTTATGATTGCCGTATCGCTTGCGGTAGCGGCGATTCCCGAAGGTTTGGCGGCGGTAGTGACGGTGGTGCTTTCTATCGGCGTGACGAATATGTCCAAGCGCAACGCAATCATTCGTAAACTGACGGCGGTAGAAACGCTGGGCTGCGCGCAAATCATTTGCTCGGATAAAACGGGTACGCTTACGCAAAATAAAATGACGGTCGTCGATTTCTTTGGCGAAGATGAAAAACGCATTGCTTGCGGAATGTCCCTTTGCTCGGACGCAGAGCTTTCGCAAGACGGCGAAGTGACTGGCGAACCCACCGAAGCGGCGCTCGTGGTATGGGCAAGCAAAGTGGAATGCCCTAAATACGAATGGAAGACCAAAATGCCCCGCGTAGGCGAATTGCCCTTCGATTCGAGTAGAAAAATGATGACGACGCTGCACCAAGCGGAAAGCGGCGTTATTCAATACACCAAAGGCGCGCCCGACGTCGTAGTGGATCGCTGCACACATTATCTTAAAGACGGTCAAGTGGTTAAAATGACGGACGAATACCGCGCGGAAATTCTTGCGGCGAATAAGAGTATGGCAGACAAAGCGCTGCGTGTACTTGCGTGCGCGGAAAGAACGTGGGAAAAGCTCCCTGAAAACGTAAACAGCGACGAGTTAGAAGTAGAGCTTTGCTTTATCGGGCTTTGCGGTATGATCGACCCCGTTCGTCCCGAAGTAAAAGACGCAATTTTGCGTTGCAGAGAAGCAGGTATTCGCCCGATTATGATCACCGGCGACCATATCGATACGGCGGTGGCTATAGCAAAGGAACTGGGCATTTTAGAAGACGGTATTCGTGCAATTTCCGGCTCCGAACTCAACGAAATGTCGGACGAAGAATTTGAACAAGCGTTCAAAAATATCGGCGTCTATGCGCGCGTGCAGCCCGAACATAAAACGCGTATCGTCACCGCTTGGAAAAAGGCGGGCTACGTGACTGCAATGACGGGTGACGGCGTAAACGACGCGCCTTCCATTAAATCGGCGGATATCGGCGTCGGTATGGGTATTACG
>JAZRIK010000054.1:0-13381 GCA_045645245.1 Candidatus Scatosoma sp. | reverse complement strand
TCTTACTCGACTAATTTCTTTCCTACAGTTCAAGAGCCTTAAAATTGCTTTTAACGTCTTTTTTACTTGTATTAACCAAATTAGCTTTTCTTTAACTAATATGAAAAATTTTTTTTGCCTTTCGTACTCGTCTTATTATTTCTAATAAAACATACTTTTTGCTATGCAGTTGTTAATCTTCTTTTTACCTTATCCACAGATAAGTGCCGCCAAAAAACGCTCTCGTCAATCGACAGCTTTAACATAATACCATTATAACGCCGTCTTGTCAAGCATTTTTGAAAAAATTTTTCAACTTTTTTTCATTTTTTAGCGGATTTTTTTGGGAATATATCCATAATCCGCTCTGCAAAACCCTTTTTGGGAATTTCCAAAGCAATTCCGCACATATGCTACAATCATAATAAAATACGCGCGCCCACGCGTACGCGCACGCATAAATGTTCATTTGTTTACCGTCAATCCTGTCATTACGAACGAAGCGCAAGCGAAGTGCGGCAAGCCCAATGATAGAGTGAATTGAAAAACTATATTCTTCTCGTGCAATACTCACAAGCCCTTACAATTTGTCCGTAATCTCTTACCTACACCCGCTACAAGTTTTACAATTTCCCGAACACTTTTTCGTAGGTTTTCCCGTCGCTGAAAACATATCCCCCGAATAATCACGTACGGCAACTTCGCCGCAATCGGGGCACTTGACTTCATCGAGATAGCTCTTCACTAGCTCGTCGAATTTCTTTTCACATTTTGGGCATTTATACTGTAAAAACGGCATAATTTGACTCCTTTATATCGCTCGCCTTCCCTTATAAACGCAAGCTTATTCGTCATCTTCCGCTTCGACGGCGTTATCTTCACTTATTACGTTCACAGGCAGCAACGCTTGGTAAATGGTTTTATAATCGCGAATTTCCATCAAACGGCGCCCATCGTCACTCGCGGACAGGCGTTCGTTTTTGCGGTATATACGCAGGTTGTTGATCAGCTTATTTGCAATCAACACAAACACGATAAACGTCACGAAGAATACCGAACCTAAAATGATTGTCGGCAAAATATACCGATCGTCCGCCACGCTCGCAATTTTCAAACCAAACACTATCGTCAAAATAAGCAACGTCATCGTAGGAATCGCAGCAATCGCCGTGACGATTGCCGAATGTTTTATCCGTTCCTTAATAACGGCGCGACGCTTGATTTGTTTTTGTTCGATTTGCTCTACAAGCGGCGCTTCTTCCTGTTCCAGCTCGACAATTCTACGGCGGAATACCTTTTGATACCGCTCGCGCAAAATATCCGTCGCCTTGTAGCCAAGGTCAAATTCCAAGCTTTCAATACTCGCGTCGGCGTATTCCTCCACCAACACGTCGGGGTCGGCAAAATCGGCGGTTTTTGCACGCCAGTACCCCACCGACGCTTCCACCGCTTCTTCGTCTAATAAAAGCGCCTTTTCAAATTTCAGCTCGGCGGTATGGAAACTCCCCACAGCCAACAGCTCGTCGCCTTCCGCACACAGCCTTTCATACTCGTTTTTGCGTGCCACCGCTTCTTCTTCACGGCGTTTTTTGAGTGCAATCGCTTCTTCGGGCGTGAGCGTCGCCAGCTCTTCGTCGTCCGCGCTGTCATCAAATACAGGAAACTCAAACAACGCTTCTTCCGCGTTTTCGTCGTCGTTTTCAAGCTCTTCGTCGGTCACGTCCACGTAGCCGTTTTCCGTCTTCTTCAAACGCACTCCGCGCCCGAATTCGTCGTCAATCATTCTTTCTTCCATACTGTTTTCTCCTTATTGAAGTGTACTTTCTATCTCGTCCTTGGAAAGAACGAAAGGACTGCGCCAACCGCTCGTTTTCGCTTGCGGGTCAAGCGTTTTTATCACCATCGCTTTCCATTTTCCGCGAATGCGGCCTTTCGCCCATTCACACAATTCTCTCGTTTCAAATAATGCAATTACACCACTGCCCGAGCCCGTCATTGTCGCGCCGAGTGGGGATAAGCTTTGCACTGCTTCCAAAGCGTTTTTTACCTGTTCATTGAGCAAACTTGCAGGCGCATATAAATCATTCGTCAAATACCTGCCCCCTTCGTTTACACGGTTTTGCAATAACAATTCTACCAACCCTTCACTTGCGCTTTCTTTCTTAAATTCGCTCGCTTGCGTATCGAATAAGCGGTAGCATTCGGCGGTAGAAACCGGCTCGCGCGGTAATAATAATACAAAGTAGATCGTGGGAGAAACGGGCAATTTTTCCACTTGCGTCCCCCGTCCGCGCATACGCGCAAACCCGCCCGTGAGCATATACCGCGTATCGCTGCCAAGCTTATCGGCAAGATCGCCCAATTTGGCTTCGTCGTCCACCTTGTACAGCTTTGCCATTCCGCGCAAAACCCCGCTCGCGTCGGCAGACGAACCGCCCAGCCCCGCGCCCATCGGAATATTTTTATAAATGGTAATATCCGCGCCGTTCACGCCAAACGCCTGCGAAAATAACTCCGCCGCCTTCCACGCATTGTTCTTTTCAGGGGAAATACTCTCGCTGCTCAACCCGCGCATCGTCACGAACGAATGCTTGTCCTTGCGCTTTCGTAAAACGATATAATCAAATATATCCACGCTCGCCACCACCGAATCGAGCTCGTGATACTCACCCGTTTTGCCCGTGATATCCAGCGTGAGATTAATTTTTGCATACGCTTTGATACGAACCGCCATGCGCGCTCCCTGCCTTGGTAAATCGACCGCTTAAAAATGCGCGGCGGAGAATCACTCCGCCGCGCGCGTTCTTCCTATCCGTATTTTACCATATTATCGACAAAATTACAATACCTTAAAAGCAATTTTTTTGTCTTTTTAGCGAATTTGCTTATAAATAAGCACGTTCGCGTCCGTTTTTACAGGAAATTCAATCGTAGAATTACTCTCTTGCAGCTCTTCGGGCGACTGTCTTAACCGTTTCGCCGCGTCCCAAAGCGTTTCCCCCGCGCGGAGTGCAAATAACGAAATTGCCGCGTCGCTGGGCGCAAAACGCTCCCCTTCTTCCACTTCGCTCAAATACGTCCATTCCCGCCGCGCATAACCGCGCAAGCAAAGCTCCAAAGTCGCTTCCGCTTCCGTTTGCCCGTCCTTTTGACGACGCACGTTCAACCCGCAAACGAGCGCGTCTATCGCAATTTCGCCTGCATCCCTGCACTCGATAGGGAACCGAATCGGCAACGTTAATCGAGTGCTTTTATAACCGTTTTCTTCCGCCTTGAATAGCAAAATCGCCGTCAGCGCACCTTCCGCAAAAAACGCACCGTCTTCCTGCACGCATTGCAGCTGCGCCTGCGGAAGCAGAGTCGCTTCTAAGCGGTATTCGCTTTCCACTTCGCTATTCAACGCGCACACGCCCCCCACTCTTTGCGTGGCTTTTTCCACGTTCGTCAAATACCTGCCCCCATCGTTCGCCCTTTTAAGCGATAATTCTGCGTGCTTACAAAACGCGTCGGAAACAACGTTTAACTCTTCGCTTGCGTGCAAGAAACAGTCGGCGGAAAGACAATACGAAAGCACCACCTTGCTCTTATTTTTCTCTTCGTCCGCGCCAACGTTCAACGCAGTCGATTTAACGACAATACGCGCGCTCGCTTGCACGTTCCCAAACGCTTCATCGCAAGGAATTTGCATAGAAAACGGAAAAAGCCGTTCGTAAGAAACCACTTTATCATCGCTTGCAAGCACGCACGCGTGCATAACCAAATCCCCTTCAATTTCAATTTGCCCCGCACTCGCCCGTACCCGCGTGACGACCGCACATTCATCGTGCATCAAAATATCGCCTACAAAATCGCAGTCAAATTCGTCTTCCCCTTCCGTTTCCCCCGACACACAAACACTCTTATACACCTGTATCGGCTGCTTTTGCACGATTACGTTCTCGCCGCCTGATAAGTACTCGATTTGCTTACCGCCGAATACGGAAATTTCACTGCCCACCACAACGGAAATATACAGCCCCGACCCTTCGCGGCGATGAGAAATATTCTCGCAAGTGAGTGCGGTTTTCGCAAAGCAGGCAGGCGACACGCTCCGCCCTTCCGCCTTGTGGAAGAATTCGATACCGCGCTCCACGCGGCAAATTTTACGCGCGCCGTCTTCATATACTACGCACAAAAGCAGTTTTCCACTATAACGCACTTCGCCGTCCGCACACGCGCTCTCCATAGGAATTGCAACGGCATTGACAGCGAGTACGCTCCCAATTTCACTTCCGGGCAAACGGCATTCGACCATCGATTGCGCTTGTAAGCAGCAAATTTCGCTTGTATAGCGATACGTTTCATATTGCGGTTTCATTGACATATTTTCACTCCCTTTTGCGTTTTTTCGTCTGTTTATCGTATGCGAACGATAAGAAAAATAGACTAATTTTTGCATTTTTTCATCTTTTTAGAAAAGCTGGAATAAAACGGCAAAGCAAAGCGCATACTTCTTATATGATTAAGCCAAGCAAAAACATTTCCGACGTTAAACAAATGGTAAAAAGCTATTCATCGCAACGGGTTGCCGTCCGCGTGAATTTAGGCAGAAACAAAAGTGTGAGTTATTTAGGGGTATTATCAGGAATTTACCCCGCCCTATTCACCGTCAAGCCGGACGACGACGGTTTTTTAGGAAAAACGGCGTATTCGTATTCAGACGTATTATGCGGAACGGTAAAAATCAAAAAATATAAAGAATAACAGCCCCGCGCTTTGCAGGGCTGTTTTGTGTTTGTGATATTTTGTTATATTTATATATAGCTTAATTAGATTCTTCGGCTACGCTCAGAATGACAAAAAATTGCTTGTATGATGCTTTACTGAATACCCACCCGTGTCATTGCGAACAGTAAACCATATCATTCTAAACGCCCCTTCATGTCATTTTGGACGCCTTCCGCGTGATTCTAAATGTCCCCTACTGTCATTCTGAGCGTAGGGCGCAGCCCGAAGTCGAAGAATCTAACCTTGCAATATTTCTTCGCCCAAATCCTTCCACTCGGCATTCAGCGTTGCAATTAGAGTATTCTTTTTTGCGCGCACCCAACCTTTTATTTGTTTTTCGCGCGCAATAGCAACACGAACGTCCGTTGTCGTTTCAAAATATATCAGCTTATATACTTTATACTTTTTAGTAAAACCGTCTATAAGCCCTTGCCTATGCTCAAACAATCGCCTTTGTAAATTGTTTGTAATGCCAACGTATAAAACTCTATGCGTTTGATTTGTTAAAAGATAAACGTAATACATATTTTAAGATTCTTCGACTGCGCTCCCGCTACGTTCATAATGACATAGCGGGAGCAGATTCTTATTAGAAAAAGTGTATTTTCACGCACCCAGGTATGCGTTGAGTTTAATTTTTAAGCACTTTTTTCAAAAATTGCCCCGTGTAGCTTTCTTCCACGTTCGCCACTTCTTCGGGCGTACCTTGACACACAACCGTACCGCCGCCGTCGCCCCCTTCGGGCCCCAAATCGATGATATAATCTGCCGTTTTGATTACGTCTAAATTATGCTCAATTACCAGCACGGTGTTTCCGCCTTCGCGCAGTTTCAGCAAAATTTTAATCAGCTTATCCACGTCGTACGCGTGCAAGCCCGTCGTCGGCTCATCCAAAATATACAGCGTTTTTCCCGTCGAGCGTTTGGCAAGCTCGGTGGCAAGCTTTACACGTTGCGCTTCGCCCCCCGACAAGGTGGTCGAGCTTTGACCAAGCTTGATATACCCAAGCCCCACGTCGTTGAGCGTTTTAATTTTATTATAGATTGCAGGAATCGGCTCAAAGAACGAACACGCTTCTTCAATCGTCATATCCAAAACGTCGGCAATGCTCTTGCCTTTATATTTTACTTCCAGCGTTTCGCGGTTATAGCGTTTTCCGCCGCACACTTCGCACGGCACGAAAATATCGGGCAAGAAATGCATTTCTATCTTAATAATCCCATCGCCAAAGCAATGCTCGCACCTGCCCCCCGACACGTTGAATGAAAACCGCCCCGCCTTATACCCGCGCTCTTTCGCGTCGGGCGTCATCGACAACAAATCTCTAATCGCGTTAAATACGCCCGTATAAGGCGCAGGATTACTTCTCGGCGTTCTGCCGATCGGCGATTGATCGATATCGATTACCTTGTCGAAATAATCAATCCCACCAACGCTTTCGCATTTCCCAAGCGCGTGCTTCGCGCCGTTGAGTTCGTTAGACAGCTTGGGATAAATAATTTCGTTGACCAAGCTCGATTTCCCGCTCCCCGACACCCCCGTCACGGCAGTAATCAGCCCCACGGGAACGCTTACGTTGATATTTTTCAAGTTATTTTGCGTACAGCCGCGCACTTCCAGCCACTCATTCCCAGCCGCTTTGCGCACCGCAGGCACGGGAATTTTTCTTCTTCCCGCCAAATAATCGCCCGTAATCGAATTTCTATTTTCCGCAACTTGTTCAGGCGTGCCTTGCGCCACTACTTCCCCGCCGTGTACGCCCGCTTTTGGGCCGATATCCACGATATGGTCGGCTGCGCGCATCGTATCTTCATCGTGCTCCACCACGATCAGCGTATTTCCCAAATCGCGCAAGCCCTTTAACGAATGCAACAGCTTTTCATTGTCGCGTTGGTGCAAACCGATACTCGGCTCGTCCAAAATATAGAGCACCCCCGTCAGCGCACTGCCGATTTGCGTCGCCAAACGAATCCGCTGGCTCTCGCCGCCCGACAGCGTGACTGCTGTCCGCGCAAGCGTGAGATACCCAAGCCCCACGTTGCGTAAAAAGCCCAAGCGGTTATTGATTTCTTTGATAATCGCGTCCGCAATCAAGTGTTCCGTCGTCGTGAGCGTAGTTTTGAGCTCGTCCATAAACGCGCAAAGCCCGTCCACCGACAGCTCGCAAAGCTCCCAAATATTTTTACCGCCCACCAGCACGGATAACGATTCCTTTTTCAAGCGTTTGCCGTGACAGCTATCGCAGGGCGCGTTGCGCATCAACCGCTGAATTTCCATCTTCACGCCGTCCGAAGTCGAAGTGGCGTACCTGCGCTGCAAATTATTCACGTACCCTTCCCAGGTTTTGGAAAAGCTCCCCGAAAAGGAACGCGTTTGATAGTGCATATCCACACGCTCGTCGCTGCCGTACATTAAAATATCATATACTTCTTTGGGTAAATCCTTTACAGGTACGTCCAAGGAAAAATGATACGCCTTGGCGAGCGCGGAAAGCTCCATCAGCGACATTGAGTTCGACCCCAAGCTCCAACCCGTCACCTTCATCGCGCCTTCGCGCAAGGTCTTTTCTTTATCAGGACAAATCAAATCAGGATCGACAAACTGCTTAAAGCCCAAGCCCGAACAAGTCGGACACGCGCCGTAAACGGTGTTAAACGAGAACATTCTCGGCTCAATTTCTTCCAGTGAAATTCCGCAATCGGGACAAGCGTAGTTAACCGAATACAGCTCTTCGTTGCCGTCGCAATCGATTACTACTAACCCGTCGGCAAGCTTGAGCGCCGTTTCCAAGCTATCCGTCAAGCGTTTTTGAATGGTGGGTTTGACGACCAAGCGATCCACCACCACCGAAATATTATGCTTAATGTTTTTATCCAGCTTAATCTCTTCCTGCAAGTCATAAATACTGCCGTCGATTTTTACGCGACCAAAACCGCTCTTTTTATACGCCGCAAGCTCTTTGTGGTATTCCCCTTTCCTACCGCGCACAACGGGCGCGTTGACGAGAATTTTACTTCCTTCGTCCATTGCCATCACGCGGTCGCAAATTTCATCTACCGTTTGACGGCGAATGGCTTTACCGCACTTGGGACAATGGGGAATGCCGATACGCGCGAAAAGCAAACGGAAATAATCGTAAACCTCCGTCACCGTGCCGACCGTCGAACGTGGGTTGCGCGAAGTGGTTTTTTGGTCGATAGAAATGGCGGGGGAAAGTCCGTCAATGCTTTCCACGTCCGGTTTTTCCATTTGTCCTAAAAATTGACGGGCGTACGAAGATAAGCTTTCCACGTACCGTCTTTGCCCTTCCGCAAAAATCGTATCGAACGCAAGGGTAGATTTCCCGCTCCCCGAAAGCCCCGTCAAAACGGTGAGCTTATTGCGGGGAATGGTGACGTCGATGTTTTTTAAGTTGTTTTCTTTCGCGCCCTTTATAACAATGTTTTCTTGCATAGCTTTACCTTTTCATCTCGTACCTGGGTGGGTGTTTTTTACTTTTTTACTTATTTTTGTGCCTTTCGAAGCTTGGCTTTGAGCTGGGCAATTTTATCCCGAATTTCAATCGCGCGTTCAAAATCGAGCTGTCCGCTCGCCACCTTCATCAGCGCCTTCAATTTTTCAATTTCGTCGGGAATATCCTGCATTTTAATATCGTCGCCCGTATGCTTTTTAGTGATATTTAGCGTGGATTTTACGTCCTTTATAATCGTTTTAGGGATAATACCGTGTTCCTTATTATACGCGTCCTGCACGCTTCGCCTGCGCTCCGTTTCGCCGATGGCGCGCTTCATACTATCCGTCATCACGTCCGCATACATAATCACGCGCCCTTCGCTGTTTCGCGCCGCACGCCCGATGGTTTGGATGAGCGAAGTATCGCTGCGTAAAAATCCTTCCTTATCCGCGTCCAAAATCGCCACCAGCTTCACTTCGGGCAAATCCAGCCCTTCGCGAAGCAAATTGATTCCGCACAGCACGTCAAACTCACCCAGCCGCAACCCATTCACTATGTCGATGCGTTCGAGCGTATCAATGTCGCTGTGCATATATTTGACCTTAACGGCGTGCTCCTTCAAATAATCGGTCAGCTCTTCCGCCATCTTCTTGGTGAGCGTAGTAATCAAAACCCTGCCCCCGTCGTTGACCGTATTTCTAATCTCGGACAGCAAATCGTCGATTTGTCCGCGCGTGGGCTTGACGGTAATTTTCGGGTCGAGTAAGCCGGTCGGTCGAATCAGCTGTTCCACCGTTTGCCCCGCCTGCTCAAGTTCATACGGCGCAGGCGTTGCGGACACGAATACCACCTGCGGTACGCGCGCGTCAAATTCAGGGAAAGTGAGCGGACGGTTATCGTACGCGGCGTTCATTCGAAACCCGTATTCCACCAAATTTTTCTTACGCGATAAATCGCCGTGATACATCGCGCGGATTTGCGGAATGGTCATATGACTTTCGTCGATGAATACCAAAAACTCACCCGCAGGGAAATAATCGAGCAGCGTAAACGACGGCTCGCCCGGTTTGCGCCCGTCAAAATATCGGCTGTAATTTTCAATACCGCTGCAATACCCGATTTCGCGCATCATTTCCAAATCGTGCTCGGTGCGTTGTTTAAGCCGTTGCGCTTCCAAAATTCTGCCCGCTTCTTCAAACGCACGCACTTCCCCTTGCAGGTCGCGCTCAATCATCGCAAGCGCGCTATGCAGCTTTTCCGTGCCAACCGCATACTGACTGGCAGGAAAAATAGCGACGTGCGAAAGCTCGTTGCGCTTGTCCCCCGTCAACGCTTCCACTTCATAAATTTTTTCTATCTCATCCCCGAAAAACTCCAACCGAATCGCCACTTCGCTGTTCGACGCAGGAAAAATTTCGAGTGCGTCCCCGCGCACGCGGAAGGTCGAACGCTTAAAATCGATATCGTTGCGCGCATATTGCAATTCAATCAGCTTACGCATCAAATCGTTGCGCTCCCATTCCATACCAGGGCGCAAGGATAAGGACAAGCGGAAATATTCTTCGGGCGCGCCCAGCCCGTAAATACACGAAACGGACGCCACCACGATCACGTCCTTGCGCTCCATCAAAGAGCCGGTCGCGCTGTTGCGCAGCTTATCGATTTCGTCGTTCATCGACAGGTCTTTTTCGATATACGTATCCGTGGTAGGAATATAGCTTTCCGGCTGATAATAATCGTAATAGGAAACAAAATATTCCACTCTGTTTTCAGGGAAAAACTCTCTAAACTCGTTGCAAAGCTGTGCAGCGAGCGTTTTATTATGAGCAATAACGAGCGTGGGGCGATTGACGTTTTTGATGACGTTCGCCATCGTAAACGTTTTCCCGCTCCCCGTCACGCCCACCAAAACCTGCGCGCGCACGCCGTCCAAAACCCCTTCGGTTAATTTTTCAATCGCCTGCGGCTGATCCCCTGTGGGCGCGTAGGCAGAATGCAGCTTAAAATCCATACTCTTTCCCTTATTCACAAACATATGTTTATTATAACACATATCGGATAAAAAGTAAACGGATTACACAAAATTTTTCACTTAAAATATCCTTTTTAAGAGTACGCCCACCAAAAACGCGATAATCGCCGACGCCACCGCCCAAGACAGCTTTAACGCCGCGCTGCGCCGCTGTTGGAGTGAGCACCGCTCGAATGCAAATCCGTCCGCACGCAGGGAAATGACGTACATTTTTTCACCCTTACGCTCGGACGAGAGCAACTCAAAATAATTATCCAGCGCCAAAGCGGATAAAATATTTTCCAGCTGCGTTTCGTCATACTTCTTTTTAGCAGGCAAAAGGGCTAAAAGCTCGGTGGGGGAAATCAGGCAAATCCCTTTTTCTCTGCAAAGCAAATATACCGCGCGCATCACTTCATTTTCCCGTCTATTTAGCATATTTTCGCCCCGATTTTCGCATTCGTCGCATACCTGCCCCCTTCGTTTACTTTTTCACCTGCTTTTTTATCCATAGTATTCGTCAAAAAGTCGGTTTTCATTCTTTTTGCATTTTTTTCGTCAAACGCTTTCTTTTTTAACAAATGTATGATATAATAAATATAATAAGGAGTTTTTTATGCCCGCATTTTACGCACATAAGTTCTTTGGCGAAACGGTGTTAGCCGCGCTTCCGTCGCCGCTATATGACGCAATTATCTCGCATCATAATGCGTTTATTTTGGGTACGGAAAGCCCCGATCTCTTGTTTTATTACAAGCCGCTTTCTAAAAACGACGTTAAAACCAAAGGTATGGATTTACATCTTCGCAAAGCAAAAACGTTTTTTGAAGCTTGCGCGAAGAAAATTGATAAAACCGCGCAAAACACCCAAACCCCGCCCGCAAAAACGGCAGTCGGCGCGTACGTAGCAGGTTGCATTTGCCATTATATGCTCGATACCGCTTGTCATCCAAACGTTTATAAATTAGAAGATACGGGCGTGTCGCACGGCTTAATCGAATCGGAATTTGACAAATATCTCAAACGCCAAATGGGCGAAAAAGTACATAAAAACGCCGCGAAGCACTTAAAAACCCGCAAAGACGACGTCTGCGCCATTGCTTACGTTTTGGAAGTGGAAAAAAAGCAAATTAAACGCGCAATTTCTACAATGAAAAAGATAAACGGAATGTTTTCCTGCCCGTACAAGCTCTTTCACGCGCTGGCAAAGGTAGTTTTGGACAAGCTCAACGCCACCAAGTTTGAAAATATGTTTTTGCACTTTGCAAACGACCCTGCCTGCGACGAATTAAACCCTATCTTGCACGAAAACTTAAAAAATGCGGTTGCACCTGCGGCGGAAACGGTGTGCGCGTATTTTAATTCCATCGAAAACAACGCTGTAAACAGCGAAGTTTATATACAATTTGATAAAAATTATGAAGGAGAGCGTTTATTATGAGTAATGAAACGAACAACTTGCAAGGCGAAGTGAAAAAATCGCCGAAATTTACGGTAAAAGAGAAAAGCTGGATTTTGTACGACGTGGCAAACTCGGCGTACGTTATGCTTGCAACCGCGCTTTTGTTTCTCTACTTTAAGTTCTTATCCCCCTCGGAAAACCTTATGTCCGTTTGGGGCTTTACGAACGTTATCGTCACGATTATCGCCGTTATCCTTTGCCCGATTTTGGGCACCTACGCCGATTTTAGTAAAAAGAAGAGTGTATTCTTGACGTTCGCACTCATCGGTATTTGTAGCTGCGGTGCGCTGTCTTTGTTCTCTTTTATTTCCCAATTCGCTATCGCCGGCATCTTGTTTTTAATCGTATATATTCTTGCGGAAGTAGGTTTTGCATCGGCAAACGTATTTTACGATTCGATGCTCAACGATATTACCACGGACGATAGAATGCATAACGTTTCCGCAAACGGTTATGCTTGGGGGTATATTTGCAGCTGTATCCCCTTCGCGTTTTGCTTAATTGCTTACGTGCTCGGCACGATGGTTCCCGGTCTTGAATGGTTTGAAGGATACGCGTTTACCATTGGATGCTTAATTACGGCAGCTTGGTGGTTGTTCTTTACCCTTCCGCTTTTGAAAAATTACGAACAACACAACTTTATGCCCCGTCCCGCAAATCCGGTTAAGGAAACGTTTAAGCGCCTTGGTTTGATTTTTAGTGAATTTAAGAAAAACAAGAAAGCTCTTCTGTTCTTGGTGGCATTCTTCTTCTATATCGACGGCGTACATACCATTATCAAAATGGCAACCGCACTCGGCACGGGATTGGGCTTTGACGACGTGAAGCTCGTTATTATGCTCTTCGTCACGCAATTCGTTGCGTTCCCTTGTGCATTGATTTTCGGGAAACTTTCGTCTAAAATCGCTTGCGAAAAGCTCCTTCTCGTTGCGATTGTTGCGTACACCGCTATCGGCGTGTTTACGCTGTTCCTTGCGCAAGAGTGGCAATGTTGGATTCTCGTTGTTTCGGTTGGTATGTTCCAAGGCGGCATTCAAGCAATGTCCCGTTCCTATTTCACCAAGCTGATTCCTGCGGATAAAACAGGTGAATTCTTCGGAATTTACGATATTTTCGGCAAGAGCGCGGCAATTGTGGGTTTGGGTTTGACAAGTCTTTTGGGTCTTTTCTTCCCCTTGTCCGAATCCAACGGATTTAATATCAGTCTTCTTCCCCTTCCCATACTTTTTGTTGTCGGCTTAATTTTCTTCCTTGTTGCGATGAAAATCCCCTGCGATACAAACACCGAATGCGATTGTTCTGCGCAAGAAAAAACCACGCAAGAAACGTTCTAAATCGAATACCCCAAACAAAAACGGACTGTTTTACACAGTCCGTTTTTTCATTTAACATATTTTACTCAATTTTTTAACCTGTTAGGTAATACTGCTGATTTTTTGTTTTTCTTATGATAACATAAAATAAATCTATTTTCTATAAGGAGTATTTATCATGGCAAAAGCAAAAAAAAGTTGTGAAAATTGTGGAAACTTTGGACAGTATTATCATCGAGGAATTTGTTGTTTTTATAAAATGGAGAAAGGCAGTTGTAGCATACTCCATCAAGACGTGGCGACGAACGGATTTTGCGAGCGTTGGCGAAACACGTTCACCATCAAAAGCTCGCGCGAAAAAGACGTTTTACGTGCTTTGCGGACGAGTATGGAA
>JAZRIK010000053.1:0-32779 GCA_045645245.1 Candidatus Scatosoma sp. | reverse complement strand
TGTATGCTACCGGTCACGGCAACTTTGTTGCCTTTCTTGGTGTAACGAGCGATCGTCTCGGCTTGTCCGCGCCAAGCAGTACAGTTAAAGAAATCTGTTTGGCGTTCGCCGTCTTGAGAAGTATAATTTCTGTTTACAGCGATGGAAAAGCGACAGGTTGCAACCCCGGAAGGAGTTTCGGTGAGTTCGGGATCACGCGTTAAGTTTCCGATTAAAAATACTTTGTTCATAGTTTTCCCCTTATTAGTTGAGCTTCGTAATCAAACGTCTAACAACGTCTGCGTCGATGCCTGCAACACGTTTCAGCTCTTCTACAACTTTACCGTTTGCTTCGAACGTCATAAGCACGTAGTACGCTTCGTTTTTGAAGTTGATAGGGTATGCGGTTTTTTTCGTGCCCCACTTGTCCGTGGAAACGATTGCACCGCCCATCGATTTTACGATGTCTTCATACTTCGCAATTTTTGCGTCTTTTGCTTCTTCCGTCAACGCGTTGTTGATGAGATAGAGCATTTCGTATTTAGCCATACTGTTTCACCTCCTGGTCTTATTCGGCACACTTTCGTGTGCAAGGTAAAGCGGCTCTTTTTAAGCCGTTATGCATTTATTATACCCATTTTTCAAAAGTTAGTCAATCGATTTTGCTTGCATTTTGCAATAATTTGCCAAACTTTATATAAAATATAAAGAGAGAAGCGGGAAAACTTCTCTCTTTTTTCAGTTGATATAGCATTAAAGCAGATCGAGAACAATCGACATATATTCCATCAGCTCGATTACCGTCAAGTCGCCCAGCGTTGCCACGTCGTCTTGACCAGCCGGCGCAGTGTCGAAACGATTGAGCTCAGTCACGTTAACGCCCTTGATTTGAATGGGAGTATCGGTGTAGGGATACGTCGTGATCAGCGGTTTATCTAAGGTATCGTAGCCGACGTCGTTGATAATGCCGTCGCGCTTTAACTCGTACAAGGGAGCAGCTTGCATATTGTCGGACAAATTGCTGGTTGTTTTATTCAAATTAACCAACGTATAATCGTGATGAATTTCGCCCGTTTCTTTGTCTAACAACAGATATTTCCAAGTACCGGTAAGCGCTTCGTCTTTATCCAAAGTCACTTGGTTATGAATATTGATAAACTGTATCGTGGGGTCGTTGACTATATTATCGTTTTCGTCAACAAATTGACCGTCTTCGTTTAATTTATAAGTTTGAATGGTTTCGTTGCCGTCTATCGTTCTGTACGAGAAGTGTTCGCTAAACACGTCTTCGATGGTGAGATTGTTGATGGCGTCGGGTAAATCGTCGATGGATACGTCGCCCAACGTTTTCAAAATAGAGTTCCCGCTTACGTCCATCATATCGCCCAGCGTTAAGTGGTGGTTCATATTCGTAAGCAAGTCGCCGTCTTGCATATCGCCGATGGTGTGCGCGCTATAATATTCGTTTTCGATATAATACAGTGTCGCTTCGTGTTCGTCTGTCGTTTCTACCGTGCCGAGTTCGGGTGCGGCGATGAGCTGATATTCTTGCCCGTTGTAGGTATAGCGCATTGTGGACGTATTCAGCGTTGCGCCTTCGAGCGCTTCGCCGTACTCGTTATAAACGGTGGTTCCGTAAACGGCTACGCGTTTTTGCAGGTAAACGGGGTCGCCGTTTGTATCGATGGTAAAGTGAACGCCTTCTTTACCGTACAGCATATAGCATACAACTGCGTCCGCTTCGCCCGGCTTCTTCTTGATTACGCTGGTGAGCTCTACTCCGCTGATAATCGCGTCGCGCGTGTCTTTATCCTTGAAATCGCCGATGGTGCGTGCGTTTCCGTCTTTATCGAATGCGATTGCCGCCATCATATCGCCGTCCTCTTGCTTGATGCCAAGCGCGTCGGCAAGGGTGATACCGTCGATGATTTCCGTACTCTTTCCGTCTTTGAAATCGGCAAGCGTGCGCGCTCTGATAATGTTGCCGTCGGCATCTTTTTCAAATGCGATGGCGCCCATCATACCCGTTTCGCTTTCATCAATTCCGAGCGCGTCGGCAAGCGTGATGCCGTCGATGATTTCCGTTTGATTGTCTCTTAAATCGCCGATGGTGCGCGCTTTTCCGTCTTTATCGAATGCGATAGAGCTCATTACGTCGCCGTCTTTTTGTTCAACGCCCAAAATATCCGCAAGCGTGACTGCGTCCACGAGCGACGACATATCGTCTTGCAAAGCGCCAACCGTATTTTTCGGGTATAAAACGGGTTTATACGCGTCCGTATTTTCTTCGTATGCGTATGCGATATATTTACCGCTTTCTAACTTGATAAATTGCTTGCTGCCGTCGTCAAAGGTCAATACGTACGTGAATTCGCTTACGTCTGCTTTTTCGACCTTTGCTTTTACTTCATCGCCGTTGTCGTCGTAAACAGATCCGTTATCAAACGTGTATTCGATGGGGTTCATCACCACTTTATCGCCGTCGATGGTGTAGCGGTGTTCTGCGCCGTATGCAACTGCAAGCATCATAGAATCGTCCGTTTTTACTTCGAGCAGTGCATCGACGGGCAATTTATCCAAGCGCGTTTCAAATTCGCTGCCCAAAAGCCCTTCCAGCGTGAGCTGCTCCTTGCCTTCGTTCATTACTTTTTTATCGCCGACAAGGGTATAATCTTCCCCTTCGACGCCGTAAATAAGGGTATCGAGTAAGTCGTTGCCGGCAAAGCCCATTGCATTCATAAAGCTGCCTGCGGGCGCTTTTAAGATGCGGTCGGTCAAATCTGCGCCGCCCATTCCGCCGAGCGTGAGTATTTCTTTGCCTTCGTTCATTACGATATTGCCTTGCTCGTCGCGGGTATAGTCTTCGTCTTCGATACCGTAAACGAGAATATCAATCAGCGCGTTGCCTTCCATACCGGCTACCTTCAAAAGACTATCCATCGGCATATTTCTAACTTCGCTCATTACGTAGCCGAATAAATAGTCGGTTTCTTCGCCGTTTGCGTTATTGCCTTTGATGAGATATTTTTTCATCAGCTCCGTTTCGTCTAATTGCAAGCCGTAGCCAGCTAAGACAGATACAAGTCCGTCTTCGCCTGCGATGAATTTGCCAACGGCGGGGGAGATTTCGTTGAAGTCGCCCAGCGTACCCGTTCCGTTTGCAACGCTTTGCGCTACTTTCGCTAAGTCTTTGACCAGTTCAAGCACCGTTTGGTTGGCGTAAACTTCGGATAAGTAATCGTCCAGCGGAATTTGAATGCCCGTAAGCCCTTCAACTTTATTGACGGCGTCGTTGATTTTAATGCGGGAAACCGCAAAATATGTACCGCCGATTACGCCGCCGACCAAAGCGATTGCGCCAAAAATCATACCCAGTAAAAAGGAAACGAGCTTTCCTAAAAAGCCGCCTTTCTTTTTTACGACGACTTCGCTCTTGGACGAGCCCACGTCTAAATCTTTATAATCTAAATCAAAATCCTTTCGATCCATAACAATTCTCCTTGATTAGATACTATGTATAGTATCATTATAACGCAAAGAGAAGAAAAATGCAAGCGTTTATAAAAAAATAACGACAACCTTTTATAAAGGTTGCCGTATAATTTTGCTAAAAATGGTGAAATTAAGCGAAAATGGGGATTGAACCCAAGAAAATGACGTCCGTTCTTTCCGCCGCTGCGTCTTCTGCTAAAACGAACGCTTTTTTATGCACAATGCCGCCCGCCTTTTCAATGAGCGCTTCTAAACCCTTGAGCGACGCGCCGGTAGAAACTACGTCATCTACAATGCCTACCTTTTTCCCTTTCAAAAGGTCTGCGTCGTGTTTGGAAAGATAAAACGTTTGTTCTTTGCCCGTGGTGATGGATGATTGAATTTTTAACTCGATACCGTCTTGCATATAGAGTTTTTTACTCTTGCGGGCAACGGCGTAATATCTTTGACCGAGCTCGCGCGCTACGCAATGGCAAAGTTGTAAGCCCTTGGATTCGGCGGTGAGTAAAACGTCGCAATCGGCAAGCTTGGGCGCGAGTTGCTTTGCGCAATGCTCGGTAAGCTCACTGTCGCCGTGTAAGTTAAAAAATGCGATGCTAATTCCGCTGGGCAGGGGTAAAATGGGCAGTTTTGCTTCAAAGCCTTGCAAATCTACGGTGTAAAATTTCATAAAATTCATACTCCTTTGTTTCGCTTAAATAACGAATGCGTACTTGTATTGTATCACATTTTTATTCGATTGTAAACTAAATTTGAGTAAATTTATCGGGGTATTTTCGATATATTTATACGCGCGGGGCTTTGGGTTTTGTGCATAGGGGAATTTTACGGCGATTGTGTTGACAATTTTTGCGTTTCGTGCTACAATAAAACGAGAAAAAACTTTGATAAACAAGGGGGTGGAACGTTTGAACGAGATTACGCAAATTTTACCGCAGGTCAAAGATAAAAAGCGGTGCAGCGTGTATATCGACGGGAGATTTTGCTGTGGATTGACGTTGGAAACGGCGGTCAAAAACCGTTTGAAGGTAGGGACAATCGTTTCGCCTGAACAGCTTGCGCAAATGCAGCTCGAAAGCGAAAAAAACGTTGCGTTTGACAAGGCGCTGAACTTTCTTTCCGCAACCAAGAAAACGGAAAAACAATTATCCGTATATTTGAGTGGCAAGGGGTATTTACCCGCCGTGATTGAGTACGTTTTGGAAAAGCTGCGCGGATACGATTTTGTCAACGACCAAGAATACGCGAACGATTACGTGGGGTTTGCCGCCAAAAGAAAGGGGGAACGGCTGATTGCGATGGAATTAAAAGCCAAGGGCGTATCGCAAGAGCAAATCGATTTAGCGATGGGAAATTTGGACGAAAACGCGCAAGCGGACGCGGCGAAAGTTATTTTGGAAAAGTATATGCGGCACAAGCCCTGCGATAAGGAAACGTTATATAAAGCGTTTCGATATTTGCTGCAAAAAGGGTTCAGCGTGGACGTCGCCAAGGCGGCGGTTGCTGCGCTAGGAAGTGTCGATGACGAGTAAAGCAAGGGGGCAGGTACGAGATGAATGAAAAATTGAGCGGATACGAGCGCGTGCATTTCGACGAGTTGGGCTCAACCAACGATTTTGCGAAAACAGCGCGTAAAAACGGAAAAAACCTAATCATTTCCGCGAAAAAACAGACGAACGGACACGGCACCAAGGGGCGGTCGTTTTCATCGCTTGACGGGGGCGTGTACGTGACGAAGCTTACCTTTTATCCCGATTTTGCGGCGAAAAGGGCATTTGAAATTATGAAAAGCGCGGCGGCGGCGGTGTGCCAAACACTCGTCTTTTTTGGATTAACGCCGACGATTAAATGGCCCAACGACGTGTTTGTAAACGGAAAGAAAATTTGCGGGATTTTGATAGAGAACGCTTTGTCGGGGGATAAAATTTCTTCTTCGATTGTGGGCGTGGGGCTCAACGTTTGCAATGATTTGCCCGATGAACTGACCGCGATTGCGACGACGATGCAGACGGAAAGCGGAAAGGATTTTTCCGTAGAAGAAGTGCGCGAAGTGCTTATTCATAATTTATGCGCGGAAAATATGCACGAACGCTATGAAGAATTTTTGGGCTGGCTGGGCGAAAAGGTGACGCTGATTTTGGGTGAAACGCGCGTGCAAGCAACGCTGATTTCGGTGGATGAAGAAGGCGGGCTTTGGGCGGAAATACACGGTGAGCACCGTCGGTTCGTGGCTGCGGAAGTGTCTATTTTGACGGAGAAAACAAATGCGTGATTTATTATTGACCAACGCGCAAATGCGCGAAGCGGACGAGCATACCATTCAAATTTTGGGCGTGCCAGCGCGCGAGCTTATGGAAAGAGCGGGGCAGGCGTTATGCGACCAAGCGAACGTGCTTGCAAGTAGCGGTGAAATTTTATGCGTGTGCGGCGGCGGGAATAACGGCGGCGATGGGTTCGTTTGCGCGCGGCTGCTGCAAAAAGCGGGCAAACAAGTAGAGTGTCTTTTGGTGGGCGAGCCGCGCTCGGATTTATGTAAAGAGAATTTTGCGTTATGGACGCAAATCGGCGGCTTCACGCACAGGGAAATTCCTGCGGGGAAGCGGTACGCGCTCATCATCGATTGCTTATACGGCACCGGCTTTCACGGCGAGCTTCAACAAAGAGATTTGGTCGAATATATCGCGCAAAGCGGGGCAAAGGTGCTGGCGGCGGATATTCCGTCGGGGGTGAACGGCGACAACGGGCGCGTAGAAAGCGTTGCCATTCGCGCGGATTATACTTTGGCAATCGGCGAAAAAAAGGCGGGGCTGTATTTGGGCGACGGAATGGATTTTGCGGGCGAAGCGGTGCGTGTAGATATCGGCATTGCATTGCCGCGTGCGCAAGCGGAATATGCGCGGCTGATAGACGAAGAATTTGTGAAAAACGTATTGCCCAAGCGCAAACGCAACACGCATAAGGGAAGCTATGGAAAGGCGGCGATTGTGGCGGGCAGCGAGCAATACTTGGGCGCGGCGTATTTGTCGTGTTCGGCGGAGCTTGCAACGCTTGCGTGTATGCGTTCGGGGGCGGGATATACTACTTTATATCTGCCTGAAAAATTATTATCCGCGTTTGCTTTGAAAATGCCGGAATGTCTATTAAAAAGCATAAACGATGGGGGCAGGTATGCGTTCAACGAAGAAACAATGCGTGAACTGCTCGCTTATGATACGGTTGCGTTCGGTACGGGTATGGGCGTGAGTCAAGACGTGTATTTGGGCGTAAAATACTTATTAGAAAATTATCAAGGCAAGCTGATTTTAGACGCGGACGCGTTGAACGCGTGGGCGGAGTTTGGGAAAGACGAGTTGCTTGCTATTTGTCAAAAGAAAAAATGCAGCGTGGTTTTAACGCCGCATATCAAAGAATTTTCCCGCTTATCAGGGGAAAGCGTGCAAAATATTTTAGAAAAAGGCATTTTTGCACCCAAAGCGTTTGCAAAAGCGCATAATTTGACTGTTATTTTGAAAAATGCTGCCACTATTATCACGAACGGCGAGCGTACTTTTGTCAACGCACGCGGCACTTCCGGTCAGGCAAAGGCAGGGAGCGGCGACGTGCTTGCAGGGGTGGTGACGGGGCTGTGCGCTTCGGGACTTTCCGTTTTTGACGCAGGGTGCGTAGGAACGTATTTGACGGGGAAAGCTGCGGAGCTTGCCGTGGAAAAGATAGGGGAATATTCGTTGCTTGCAAGCGACGTTATCGCATACCTGGGTGGGGCATTTTGCCATATTTTACATAGTTAAACATAGCCGAAAATGCGGATAAACAGCGCGGCGAGCAATAAAAGAAAGCCAAACGTTAAATAATAATAGGAAAAGGGCGTAAAAAAGGAAAGCAATAAAATGAGTACGGCACTCACCAAAAAGCGCTTTGCATTCTTTTTGGAAAAGCATAAATGCAGGCGGCGTTTGCGTTTGCGCACTTGCGGAAAATCGCCCAAATACGTCAACGGCAGGCAGTTTGCTTTTTTGAGAAAGGCAAACGCCCATTCGGCAGTTTGCACTTCCACTTCAAACGAACGGCAAAGCGCGCGTGCGGCTTCGTCGATTTGTAGGCATAATAGTATTTTTTTGCGCGGCGTTTTTACTCTTGTAATCGTGGCGACGTCGTCGGCGGTGACGGGGGAGAAGCGCAGGCGTAAAAAATACACGCAGTCGCTCGTTTGCAGGCGTAAATTGCTGCATTTTTTAACGGTATTTTCCCCTTCGGTTATCGACAGCGCTTGAAAAAATAAGTCGGTTTTCGCTTGGTCGCCAAGCAGGGCGAGATGGAGCGCGAGCTTGTCTTTTAGCGCCGCGTCCGAGCGTTTGAGAAAGTGTTTATGGAACTTACTTTGCAAAAACGCGCCAACGGCGCAGGCGGATAAAATTCCGCAAAGCCCGCTTAAAATGAGCGCGGGGGCAAGGTGGATTTGTAAGTAGCGAAACACGCACAGGGCGAGCAGCCACGCAAAGAAAAAGGTAAAAAGGACGTCGGAAACGATAGCGGATTTTTTCATATTTGTATTTTTGACGAAAAAGTGCCGCTCTAAACTTGAAAAACGCGAAAATATATAGTATAATGAAAGAAAACGGTGGAGCGGTAGAATGAAAATAGGTATTTTCGGCGGGTCGTTTGACCCCGTGCATATCGAGCATATCCGCTTGGCGGAAAGGGCGATTGACGAGCTGAATTTGGATCGGCTGTTGATTATGCCCGCTTTTGCGCCGCCGCATAAGCCGTATAAGGTGCTTGCGCCCGATGCCGACCGTTTGCAAATGTGCCGTTTGGCGTTTGCGGCTATTCCAAAAGCCGAGATTTGCGATTTTGAATTGCAGCAAGGCGGGACGAGCTTTACCTATCTTACCTGTCGGCATTTTAAGGAAAAATATCCGTCCGCACAACTGTTTTGGCTGGTCGGGACGGATATGCTGCGCGATTTTCCTACTTGGAAATACCCCGAACGGATTTTGAGCGACGTCACGCTTGCCGTTTGCGCAAGGAATGAAAATGCGGACTGGCTGGAAAAGGAACGCGCGGCGTTTTACGAGCGGTTTGGGAAAGAATTTGCCGTGATTTCGTATAACGGTGCGGACGTGTCGTCCACGCAAATTCGCGTGCTTGCAGCGGCAGGGGAAGAGATTGCGCATTTGGTGGGCGCGGACGTTGCCGATTTTATCAGGCGTCGCGGTTTATATAAAGTGGAAAATGCCGACCTTGCGCTGGCGGGGGAAAATTCAAAACGTAAGGCGCATAGCTTGCGGGTCGCACTCGTAGCGGCGAAGCGGTGCGCTTCACTCCCGATTTTGGAAAAGAATGCGATTGCGGCGGCACTCTTTCACGATTGCGCGAAGAATATTTTGCCCACCGACGAGCGGCTGCGCGGTTTGGTTTTGCCGGGCGAGTGGGGGCAAGTGCCTGAGAGCGTTTGGCATCAGTTTGCGGGCGCGTATTTGGCGGAGCGTGCGTTTGGCGTGCAGGATAAGGATATTTTGAATGCGGTACGCTATCATACGAGCGGCAGGGAAAATATGTCCGTTTTGGAAAAACTCATATTTTTGTCAGATATGGTGGAAGAAGAGCGCTCGTACGACGTAGTGGATAAAATTCGCGCGGCGTTTTGGCAAAAGGGTGAAGAAAATTTGGATAATTGTTTGCGCTTGGCTTTGCGTGAAACGGTGGCGTTTTTGAAAGGGAAAAACGCGTACGTGTATCCGTTGACCGAGCTGGCGTGCGCGTATTATAATCAACATCAAGGAGAAGAAAATGGAAACGTTAAACAGTAAAGAATTGGCGATTGCAATTTGCAAAGCTTTGGCGGATAAGCGCGGTAAGGATATTGTGTCCTTGTACGTGCGCGAAAAGACGGATTTATGCGATTATTTTATCATCGCAAGCGGCTCGAACGCGCCCCAAATTAAAGCGATGGGCGAAAGAGTGGAAGAACTTGTGGAAAGAGAATACGGTATCGTGCCTACGCGTACGGAAGGCGTGCGCGACGGGCGTTGGGCGGTTATCGATTATGCGGACGTAATCGTGCATATTTTCAACGATGAAACGCGGCTTTTCTATCATCTCGAACGGTTATGGACGGACGGCGGAAACCTGCAAAAATTCAACGAAGAAACGGGCGATTTTGATGACCCGAAAAAAGACTAAAAGTGCGTTCAACGCATACCTGCCCTGCACGTTTGAGCAGGGCAGGTATTGTTTTTGGTATAAACTACTTAAAATCGATGCGTTTGGGCTTGGTGTAGGCAGGGGTGGATTTTCGTTTGCGCTCGACGATATAATATATTTCTTTTGGGGGTGTTTTTTTATCGTCTTGCTCTTGTTTGGTATCGTTTTCGCTTGCCGATTTGCTTATCGCCGTTTCTTGCTTTTGCTGTTTTTGGTATTTCCAGCCAAAGAGCAATAATCTTGTCGTATGTACGCATAAAAAGCATATTAAAAAGAGAAAAATACTCCAAAAAACGCCCCAAAACGTAGCGGAAGCCATTAAATTGTATAAACAGATTGCTTTCATACGCACAGTATAGCAAAAAGAAAATGTCGCAATTTAGAAAATGTAGGTATAAAATGCGTTCGTTTGTCGCATAATATAGCTATGAATAGGAAAATAGATAAAATATGGCGGATATTCTTGCCAAAAATCAAACGCAATACTTACTTAAAGTCCGCTGATATACAGCAAGCGGAAAGAAAAAACAAAGCGGGTATCCGCCTTGTCTATTGCGATAAAAAATTTGTGTAAATGTTGACCTGCCCTGCTCAAACGAGCAGGGCAGGTATGCGTTGAATACGGTTTTAGCGCGCATAATCGCAGGCATATTTTGGCAAAGCCGCGCATAAAATATTGGTATGAAAAAAGCGGTTTTTGCAATTTCGATGGCGGTGATTACACTCTTTTTAGCGGCGGTTTGCGTTTGTGCGCAGGCACTCAATGCGCCGCAAGCGGTATTCGGCGAAGAAGCTCTGCCCTTAAAAATTGTTGTAGATGCAGGCCACGGCGGCGTGGACGGCGGTGTGGTCGGGCGGACGACGAAAATGAAGGAAAGCGATATCAACTTGTCCGTTTCGCTGTGCTTGAAAGACGCGTTGGAAGAGATGGGGTTTGAAGTGGAGCTTACCAGAAAAACGAGCGCGGGCTTGTATGGACTGGCGACCAACGGTTTCAAAAAACGCGATATGTATAAGCGGAGAGAAATTATACAAAAGTTTTCCCCTGCGTTTGTTATTTCCGTGCATCAAAATTTTTATCCGTCGCATTCCACCCGCGGAGCACAGGTATTCTATCGGAAAAACGATGATGAGAGCAACCGTTTTGCGCTGTGTTTGCAGGCAAAGCTCAACGACGTATATGCAACGGAAAAGGTGCGAAGCCGCAACGTGATGCCGGGCGAGTTTTTTATTTTAGAATGCGTGCCCGTACCGTCGGTGATTGTCGAATACGGGTTTTTATCCAACGCAAAGGACGAAAGCTTGCTTTTGCAGGCGGCTTGGCAACAAAAATTAGCCAAAGCGACGGCGTCGGGCGTGGTGGCGTATTTAGCGGAGCAGTTATCGTAAAAAATTTCTATAATCACTTGTTTTTTTTGCGAAAGTATGATATAATAGCGTATGTGCTACATAAAATGTAGCAAGATTAGGAGAAAAACACAGTGAACAGCGTAGATGCAAAACAAATCAATCCTGTCACGCTCGCCTTTTTAGGGGACGCGGTATTCACGCTTTGGGTGCGGCAAAAGCTTGTGGAAAAGGGTGCGGGAAAGCCGTCCGATTTACAGCGAATGGCGGCGAAAATCGTATCGGCGCACGGACAAAGCGGATTTTTGGAAAAGGTTTTGCCTATGCTTACCGAAGAAGAAAGTGATATTTTTCGTCGCGGCAGGAATGCGAAAAAGCCGACCAAGAGCAAGAATGCAACGGCGGCGGAATACAACCGCTCGACGGGCTTGGAAGCGGTGATCGGATTTTTGCATTTAACAGGGCAAACGGAGCGTTTGGAAACGCTGCTTTCACAAACGGACGAAAGCGTATGGCAGGGACAAGCGGTAGAAAAGCCCTTTTCCCCCTGCGGAAGATAAATAGACAAGATACAGCCAAAAGATAAGGAGTTAGTTATGAAAACGGAAGGCAGAAACGCCGTTATCGAGCTTTTGAAAACGGGGAAAAATATTGATAAATTACTCATTGAAAAGGGCGCGCAGGGCTCGGCGATGATGATTTTTGCCGAAGCGAGAAAACGTAATATTCGCGTGCAATTCGTGGACAAGCAGGTGCTGGATAAGGAGAGCGTTTCCCGCCGTCATCAAGGGGTAATTGCGTTTACCACCGATTATGAGTATTTCGATTTGGACGAGCTTATCGCGTCGAAAAAAAGCGAAAAGGGCGGCTTTATCGTGCTTTGCGACGGTATTGAAGACGTGCATAATTTGGGGAGTATTATTCGTGTGGCGGAATGTGCGGGCGCGGACGGCGTAGTTATTCCCAAATCGGGCAGTGCGTCGGTGACGGAAAGCGTAGTGCGCATTTCGGCAGGCGCGGCGGAGCATATGAAGGTGGCGAAGGTATCCAACCTTGGACAAGCGATTGAAACGCTGCAAAAAAGCGGCTACTGGGTATATGCGCTCGAAGCGGGCGGCGAAGATATTTACGCGGAAGATTTTTCGGGGAATATTGCACTCGTCGTCGGCGGTGAAGACAGCGGCGTAAAGCGTATCAATAAAGAAAAATGCGATAAAATTTTATCGTTGCCGTTGAAAGGGAAAGTGAACTCGCTCAATGCGTCGGTTGCGCTTGGGATTGCTTCGTACGAAGTGGTGCGTAAACGCTTATAAGGGAAAAAATATGGACAAGCAAAGCAGGCAAAACGCCACGGACGAAACGCTGGTTGCGTGGGCGCAAAACGGGGATAAGCAGGCAACGGAAACGCTGCTTTCACGGCACGCGGGCTTGGTGCGCGGTATTGCGCGGCGGTTTTTTCTCGTCGGCGGGGAAACGGACGATTTGGTACAGGAAGGTATGATCGGGCTGTATCAATCGGTGGCGGAATATAACCGTGAGCAAACGAATACGTCGTTCAAAAGCTTTGCGTATCTATGCGTATATCGTCGCATCGTCGATGCGGTAAAGAGTGCGGCGCGTAAGAAAAACGCTCCCTTTTACACGGTAGGCGCACTCCCTATTGAAGAATGGGAAACGGACGAGCCCAGCCCCGAAGATAAAATGATTTTGCGCGACGATCAACGGGAATTCAATCAAAAAATCAGCCGCGTTTTATCCGATTTTGAATTCAAAATTATCGTGATGTATATGGACGGACTCACCTGCGGAGAAATTTGCGAAACGCTTGGAAAGCCGTTCAAGAGCGTGGATAACGCGATACAAAGAAGCAAGAGAAAATTACAGGAAATGTTGAAGAAATAAAGGAGAGAAAAGTATGGCGTATTTGGCGCTTTATCGGGCGTTTCGCCCCACGTCGCTTGACGACGTAGTGCGGCAAGAGCATATCGTGACCGTACTCAAAAATCAAATCGAAAGCGGTAGAGTTGGGCACGCGTATTTGTTCTGTGGGCCGCGCGGTACGGGGAAAACGAGTATTGCGAAAATTTTTGCGGCGGCTATCAACTGCGAATCGCCGAAAAACGGCTCGCCGTGCGGAAAGTGCGAAGCGTGTAAGGCGCTTGCCGACCCGTCGAATTTGGATATTTCTGAAATTGACGCCGCGTCGAATAACGGCGTAGATGAAATGCGCGATTTACGCGAAAAGGTGCAATATCCGCCCGTTGCGGGGAAATATAAGGTGTATATCATCGACGAAGTGCATATGCTTTCCACGGGTGCTTTTAACGCGCTTTTGAAAACGCTGGAAGAACCGCCCCGCCACGCCGTATTCATTTTGGCGACGACGGAAGCGGCGAAAATTCCCGCAACCATTTTATCCCGTTGTATGCGGTTCGATTTTAAGCTGATTCCCCAAGCGGACTTGGAAGAGCGGTTAAAATACGTGCTGGATTCCATCGGGAAAAAGTATGAACAGCAAGCGATTGCCGCGATTGCGCGCGCGGGCGCGGGAAGCGTAAGAGATATGCTTTCCATCGCCGATACCTGCGTGTCGTACAGCAGCGGCGTGTTGACGTATGCGGACGTGACGTCGGTGTTGGGCAGCGCCGATTTTGCAAGCGTTGCGGCGTTGGTTGCGGCGATGCTCAATGGCGACGCTGGTAAGGCGTTTGCGTGCGCCGAAGCGTTTTTGTCCGCAGGCAAGGGCGTGGGAACGCTCGTGAAAGACGTGATGAATTTCTTAAACTCCTGCACGGTTGCAAAAACCTGTCGGGACGGGAAACAAATACTCGCATTGCCCGACGATAGCTATCAAACGGTGGAAAATATTGCGCGCGGCGTGAATGGGCATAGATTGCTGCGTACCACCGAAATTTTTGCGGAAGTGGAGCAAACGCTCAAATATACCGCTTCGCCGAGAATTTTGTTTGAAACGGCGGTTTTGAAGGCGAGTATGCCGGAAGCGGATTATGATATTCAATCGCTGATTTCGCGCGTTGAAAGCTTGGAAAAGCGTTTGGCGGAAGGCGACTTTGCGGTGCCCAAAATGCAAAACGATGGGGACAGGGTTGCGACGAATAGCGCAAGCGTAGCGGAAACGGTAGAAAAACAACCGACTGCGCCTGCCGTGGAAGAACCGTCTGCGCCTATCGTGGAAGAGCCGTTGCTACCCCCCTTGGAAGCGCCGCCCGATGAAGCGGTGACGGGCGGGAACGTGTATTTTGACGCGGAATTTGCGCCTGTGGCTAAAAAGCAGGCAACCGAGCCAAAACCGCTTAAAGCAGCGGTTAGCGGAGACGCAAAAACGACGTTCGGCACCTTTTTGAGAAGCTTGCGCCGCACGGGGAAAAACGGCGTGCTCTTTACGATTTGTATGGATTTGGAATACTTGTACGAAGGGGACGTGTTCGTACTTTTTACCACGAGCGACACCATTTACCGTTCGCTTTCCAAGCCCGAGCATTATGCGCTCATTCAAGCGGCGTTTGAAGCGATTGGAATTCCGCAAGAGAAATTTTCCGTGCGAATGAAAGGGAAGAACAGCGATTCGTTTGAAAAGACGATTGCGGCAATCAAGGAAACGTTTGACGGTGTAAAAATTGAAATAAAATAAGAATAAGCGAAGATATAGGAGAAAAGGAAAATGGCAGGTTTTAACAACAACAATATGCAAAATTTGATGCGCCAAGCGCAAAAAATGCAAGAAGAAATGCAAAAAACGGCGGCGCTTTTGGACGACTGGGAAGTGGTTGGAACGGCGGCGAATGAAGCGGTTGTCGTGTATATGAACGCGAAAAAAATTATCAACGGCATTGAGTTGGACGAGAGTATCGTTGACCCGACCGACGTGGAAATGTTGGAAGATTTGATTATGGCGGCAATCAACGACGGATATTCCAAAGCGGACAAGGTATATGAAGAGAAGATGGGCCGCTACGGCGATATGGGCGGACTTGGCGGAATGCTTTAAGCGCTAATAGTATAGGGAAATATTATGGACATTTTTATCGAGTCGATCGGCAGGTTGGTCAACGAGTTTTCCAAGCTGCCTGGGGTTGGCAAAAAAACGGCGCAGCGGTACGCGTATAAAATTATCGATATGAACGAAGCGGAAGCGCGGGCGTTTGCCGACGCGATTTTGGGCGTAAAGAAAAAGGTGCGCTATTGTAAAATTTGCGGGAATTTTACCGAAGAAGAGACGTGCGGAATTTGCCGTGCGCGCGATAAGAGCGTGATTTGCGTGGTGAAAGAGCCAAAAGACGTTGCGGCGATTGAAAAGCTGCGCGAATTCAAGGGCGTGTATCACGTTTTACACGGCGTTATCGACCCGTTATCGGGGGTAGGGCCGAATGATATTCGTATCCGCGAATTGCTTGCGCGCATTCACGAAGGGGACGTAAAGGAAGTGATTATCGCGACCAACCCCGACGTTTCGGGGGACGCGACGGCGATGTATATTGCAAAGCTTGTCAAACCGCTGGATATTACCGTTTCGCGGTTGGCGCACGGGATTCCCGTGGGGTCGGAAATCGAATACACCGACGACGTCACGCTTGCGCGGGCGTTGTTGGAGCGGAATAAACTCTAAAAAAGGAGAAAAAATATGAAAATATCGGTGCTTGGTTGCGGGCGTTGGGGCTCGTTTATCGCTTGGTATCTGTGCAATCACGGTCACGACGTATATTCGTGGGGGCCGGAAGACGATTATTCGTATAAAGTACTCAAAGAAACGGGGAAAAACGAATACGTGGAGCTGGATGAGCGTATTCGCTTGACCTGCGATTTGGAAGAAGCGGTTGCGCACGCGGAAACCATTATTATTTCCATTTCGTCGCAGGGCTTGCGTGGGTTTGTTTCGCGTATCCGCGCGTATGACGTGGCAGATAAAAATTTCGTGCTGTGTATGAAGGGTATCGAAGTGGATACCGGCTGCCGACTGTCTCAAGTACTTACCGAATGTGGGATTTCACCCGATAAAATTGCCGTGTGGGTCGGGCCGGGACATATTCAGGCGTTTACGCAGGGAATACCCAACTGTATGGTTATCGACTCGCAAAACGACGAGTTAAAACGCACGCTTGCCGACGCGTTTAAGAGTGATTTGATTCGCTTTTATTACGGCAGCGATTTGATTGGCACGGAAATCGGTGCGGCTGCGAAAAACGTAATGGGTATCGTTGCGGGCGTTTTAGACGGGTGTGGCTTTGGCGCGCTCAAGGGCTCGCTGATGTCGCGCGGGGCGTGGGAAGTGGCTCGGCTCATCAAGGCGATGGGCGGAAACGAGCTGTCGGCATTCGGTTTGGCGCATTTGGGCGATTATGAAGCGACGCTGTTTAGTCCGTTCTCGCATAATAGGGGCTATGGCGAATTGCTGGTTAAAGGCGAAAAGTTTGCCAAGCTTGCCGAAGGTGTGCCTACGGCGGCGGCGATGAAAAAGCTGGGCGAAAAGTACGGCGTGGATTTGCCGATTACTTGCGCCGTTTACGAGCTTTGCTATGGCGAAGCGTTGGATATGACCTGCCGCGAGCGTGCGGAAAAGATGCTTGCAAAATTATTCTCACGCGATACCAAATCGGAATTTTACTTCTAAACGCATATAAAAAATATAAACCGTTCTGTTGAAAAAAAACAGGGCGGTTTTTTCGTATAGATTTTTTGTAAATTTCACACGATATAGGCAAAAGGAAAGAAAATTTTGCTATGAACAAACGAGTGATTTTTAACGACGATGGGAAAACGCGCGATGAACGGGAAACGTGTTTTCCTGCCGCGAAAAATGTCGAAAACATTAAAAACAAGGGGGCAGGTATGCGATGACGGGTAAAAATAGAGAAAATTATAACAAAAATTATATTGCGTACGTGCATTCGTTCGACCCGCCTACGCAGCATTTTAAGAACTGCTTTCGTGCGTTTATGGTCGGGGGCTTGATATGCTGCATCGGGCAATTTATCCGCTATATGCTGGAAGGCGTAGTTGGACTTTCCGGCGACGAGCTTGCGGGCGCGACGAGCATTATACTCATTTTTTTAGGCACTCTGTTAACGGGGCTAGGGGTGTATGATAGAATCGGTCGAAACGCGGGCGCGGGGTCAATCGTGCCTATCACGGGTTTTGCCAACAGCGTCGCTTCGCCTGCGATGGAGTTTAAGACGGAAGGTATGGTGTATGGTATGGCGGCGAAAATGTTTATCGTGGCAGGGCCGATTATCGTTTTTGGGGTTTTGGCAGGAACGGCGGTGGGGATTATTTATCTTTTATTGTAAGTGGAGTGTAATAGCGATGCAAACGATTTTTTTTGAAAACAAACCGCGTATTTTAACAACGGGTACGATTGCAGGCCCCAAGGAATGCGTGGGCGTGGTGGGGAAATACGTGGATAAAGCGCTTTCCGACGATACCTTTGGCGAGAGTACCTACGAAAAAGCCGAGTGTAAAATGCTTGCTTATGCCATTTCGCGCGCCATTGCCAACGGCGGCTTGCGGGAAACGGATATCGACCTGCTCATTTCGGGCGATTTGCTCAACCAAATTATTTCCGCGTCCTTTGCCGCGCGCGATTTCGATTTTCCCTTTTTAGGGGTGTATAGCGCGTGCTCCACATTATCCGAGAGTTTGGCGCTCGCTGCGACTTTTATCAATGCGGGATATTATAAACGGATTGTCGCGGCGACGGGGAGTCACTTTTCTTCTGCGGAAAGACAGTACCGTTATCCGCTTGAACTTGGCAACACGCGGCCGCCGCAGGCGCAGTGGACGGTGACGGGCGCGGGCGGGTTTTTGGTGGCAAACGAGGGGGGCAGGGTTGCGATCACCGCCGCTACGTTTGGTAAAGTAGTCGATTTTGGCATTACCGACGTGAACAATATGGGCGCGGCAATGGCGCCTGCGGCGGCGGATACCATTTTAACGCATTTGCGCGAAACGGGGCAAGTAGCAAGCGATTACGACTTGATTATCACGGGCGATTTGGGTGCGCTGGGGAGCAGAATACTCAAAGATTTGACGTGGGAAAAGGGCGTGGATATTCAAGCCAACCACGTGGATTGCGGCGAGATTATCTATAAGGTTTTAGAAGACGAATTTCAAGGCGGCAGCGGGGCGGGCTGCAGCGCGGTGGTGTTTGGCTCGTATCTATTTGACCAGCTGCAAAAGGGCAAGCTCAAAAAGGTGTTGCTGGCGGCGACGGGCGCGCTGCTTTCCACCGTGTCCAGCGGGCAGGGGGAGAGTATTCCTTGCATTTCGCACGCGGTTGCAATCGAAGTGGTGGAATAGGGAGAAAAGGTATGTTTGAGAGCTATTTTGAGATATTTTTAGGGTTTTTGAAGGCGTTTGCGGTAGGCGGTTTGATTTGTATGATTGCGCACATTATTATGAACTTTACCGACCTGACGGCAGGCAAAATTTTGGTTATGTTTATGCTGTTCGGCGTGGCGTTGCAGGGACTGGGGTTATATCAATATCTGGTGGATTTTGCAGGCGCGGGCGCGACCGTGCCGATTAGCGGATTTGGGTATCTCTTGGCGCAGGGCGCGATCAAGGGCGCGCAAAAGGGCTGGTTTGGCGCATTTACGGGCGCGCTGGCTTCGGCGAGCGCAGGAATTTCCGCGGCGGTCATTTTTTCCTATTTAATGGCGCTCTTATTTCGGGCAAAAACCAAAAAGAATTAAAAAAACCGCTCCGCAGTCTGCGGAGCGGTTGGCGTATTCAAAATAAAATTATTCGTTGTTTTCAGTGCTCGGAGCTTGTTTTTTCTTGCGTTTGGATTGAATAAAGACAATCAAATAATGCACAGCCATACCCACGGCGATTGCTTTGACCAAATCGAAAACGACGGTGAGCGCGAAGGTTAAAACGAGCACGAAAATATCCGCTGCCTTTTTCGTTTTGATTATTTGAACAAAATGCCGCCACTCGGACATATTATACGCAACGACAAACAAAATTGCCGCGATAATCGGCATAGGGATTAAGGACGCGTACGGCATTAAGAGCACCAAAACGAGCAATAAGACGAGCGCGTGCGTCATACCCGATAAAGGGGATCTGCCCCCGTTTCTTACGTTTGCCGCCGTTCTGGCGATTGCGCCCGTGGCAGGGATTCCTCCAAACAAGCCCACGCAAATATTCCCCACCCCTTGCGCGATGAGTTCGGTATTCGAGTGATGCTTGTCCCCGATCATTCCGTCGGAAACGACGCAGGATAAGAGCGATTCGATACCGGCAAGCAACGCGATGGTAAACGCGCTGGGCAATACCGCTACAATTTTCTCGCCCGTAATCGCGGGCAGGGAAAAGGTAGGTAAAGCGGAAGAAATGGTATAGAGCGAGCCGATGGTGTTGACGGGCAAGGCGGCTAAACCGACTACGAGCGCCCCTACGAGTACCGCAATCAACGAGCCGGGGATTTTTTTGGAGATTTTCGGCCAAGCGATTAAAATCGCAAGCCCGATACCCCCCACGAGTACCGCCCAAAAATTCACGGTGGAAATATGCTCGAAAACGAGCGTGAGTTTTTCCATCGTTTCGATGGCGTTCGTGCCTGCGGGATAGGTCAAGCCCAAAAAGTCTTTGAGCTGACCGATGAGCAAAGTGACGGCGATGCCTGCCGTAAAACCGACCGTGATGGTGCGGGGAATGTACTTAATCAGCGTGCCTAACCTGCAAAGCCCCATAATAATCAGCATAAGCCCTGCCATAACCGTCGCAAGCACAAGTCCGTCCATACCCTGCGTGGCGATAACGCCTGCAACGATGGTTGCGAACGCGGCGGTGGGGCCGGAAATGTTTACTTTGCTGCCGCCGAGCATAGAAATAACGAACCCTGCGATAATCGCGGTGTATAAGCCCGTTTCAGGGGTTGCGCCCGACGCGATGGCAAGCGCGATGGATAACGGCAGCGCGATAATGGCTACGATAACACCTGCAACGATATCCGAAAGCACCTGCTTGCCTGTGTATCCTTTAAGCGCGGTAAAAAGTTTGGGTTGAAAAATGGTCATAACCGTTTACTCCTAACGTAAATACCGTATTATTATACTCCAAAATTTTTCATTCGTCTATTAAATCGCGCACGCAATCATTAAAAAAAATAAAAAAATCGCGCGTGAATACGTATTCACGGCGATAAGTTGGGGCGGGTGCCGAAAATATCCGATTGTAAAAAGGTGTCGGGGATATTGCCTACGATGACCGATTCTCCCACGAGTACGTCCGTCGTGACCGCGAAATTTTCCGTGCGCGAAGGCATAACGATACTGATATCCGCTATTACGCGCAAATAAATGGAATGCTTGGTTTGGTTGATACCCACGCTCTCGAAGGTGGACGAAAAGCCGCACGATACGCTGCTGACGGGAATGATACGGAAATAAATACTCGGCCCTAAACCTGCGAATGCTTCAATGCCCGTCAATGCCCCCAAAGGAATGGGGATTCCGTTCAAGCTCAAATTTTTTAGGTTGGATTGCGAAATGGACGCGGTATCGCGTGCGATTTTATTGATTTTTAAGGCGTTGGCGGCAACGGCTACGATATCGCCGCTTTCGTTGCGTTCGATGCTGACGAGATCTTCATAGCGCATACTATCGCTCAAAGTATAATACACCGCGTCGTTGACGGCAATGGTCGTGCTGGCGCGCATCGTCGCTTCGCTGATGGAAATAAGTACGCGCGTGACGTTGCGTTGAAAATAGAAGAATAAAAGGACAATGACGAGTAAAACGGCGGCTAAAATGAAAAACAGTCGGCGTTTTCTATTTTTTCGACGTTCTTTTTTGCTGGGAGTCGGACGGTAGGCGGGCAGGGCGTAATCGGAAAATCTATTCATTATTTTGTTGTTCCTGACCATACAGCGTTTGGCGCAAAGCGTCTAAAATGCGGGCGTTTGCGCTTGTAAACGACGATAGCTGAAGCTGGGAGCGAAGCCGTTCGTCAAGCAGTGTTTCTTCGATGGCTTTGGGGAGCGTAGAAAGGTCGTTTTCGCGTAAAATACGGCAAAGCCCTTTGCGGAAAAAATAGTTGGCGTTTTGCACCTGATCGCCGCGCGATTGCTGTTCAAGCGGAATAAGCAGCGCGGGCTTTTGCAGGGCTAAAAGCTCGAATATCGTGCCAGCGCCTGCGCGTGCAACCACTACGTCGGCGGCGGCATACATAGTACCCATGTCTGCGACGAATTCAAATTGACGGTAGTTTTCTATATTGCTTTGCACCATATTTCCCTTGCCGCAAACGTGCAGCACGGCGTACTTTTGCGCAAGCGTTTTTATATGCGCTCGAACGGCTTCGTTGATGCGTTTGCTACCGCTGCCGCCGCCGAAGATGAGCAAGGTTTTTTTATGATAGGGAATGGATAATTGTATGCGTGCGTGCGCTTTGGAAGCGTGGAAAATATTTTGCCGTATGGGCGCGCCGCTATGCACGCCTTTTCTATACTTTTTCGCCGTTTCGGGAAAGGACGTGAACAGCGTTTTGCAAACGGGCAGGCAAAGCTTATTTGCAAGCCCCAGCGATAAATCGCTTTCGTGGATAAAGCAGGGAATTTTTAATTGTCTTGCCGCATAAACCACGGGCAGGGCAACGTATCCGCCTTTTGAAAAAACAAGGTCGGGCTGAAAGGCGCGTAAGCCCTCTTTCGCACGTTTGACTGCGCGGAAAAATTGAACGGGGATTTTGATATTCTTTTTGAAATTTTCCCAAGAAAAACCGCGCGTAAGCTTGGGACATTCCACGCTAAAATAAGGGATATTCCATTTAGAAATAATTTCTTTTTCAATTCCGTTTGAGCCGATATAGCAAACGTCTTCTTTGCCGAGAGATAAAATTTCTTCTATCAAGGCAACGTTGGGGAGCACGTGTCCTGCGCTGCCGCCGCCCGTAAACGCGATTTTCTTCATAAAACACCTCGTTTTTTGCTTGTTATATTATATCCAAGCAGGGAAAGGGATATGCAATGGGCGCGCAAACAAACGTAAATTCATCTTTCGTGCGCCGTCACGAGTTTTTTGCCGATACGAGCGATTTTTTCGCGGAAATGCTCGGGGGAAAGTACTTGCACGCCGTCCCCCAAGGTTAAAAGCTGTAAAATACTCTCGTCCGTGTTTTCCATACGCAAATGCGCCTGCCATTTTCCTTGTAAATACTGTAAATTATGTACGCCGATACGTTCGCGTACTCGCTCGATAGCCATATCGTCGATGTGTAAACGCACGGTGATATACTCGCTTGCAGGTGTGGGAAAACAGCTTTCCGCGTCCGCTTGCGAAAAGGGGCGTTTTTGGAACCGCTCGTCCGTTTTTCGTATGGCGATGATTTTGCCCACGGTGAATAGCTGAAATTGCCGTTTTGTATAACAAAAAGCGTATAAATACCAAATTCCGCGTCGAAGAATAAGCAAATGCGGTTGAATTTTTTTCATATCCGCGCGCGCGGATTGTTCGTAAACGATTTCCACCAAATATTTTTCCGTGATTGCCGTTTTGATAAGCGAGAGCGTTTGCGCGAGCGCACTGCCTGCGCCCAGCGTTTCGCTATCGCATAATATTTCTTGCATTTCCCCTGATAAAACCGCGGATGAAATTGCCGTTTCTTGGTGAAAAAGCAGCTTGTGCTTGGCTTGCGCATACCTGCTTTCTCCCTGTAAGGCGTACGCCAAGCTCAACGCGTCCACCATAGCGTCGTATTCCGTTTGCGTGAGCCAGCTTGCGGGCAGCTTATAACACTCGGACAAGTAAATGCCGCCGTTTCTTCCGCGCTTGACTAAAATGGGCAGTTGCGCGCGCAGCCGCGAGATATAACGGGCGACGCTCCGCGGCGAAAGCGCGTATTTTTCCGCAAATTCATTTGCCGTCACCTTTCCATTTTCGATTAAATCGAATAGCATTCCCGATAAAACGCTTAATTGCATACCCATTCTCCTAAAAATAAGTGCATTTATTATAGCGAACATTTGTTCGTTTGTCAACTCTTTTACAGGAAAATAAACGAAAAATAGGGGGTGTTTTTGTCGAAAGCTATTGCAAATGCTTGACTTTTTGATGGAAAAAGTGTAAGCTTTATAAAAAGCTTATTTAGACAAGGAGAAACACTATGGCAACGAACGTAAACGTAATGGACACACTCAAAAGACGCGGGTTTGTCAAACAGACGGTATTTGAAGAAGAATTGTATGAAAAGCTGGGCAAGGAAAGTATGGCTTTTTATATCGGCTTCGACCCTACCGCGGATTCGTTGCACGTTGGGCATTTTATGCAGCTGATTGCGATGCATCATATGCAGCAGGCAGGGCATAAGCCCATTATTTTGATCGGCGGCGGTACGGCGATGGTAGGCGACCCGTCGGGCAGAACGGATATGCGCTCGATGATGACCAAGGAAACCATTCGTCATAACGTCGAATGCTTCAAAAAGCAAATGTCGCGTTTCGTTAGCTTTGAAGGGGATAACGCCGCGGTGATCGTGGATAATGCCGACTGGCTGATGGACTTAAACTATATCGATTTCTTACGTGAAATCGGCGCGCATTTCTCGGTAAATAGAATGCTCACCGCCGAATGCTTTAAGCAACGCTTGGAACGCGGCTTGTCTTTCCTTGAATTTAAC
Source organism: Candidatus Scatosoma sp. (assembly GCA_045645245.1). GTDB lineage: Bacteria > Bacillota > Clostridia > Christensenellales > Borkfalkiaceae > Scatosoma. Next base: position 9,118 of record JAZRIK010000053.1, on the reverse strand, counting down.
TATATGCTGATGCAAGCGTACGACTTTTTGGTGCTGTATAGAAAGTACGGCTGTTCTTTAGAGCTGGGCGGCGACGATCAATGGAATAACATTTTGGCGGGCGCGAACTTGATTCGTATCAAAGAGCAACAGCCGGCTTACGCGATGACGTTTACCCTTTTGACGACTTCGGACGGGAAAAAGATGGGTAAAACGGCGAAGGGCGCGGTTTGGTTGGACGAAAATAAAACGACGCCTTACGAGTTTTATCAATACTGGCGCAACATCAACGACGACGACGTGGAAAAGTGTATGAAGCTTTTGACGTTCTTGCCTGTGGAAGAAATCGAAGAATCGTGCCGTTATAAAGACGAACGCATCAATCAAGCGAAGGAAAAGCTTGCGTTTGAGCTTACCAAAGAAGTGCACGGCGAAGAAAAGGCGGTGTTGGCGCAAAATCAAGCGAAAGCGGCGTTTGGCGGCGGCAGTGCGGAGCTTTTGACCAAGGAAGTGGAAAACGTAGAAACGGTAGTGGACGTAATGGTGGCTGCCGGCGTGGCAAAATCCAAGGGCGAAGCGCGCCGTTTGATTGAGCAAGGCGGCGTTTCGGTGGACGAAAGCAAGGTGACGGACGCAAATATGGCAATTCCGTCTAAAGAATTCGTTTTGCATAAAGGTAAAAAGGTACACCTTAAAATTATTGTGAAATAAGGAAAAGAGCGGTTATTCCGCTCTTTTTTGCCTAACTTTTTTAACGTTCTTTACGGTATAGCCGACAAGGTTTTGGTATTAGGGATAGAGTTATGGAAAAAAGCGTTCGCACGGTATTTTCGCCGTCGGTGAGTGAAAAAATCATTGAAAAATCGCGGTTTATCACGTATTCTACGCACGTAGAAAGCGAAGAACAGGCGCGCGCTTTTATAGCAAATATACGCGCGGAGCACTCGCTTGCAACGCACGTTTGCTATGCGTTTATTGCCGACAAAACGGGCAATTTACAACGCTTTTCCGACGACGGCGAGCCGCAAGGCACGGCGGGCGTACCGATGCTGGAAGTGTTAAAGGCGAAAAAGCTTTACGAAACGGCGGTTGCCGTGGTACGGTATTTCGGCGGAATAAAATTAGGCGCAGGAGGACTGGTGCGGGCGTATTCGTCTTGCACGGCAGAGAACTTGGACGGGGCGGATATTCGCGTTTTAGAAGTGTGCGTAGAAGTGTATTGCACCGTCGATTATACGGGCGTAGATAGCTTGCAAAAATACCTTTCATCGCATACCTGTACCCCACTTTCCACCGATTATGGGGAAAAAGTGCGGTGTAAAATTGCCGTGAAAAAGGCGCAGGCGGACGCGTTTGAAAGCGGGTTGGTCGATTATATGCACGGCAGGGTTGTTTTGGAGCGCGGCAACGAATATTATGCGCCGTTTGCCGAGTAGGTATTTGAAAAAATCGGGTATTGACAACGGGGAAAAAGTGTGGTAAAATAAGGGAAAAGGAGAAAGGAAGCTTATGAAATATACGAGCGTTAGCGGCGTTAATCTTTCGCGTATGGTGATGGGTTGTATGCGCATTGCCGACAAGCCCTTGGCACAAACGGAAAAATTGATTGCGGAAGCGGTGAGCTTGGGGGTGAACACTTTTGATTTGGCGGACGTCTATGCGAAAGGCGATTGCGAAAAGGTATTTGGCGTAGCGGTAAAGGATATTGCCTTGCCCAGAGATAGCTACGCTTTGCAAACCAAGTGCGGCATTCGTTATGCGGATTTTGGCGCGTATTACGATTTTTCCAAAGACTATATTATGAAGGCGGCGGAAAATAGCTTGCAACGCTTGAATACCGAATATATCGACATACTGCTTTTGCACCGCCCCGATGCGCTGATGGAAGCGGAAGAAGTGGCGGAAGCGTTTGAAAAATTACACGGCGCAGGCAAAGTGCGTGCGTTTGGCGTAAGTAATTTTTCCGCGTCGCAAATTAAACTGCTCGAAAATTACGGCGTGAAGGTGTGCGTCAATCAAATGCAGTATTCGCTGGCGCATACGCTGCTGGTAGAAACGGGCATCAACGTCAACAAGAAAAAAGCGGAAGCGTACGCGCGTGCAGGGGACACGCTGGAATATTGTCAATTAAAGCATATCACGATGCAAGCGTGGTCGCCGCTGCAACACGGATTTTTCGAAGGTACGTTTATCGGGAATGAGAGCTTTGCGGATTTGAATAGGCAATTAGACGCGCTTGCGGAAAAGTACGGCGTGACGCCTGCGGCAATCGCCTGCGCTTGGATTTTGCGCCACCCTGCAAAAATGCAGGTGGTGACGGGTACTACTTCGCCCGAGCATATGCGTCAGCTTTGCGCGGCAACGGAAGTGGAGCTTACCAAAGAAGAATGGTATCAATTATATATCGCAACGGGAAAAACGCTGCCTTAAAAAACGGTTAAAAGGGGGAAACGGTTATGAAAATGATTACGGCGATCGTCAATAAAAAGGACGCAGGCGACGTATGCGACGCGCTTGCGCAAGCAAGGTTCGCCTTTACGAAAATGGCGACGACGGGCGGATTTTTGAAGGCGGGCAACGTCACCTTACTCATCGGTACGGACGATGAAAAGGTAGATGAAGCGATTGAGCTTATTCGCAAGCACTGCGCGCAGCGTATGCTGCCCATTACTTCGGTGGTGAGTGCGGGCGTGCCTGCGTTTGGGTATCATAAAACGGAAGTGCTGGTTGGCGGTGCGACCATTTTCGTTTCCAACGTCGAACGCTTTGAGAAAATGTAAAACGGCTACATAATATAACTCCGCCCTGCGATTAAAATCGCAGGGCGGAGTTTTTCGTTTGTCATTAAACTTCCGCGTAGATTGCAATTAAATTCAGCATCACTTCCACCGCTTTTTCCATAGACGGAACGGGGATAAATTCTTTTACCGAATGGGCGTTGAACTCGCCTGTGAACAGGTTGGGGCAAGGCAAGCCCATAAACGATAACGTACAGCCGTCCGTACCGCCGCGCACGGGCATTTCCGTCGCCGTAATCCCTGCTTTGGCGTACGCCTTGCGCGCGCTCTCAATCAAATGGAAGTGCTTTTTGATAATTTCGTGGCAGTTATAGTACTGGTCGCGGATTTGCACGGAAACGGCGTCTTGACCGTATTTTTGCGCAAGTTTTTCACAAACCGCGTAGATGAATTGCTTGCGGGCGTTGAATTTGACCATATCGTGGTCGCGGATAATCAGCTCGATTGCGCCGTGCTCTACTTCCGCTTTTACGTCGCAAACGTGATAGAATCCTTCGCGCATTTCCGTCTTTGCCGGAATTTCATTTTCGGGCAGCATTGCCAAAAACTCGCCGACAATCAGCGCGCAGTTGATCATTTTGTTTTTCGCCGAGCCGGGGTGGACGTTATAGCCCTTGAAAGTGATATTCGCTTGTGCGGCGTTAAACGTTTCGTAGCCAAGCTCGCCTACGTCGCCGCCATCGACCGTATAGGCAAAATCGCACCCAAACCGTTTCACGTTAAACAAGGACGCGCCTTCGCCGATTTCTTCGTCGGGCGTAAACGCAATACCGATTTTGCCGTGCTTGATTTCGGGGTGTGCCATAATATACGCCGCCATTGCCATAATTTCGGCAATTCCGGCTTTGTCGTCTGCGCCGAGCAGGGTGTCGCCGCTGGTGACAATCAGTTCTTGTCCGATTAAGTTTTTCAGGGCAGGGATTTCGGCAACGCAAATTTTTTTACCGTTGGCAAGCGTAATATCGCCGCCTTGGTATGCAAAGCAAACGGGGCGGACGTTCGCGCCCGAGCAAACGGGCTCCGTGTCCAAATGCGCGATAAAGCCGATGGCGGGCAAATTTTCCGCGTTGGCAGGAATGTGCGCGTACACGTACGAGTGTTCGTCCATTTCCGCGTTAGTAATGCCGAGTGCGTGTAATTCTTCGACCAGCAATTTTGCCAAGTTGAATTGCTTTTGCGTAGAAGGGTGAGTGCCCGTTTCGGGGGAAGATTGCGTGTCGATTTGCACGTAGCGCAAAAATTTGTCTTTAACCGTCATAAAAAAGTCCTTTTTCCTAAATTTTTCTTTCATTATAAGCGGAAATGCCGTTAAAGTCAAGTGGTTTGTGCAAAATACACAAAAGGGATATGGAAATTTGTGCAAAATGTCCTTGTGTTTTTTATGGAAAAATAGTAAAATAATAGTATCAAAAAATATGATCCTTATGGAGGAAAAACATTATGGCAGGTCTTTTGCTCAAAAATATTGACAAAATTTACCCCACCGGCGTACAAGCCGTATTCGATTTTAGCTTGGATATCCAAGATAAAGAATTCATCGTTTTGGTAGGCCCTTCGGGCTGCGGTAAATCCACGACGCTTCGTATGATCGCGGGCTTGGAAGAAATCACCGCAGGCGAGCTTTATATCGACGGTAAGCTTATGAACAACGTTATCCCGAAAGACAGAGATATCGCGATGGTATTCCAAAACTACGCGCTTTATCCCCATATGACCGTTTACGATAATATGGCGTTCTCGTTGAAGCTTAGAAAGGTACCCGCAGAAATCATCAACCAAAAGGTAAAAGCGGCTGCGCAAATTTTGGGTATTACCGATTATTTGACCAGAAAGCCCAAGGCGCTTTCCGGCGGTCAACGTCAACGTGTTGCACTCGGCCGTACCATCGTTCGTGAGCCCAAAGTATTCTTGCTCGACGAACCTTTGTCCAACTTGGACGCAAAGCTTCGTGCATCGATGAGAACGGAAATTTCGAAATTGCACGCTCGTCTTGGTACGACGTTCATCTACGTCACCCACGACCAAATCGAAGCAATGACGATGGGTACGCGTATCGTCGTTATGAAAGACGGCTTTATGCAACAAGTAGATACCCCGCAAAACTTGTACGATTATCCCATCAATCAATTCGTTGCAGGGTTCATCGGTACGCCGCAAATGAACTTCTTCAAGGGCTGTACCCTTCAATCGAAGGACGGTAAAGTTTATCTTCGCATCAACGACGATAACACGATTATCCTTCCCAAGAGCATTGTTGCAAGAATTAAAAACATCAACGAATATTTGGATACCGACAAGAAGATTACGCTTGGCGTTCGTCCCGAAGATATTCACCAAGATCAGCTTTTCATCTCCAACTCGCCCGATACCGTTGTTCGCGCACGTATCGAAGTTATCGAAAAGTTGGGTGCGGAAACGCAAATTTATTGCGAATTCAACTACAACTCCACCGAAAACACGATTATCGACAACGATTCGCAAGCAATCGCGAAAATTTCCAACCGTGCAGTTGTTAATTTGAACGAAATCGTTGACCTTGCAATCGACGCGCACCATATCCATATGTTCGACACGGATACCGAAGCGTCTATTTTGGAAAGAGACGAGGGCTACGAAGTAATCGAAGCAAATGCAGAAGGTGCAGCGTACGTTCCCCCCACAGCACAAGAAATGCGCGCTATTTTGGACGCAGCTCGCGTTGTGACCAAGGAAATGAAGGCGCAAGCAAGAAAGGATGCGAGAATGGAAAAAGCACAAGCCAAGACGGACGCAAAACGTTTGGCGAAGATTGCTGCTCTGGAAGCGAAAGCGGCTGCAAAAGAAGCAGACGAAAATGCGGAAGAACCTACCGACGCAGAATAATCAAGTATCATAACGAGTATTTAGCCACTTGCGTAAAGCAGGTGGCTTTTTCTTGCATTCGGCGTATAAACTTTAACAAAACCGTCCATAATCGTTAGGAAAACAAAAAGGAAAAACCAAATTGCTCCCTTTTTACATAGTATATATAGGGAGTAGTTGGATTTTTCAAAAGAGGTATGGTTATGAACGTCAAAAGAGGGGAGCTGTATTATGCCGACTTATCCCCCGTTGTGGGGAGTGAGCAAGGGGGCATTCGACCGGTACTCGTGGTGCAAAACGACGTGGGGAATAAATATTCGCCCACCATCATTGCCGCGGCGGTCACGAGCAAAATCAATAAAGCCAAGCTGCCCACTCATATCGAGCTCCCATCGGCGTACGGCTTGGTAAAAGACAGCGTAATTTTGTTGGAGCAAATCCGCACTTTGGATAAACGCCGTCTAAAAGAGCGTATCGGTGAGCTGCCCCCAGCTACGATGAATCGCGTCAATCGGGCGATTTTGATTAGTTTAGGGTTTCCCGTGCAGGGCGAGCCATCGGAAAATACTCCTTAACGTAAAAAACGTGCAAATTGTCGATTTTTTTTGAAACAACGACAAATTGCGCGTCTTTTTTTATCGTATAATAACGGCAGCTTTGTATGGGAGAAAAATTATGAAAATTCATAAACAAACTGATTATAAACAAGTAATCATTTACGCTTTGTTTGCGTTTGCTTTGGCTTGTTTGCAATACGTAGGCGATAACGCCGAGCCGCTGGGGCTGGCTTTGGTGTTTGCGATGAACACGGCGGGACTTTCCCCACTCGTTTCCGCCCTTTCGTATTTTGGAGTGTCCCTTTTGTACGCGCGGGAATGGAGTATCGTCTTATGCGTAGGACAAGCGGCGTTGACGTGCTTCGGCGGGTACATAGGTCGGCGCTTGAAGGGGAACGGCGCACGCAATGCCTGGCTGTTTCCGTCCTTGTGCCTATCGCTATCATTAGGCGGGTACGTGGCGTTTGCGCCGTTTACTGCGTATGCCCTGCCTGCGTTTTTAGAAATTTCGATAGACGAATTTGTGCAAAAGGCGATGATTGCCGCGCTTATTTTTTTAATGGCGGCTGTATTTTCCGTCGCGGTAAAAGCACTCTTAAAAAAGTGCTTAAAGTGTCGTTTGCACGGTGACGAGATTGTTTTTTGCAGTTTCTTTTTCGTGCTTGTAGGGGTAGGAATTTGTAAATTTTTAGGCGTGAACGCATACATGGGTATCGCATTATTCGTTTTATTGACGTTTTCGTGCGCGACCAAGGACGCGAGTGCGCTGTTTTGCGCGTTTATATTAAGCTTGCCGCCTTTGCTGGTTGTCGCACTGTCGCCCGAACGGTTTTTTATCTACGGAATTGCGATAACGCTTTTTGTAAAGCAGGGGCGCTTGCCCGCTACGCTTGCCGCGCTGGGCGTATTTTTTGCGTATGGGTATTTGGACGGATTATATTTTTATGAAACGCAATTTTTAGTGCCTGCGATACTTTCGGCGGTGTTGCCTGCGCTGTTGTATATACTCATTCCCGTACCGTTGATGAAGAAGCTGGAAAACAAAGTGGTATTTTATCGGGAAAAACACCTATCGCGCATCGCCATTAACCGCAACCGCGCGGCAATCGGCGAGCAGCTGTTTGAAATTGCCGCTGTGTTCCGCGAAATTCAAACGGCGTTTTCCACGCTTGGCACGACGGAAGCGGAGCAAGGCGCAAGAGAATACATACGCGGTTTGGTAGTGAGCGAAGTGTGTAAATCGTGTGCGCAGTATCGCGCTTGCCAAAAAAAAGGCGCGCACGAAGACGTCGGCAGACTGGTAGAAGTGGGTTGCGGAAAGGGCAGGGCGAATTTGATGGATATTCCTACTCGCTTGGCGGACGCGTGTATCAATCAAAGCGGCATTTTGTACGCCGTGAATAGACAGCTAAACGATTATCAAAAATATATGACGGAAACGGAGAATGCGGCAAACGGCAGGGCGTTGCTTGCAGGACAAGCGCAGGGCGTAAGCGAAATTTTGAAAAATTTAGCCGTGGAACAAAGCGAACCGCTCAAAATGTACACGGAAAAGGAACGCGCTTTGAGCGTTGCGCTCTTGAATGCAGGCATCGTTTGCTCGGAAGTGCTTATTTACGGGGAAGAAGATAACCCCACCTTGTCGCTGATAACGTTTGGAAAATCGGACGTGAAAAAGATTGCGGCGGTGGCAAGCGCGCAATTTGCCGCGCCGATGATGATTTCTCAACGCATTTCACTCTCGCGGGAAAAGTATTGCTGTATTTTGCGCAAAAAGCCCATTTACGACGCAGCGTTTGGGGTCGCTTGTATGAAAAAGTCGGGCGAGAAAGCGAGCGGGGATACCCATTCGGTTATCAAAATCGATGAAAGAAAGTTTATGGTCGCGCTCTCGGACGGAATGGGAAGCGGGGAATACGCGCGCAAGGTATCGGAAACGACGATTACGCTTTTGGAAAGCTTTTACCGCGCGAAAATGCCGCAAAGCACCGTTTTGAATGCGGTCAATCGCTTGCTTGCGTTTAGCAAGGAAGAAACGTTTGCTTGCGTGGATATTGCGGTGGTGGATTTGGACGAATGCCGCGCGGACATCGTTAAAATCGGGTCGCCCGTTGGGTTTATCCTGTCGGGGAATACCGTAAAGGTACTCGACAGCGCGTCGTTGCCGCTGGGAATTTTGGATTGCTTGCACCCTGAAACTTCCAGCTATCAGCTTTCCGAAAACGACGTATTGCTGTTTTTAAGCGACGGAATTACGGGGGCGTACGGCTCAACGACCGATTTGTACGACGCGTTAAAAAACGTGCCGATATCCAACCCGCAAGAGCTTGTAGATACGCTGCTGCAAAGCGCGCTCACCGCCTATGGCGGCGTTGCGAAAGACGATATGACGGCGGTTGCCGTACGGCTGTTTAAGAGTGCGGCGTGATAAACAAAAAAGTAAAAAAATACCTGCCCTTTTCAAAAATGAAAGGGGCAGGTATGCGTTGAAATATCTTTTTAATTGTTTAGATGATACAATTTTCGTCTTTTGCAGGGAGCGAATCCAGCTCTTTTTTCTTTTCCGCGTAGCCCGCTTTACCAAGCAAAGCAAACGTTGCCTTTTTACCTTCTTCAACGCCCGGTTGGTTAAAGGTATCGATATTGAGCATTGCGCCCGCGTATGCGGTTTGCAATTCGAACAAGAACAAAAGCTGACCGAGTGTGAACGCATTGAGCTCGGGGATCCAAAGGGTATAATTCATTCTGCCTGCTTTGGTAAGCGCGTACGCCGTTGCGGCGTTTTCCGCTTGAATGAGCTCTTCCATCGTATGCCCGCCCAAGGACGCCACGTCGGGAATGCTTTCGCAGCCGTGGGGGATAGGCATTTCGCACGCGTACTTTTTGAGCGAAAGGAAAGTGACTACTTTATCGAAAGGACCTTCGGTATAGAGCTGCACCTGC
>JAZRIK010000052.1:0-7404 GCA_045645245.1 Candidatus Scatosoma sp. | reverse complement strand
GGTGTGGATATTGAAAGCAAGGCGGTGTTATTTGCCGAAGCGATTGATATAGAGAAACTCGCTATCATTATCGCGACGGCGCAGTCTATTGCAGCCGACACCGACAAAAACGGAAAGAGTATAAGTGGGACGAGGAAGGCGAAAATTCAAAAATACGTCGCTTCTCTCAAACTGACGGCGGTTCAAAAGTATATGGTTATGGGTTATCTCGGCTATTCTAACAAGAACGGCGAATCCCAAGTAAAAGCATACATCAATCGTCTTAATCTTTCCAAAAACGAGAAGGAACAACTTCTTGCTTATAGCGGGTACTAAAAATATGTAACAAAATTTAGTAACAAAACGCAAAAAAATAAGCCCAAATAAGGGCAAACAAACACAAAAACACCCCAAAAAAGGGGTGTTTTTTCTATTGGTGCCGAAGGTGGGACTTGAACCCACACGGTATCACTACCAACGGATTTTGAGTCCGTCGCGTCTGCCATTCCACCACTTCGGCAATCGAAAGCTTTATTATTATAATGTATATTACGAAAAAAAGCAAGCATTTACAAGCAAATTTTAGAAATTTTTAAATCTTTTTTGAAATATTTTATATTCTCTTGCGATTTTTTTTTATTCGTGGTACAATAATATTATCAAAATAATAAGGATTGACAAATTATGGAAACGTTTGTGCTAATCGACGGCAATAGTCTATTAAATAGGGCGTATTATGCAACGCCTGTTTTTACAACGAAAGACGGTTTACCTACCAACGGAATTTTTGGCTTTGTTAAATTGATGCTGAAAATTATCGCGGATAAAAAGCCTACTTATTTTGCCGTTGCATTCGATTTGCACGCGCCTACCTTTCGCCATAAATTGTATTCCGATTATAAGGCGGGAAGAAAGCCGATGCCGGATGATTTGGCGCGACAAATGCTGATTTTGAAAGAAGTTCTTCAATCTATGAACATTAAAATTTGTGAGCTCGCCGGCTATGAAGCGGACGACGTTATCGGCACGATCGCGAAAAAATTCAACGTACAAACGTATATTTATACGGGGGATCGCGATTCGTATCAGCTCGTTGACGATACGACCAGCGTTTGCTTTACGCGTAGGGGCGTAAGCGATATTTTAGAGCTCACAAGCCAAAATTTCCAAGACGAAGTGGGGTTCACTCCCGCGCAAATCATCGATTTGAAAGCGCTGATGGGGGATAAATCGGACAACATTCCTGGGGTTGCGGGCGTTGGCGAGAAATCAGCGCAAACACTTATTCAAACGTATGGAAATTTAGACGGCGTATATGCGCATATTGACGAAATTTCAGGTGCGCTCAATCGCAAGCTTGTGGATGGCAAAGAAAGCGCTTATTTTTCCTATCAGCTTGCTACTATTGACACGAACGCGCCTATTGACGTCGCTTTGAGCGATTGCGTCTTAAAAATGCCGTTTTCTTCCGCTGTGCGGGAGAAGTTTATTCAGCTGGAATTTAAGAGCTTGCTTGTCTTGGATATTTTTTCCGATGCAAGCACGGAAGCGCAAGAATCTAACGATGCGGATCCCACGCAAATCACCGTCAGCGAAGTCTATCCAGAAAACGTACAAGAAGCGATTGATATTCTTAAACAAACAAGCGCAAGCTCTATTGCCTGCGACTGGAATGATAAAGAGCTTCGGTTTGCGTGTATAGACGACGGAAAGCTTGGTAAAACGCTCATTGAATATATTTTACCCATCAAAATAGGGCTGTTGGACGCGGGCTTTTTCGATTATCAGCTCGTAAGCGTGTTAAAAGCTATTTATTTGGGGCAAAAACGCTTGATTGTCTATAACGCGAAAGAAGTTATGCATCGCTTGAAATGGCACGATATAGCTTTTTTAGCGCCTTTTGACGACGTATCTATTATAAAATGCTTATCTGATGGTTTTAGCAATGCAGATGGGCTGCAATTTTGCATAAACTATCACGGGTTGCCCGCGGCAAATACTGCCTTTGGCGTTGCTTGGCTGTATTTGCATTACGCACCGCTTTTATCTAAAACGGAACGAAAGCTTTATCAAGAAGTAGAGTTGCCGCTTGTGCGCGTGCTTTTTGATATGGAAGAGCAGGGCGTTTGTATCGATGAAGGCACCTTGCAAGAATTATCCATTCGCTATAACCGCGAAAAGGAAAGCCTGCGACAACGAATTTGTGAACTCGCCGGCGAAGAATTTAACGTAAATTCCACGCAGCAGCTTGGAAAAATTCTCTTTGAAAAGTTGCGTATCGGCAGTGGCGCAAAGAAGAAAAAGGATAGTAAATCATATAAAACAACGGCGGAAGAACTTGAAAAATATGCGGATGAGTATGAAATTGTACGCTTAATTTTAAGATACCGTACCGTTCAAAAACTCAATTCGACCTACATCGATGGTTTCAAGCCGTTGGTCGTAAAAGGTAGAGTGCATACAACCTACAATCAAACGAATACGACCACCGGGCGTCTTTCCAGTACAAATCCCAACCTGCAAAATATTCCCGTGAGAACGGACGAAGGGAAAGAACTGCGCAAATTGTTTATTGCAAGCGCAGGAAACGTGCTCATTGACGCCGACTATTCGCAAATCGAGCTTCGCCTGCTAGCGCATTTTTCCGGTTGTAAGGAATTAATTCAAGCGTACTGTCAAGGGCTGGATATTCACGCTACTACGGCGTCGCAGGTGTTTGGCGTTGGGTTAAACGACGTCACTTCATCGATGCGCAGAGCTGCAAAAGCCGTCAATTTTGGCATCATTTACGGTATTAGTGCGTTTGGCCTTTCAAATGATTTAAGCATTTCGCCCAAGCAGGCGCAAGAATATATCGATAAATATTTCGCTTTATATTCCGACGTAAAAGAATATATGGCGCAAAACGTTGCAACTGCAACGCAAGGCGGATACGTCACCACGCTTTTAGGCCGTCGGCGTGTTATCAATGAAATTCATTCGTCAAACCGCAACGTGCGTATGTCTGGCGAACGCGCGGCTATGAATATGCCGTTGCAGGGATCAAGCGCTGATATTATCAAAATTGCAATGATTAACGTGCACAAAAAATTGAAGCTTGGCGGCTACAAAGCAAAACTCGTTTTGCAGGTACACGACGAATTATTGATCGATTGTCCCAAGGACGAAGTGGATGCGGTATCCAAACTGTTAAAAGAAGAAATGGAAAATGCGGTCACGCTGCGTGTTCCTTTAACCGCCGATGTTGACTGTGCCGAAAACTGGTTTTTAGCCAAATAACAAAAAACCGTTTCATGATTTTTGTTCACGCGCTTGCGTTTATGAAACATATATTGTGAAACAAATTATAGGGATAATTTATATGGGGTATAAGATAGCCATAACAGGGGGAATCGGCAGCGGTAAATCTACGGTGTGCGACATAATCAAAGCATACGGCTACAAGGTTTTTTCCTGCGATGAAATATACAAACAACTGCTTTGCGACGTTGACTACGTTAAACGCCTTGCAGGCATTTTTCCTGATGTAGTGCGCAATAATTGTATCGATGCGAAGAAGCTTGCTTCCATCGTGTTTGATGATGAAACGGCTCTTAAAAAATTAAATGCGATTGCGCACCCGATGATCATGAAGCGCTTATTAAACGATATGGCGCGCGAGCAGGATAAACTTGTTTTTGCCGAAGTACCGCTTTTATTCGAGTGCGGTTATGAGCATTTATTTGATAAAATTATAGTAGTAGAACGCGATATAGAAGAACGAATTACTTCCGTTATCAAACGCAGCAATCTTACAAGAGAAGAAGTGAGCAAGCGGATGCAAAGTCAATTCGCCTACGATACGAACGAAGCGAAGACGCATTATAAAAAGCTTAATGCAATTATACTAAAAAATAAAGGAGATCTTGCACAACTGGAAAGGGAAGCTTTGCTCATAATCAACTCACTATGAAACATTTTTTGTGAAACACAATAAAATACGTTAAAAAAAGGGGGATTATTCAGCCCCCTTTTTTTATAAAATTGTACTATGCGTGACATAATAACTATACTACGCAAAGCATAATTACTGCGCCACACATAGCTTTTTGCGATATAATTACACTTTATTATAAAAAAGTGGTCAAACTTCCTGCTTTTTTTTCAAAAACCCCTTGAAAATATTTAAAGAATGTGGTAAAATATACATAATATACGCGTATGGTTTATTTTTTAAGCTTTACGGTTAGAGGGGGATTATGCAAAACAATTATACAGACATACCTTTGCATTTATTTCACCACGGAGAAAATTTCAGGTCATATCAATTATTAGGGGCGCATACTACCGTGCAAAACCGTAAAAAAGGGGTTGTATTTCGCGTTTGGGCTCCGCGTGCAAAAAGCGTTGCTGTCGTTGGAACGTTTAATAACTGGAATACTACCTTAAATTTGATGCATAAAATGATTGACGGTGAAACGTTTGAGCTTTTTATTCCCGGCGTTAAAGAATTCGACTCGTATAAGTATTTTATAACAACGCACGACGGAAGATCTTTTTTCAAAGCCGACCCGTATGCCGTTCATTGTGAAACGCCGTCCGTATCATCTTCGAACGCATCTAAAATTTATCATTTAGACGGATACACTTGGCAGGATAAAGATTATTGCGAAAAGCGTGAGCAAACGAACGTATATTCCGCACCTATGAATATTTACGAAGTAAATTTACTTTCTTGGAAGCGCGGAAAAAACGGCGAATATTTAACGTATCGGCAGTTAGCGGACGAGTTGGTTGCCTACGTAAAAGAAATGGGATATACGCACGTAGAATTTATGCCGTTGACCGAATATCCCTTCGACGGTTCTTGGGGGTATCAGGTGACGGGCTATTTTGCCGTCACTTCCAGATTAGGCACGCCCAAAGATTTTATGTATCTTGTCGATTGCTTTCATAGGGCGGGCATAGGCGTTATTTTAGACTGGGTTCCCGCGCATTTCCCCAAAGACGCTTTTGGTTTGTATGAATTTGACGGCGAGCCGTTATACGAAGCGTCGCAATGGGACCGTATGGAGCATAAGGGCTGGGGGACGAGAAAGTTTGACTATGGCAGAAACGAAGTTGTGTCTTTCCTCATTTCTTCCGCATTATTCCTTTTAGATACCTACCATTTAGACGGATTACGCGTAGATGCGGTTGCGTCTATGCTGTATTTAGATTATGAAAAAGAGCCGGGAGAATGGGTGCCCAACATATACGGCGAGAACAAAAATTTGGAAGCGGTTGCTTTTTTACGCCGACTGAATGAAGCGGTATTTGCCTATTATCCCTATGCGTTAATGGTCGCCGAAGAATCCACCGCTTGGCCGATGGTCACGAAACCGACCAGCATCGGCGGGCTTGGATTTAACTTTAAGTGGAATATGGGTTGGATGAACGACGTTTTATCCTATTTAGAAACTAACCCGCTGTTTAGACAACATAAACACAATAAGCTGACGTTCTCGTTGATGTATGCTTTTTCCGAAAATTACGTACTGCCCATCTCGCACGATGAAGTGGTGCACGGTAAGTATTCGCTCATCGGTAAAATGCCTGGGTCCTACGAAGAAAAGTTTGCGGGCGTGCGCGCCTTTATGGGCTATATGATGTCGCACCCCGGTAAAAAGCTCAATTTTATGGGCTCGGAATTTGGACAATTCAAAGAATGGAACGACGCCGAAGGGGTAGAATTTTTCTTAAAAGATTATCCTTTACACAAGAAACTATCGATTGCGATAAAAGAGTTAAATCATCTCTATAAAACCACCCCGCCTCTTTATGAAATAGAAGATTCGTGGGAAGGCTTTGAATGGTTAGCGGCGGATGACAACGATCGAAATTTTATCGCGTATCAACGCAAAGACCGCGCGGGGGAATCGGTGATTGTTATGGTCAATTTTTCCGGCGAAGATTTGCAAGATTATCGTTTGGGCTTACCAACAGGAAAGTATAAGCTGATATATAATTCCGATTCTGTTCGCTACGGCGGCAGCGGTAAAATTAAAAAATATATCTACACAACCACAAAATATTTCAGCCACGGAAAGGAAAACGCTATATGCTTTACTCTTCCAAAGTTTAGCTGTATCTATTTGAAAAAAATTAATTAAGATAAGGGAGGTTTTTTATGCAAAGAAAAAAAGAATGTGTTGCTATGCTTTTAGCAGGAGGACAAGGCAGCCGTCTTTATGCATTAACAACAAACATCGCAAAGCCTGCGGTTGCCTTTGGCGCAAAGTATCGTATCATCGACTTTCCGCTTTCTAACTGTATCAATTCCGGCATTGATACAGTAGGCGTTCTTACGCAATATCAACCGCTGATTTTGAACGAATATATCGGCAACGGACAACCGTGGGATTTGGACAGAATCTACGGTGGGGTACATATTTTGTCGCCGTATCAAGCAAAAACCAACTCGTCTTGGTACGCTGGTACAGCCAACGCAATCTATCAAAATTTGCATTTTATGAAAATGTATAATCCCGAATACGTGCTTATCTTATCCGGCGACCATATCTATAAAATGGATTATGCCGCAATGCTGAAAGCACATAAAGAAACGGGTGCGGATTGCACGATTGCCGCAATCAACGTACCGCTTTCCGAAGCGTCGCGTTTTGGTATTTTGAATACAAACCCCGACGGTTCGATTTATCAATTTGAAGAAAAACCCAAAATTCCCAAGAGTACGCTTGCATCGATGGGTATTTATATCTTCAATGCGAAAAAGCTTTTCAAATATTTAGAAGAAGACGACGCAAATCCTAACTCTTCCAAAGACTTTGGTAAAGACGTATTGCCTACGATGTTAAACGCGGGCGAAAAAATGTTCTCTTATCGCTTCGAAGGGTATTGGAAAGACGTTGGTACGATCGCGTCCCTTTGGGAAGCGAATATGGACTTGCTCGGCGAAAACCCCGTATTTGACGTAGGGGATAAGTCGTGGAAAATCCACTCGCGTAATCCGCTCGCGCCCCCTGAACATATCGGCGAAAGCGGCGTAGTAAAAAACTCGATGGTCGCGCTTGGCTGTGAAATCGACGGCGTCGTTGAAAACTCGATTTTGGGCAGCAACGTCATCGTAGAACAGGGTGCGGTTGTAAAAGACGCGGTAGTGCTTGCAAACAGCGTTATTAAAGCAAATGCGGTTGTTTCGTATTCAATCATCGATGAAAACGTGACGGTGGGCGAAGGCGCTAAAATCGGCGTGAACAAGGATGCAAACGCAGAAATCGTTGTTTTGGGCAGAGATATTGCCGTTGGCGCAAACGTGACCGTTCGCGAAGGTCAAAAACACGAAAGCGATATTTTATCATAATAGGGGGAAAGTTATGGCTATTTCAGCAGTTGGCGTTATTTTTGCAAATTTACACGAAGAAAACGTGCCCGAATTGGTACGTA
>JAZRIK010000051.1:0-2093 GCA_045645245.1 Candidatus Scatosoma sp. | reverse complement strand
TGTTGATAACGATCCAACGGATAGCGAGCGTCTGACGTCTTTCGGGTCTGATTTCGATAGGAACTTGATAGTTAGCACCACCTACACGGCGAGCTTTTACTTCTACAACGGGCATTACGTTTTCCATTGCTTGTTTGAAGATTTCCATCGGCTCCATATTTAATTTGTCACCCATAATTTTGAATGCATCGTACACGATGGTTTGTGCCGTACCCTTTTTGCCATCAAGCATAATTTGGTTGATGAGCTTGGTCACAACTTTGCTGTTGTACATAGGATCGGGCAATACGTCTCTTTTAGGTACATTACCTCTTCTAGGCATAATTTTATCCTCCTTTAATATTTTTGATAAGGGTTGAACCCTTCAGTACAGCTATCGCGCTACCGCTAAAAAATTTCGGAGTGCGAATCTTCTGCAACTTTCGTTGCATACTGCCTACTTTTATTCGGGGCTTTTCGAGCAATATTCCGATTAACAAGTAGGTCAAATGCGTTTTGGTTTTAGTCTTAAAACGCAACCGACTTTACGCGATTTTTACGAGCCGCTTACACTCGGCAAACCAAGCGGTTTGCACTCTTCCCATCTTATTTGGGGCGTTTTGCGCCGTATTTGGAACGGGATTGCTTACGTTTTGCAACGCCGGCGGTATCAAGCGCGCCACGGATAATGTGATAACGTACACCGGGCAAGTCTTTAACACGGCCGCCTCTAATCAAAACGGAGCTGTGCTCTTGAAGGTTGTGACCTTCGCCGGGAATGTAAACCGTACCTTCTTGCTTGTTCGTAAGGCGCACACGTGCAATCTTACGCATAGCAGAGTTGGGCTTCTTGGGAGAAGTCGTGGTGACGGACAAACATACGCCGCGCTTTTGAGGGCAGTTGTCGAGAATAGGACTCTTCGACTTGTAAGTGATTTGTTCTCTACCCTTTTTAATGAGCTGGTTGATAGTAGGCATAATTTGACCTCCTTGTAAAAATTTTGGAATATATTTCCCTCGAAATTGCCCTTATCGCAATCTCAAAGAAAGCAAAGTTAAATTGTCGCTCGCTTGTCCCAAAAACAAGTGTTTTTAGGTGTTTTTCCGCAAAAGGGCGCAGTCCACCCTTTATAGCGACACCAAACATTTTAGCACTTTGTAAAGTATTTGTCAAACGTTTGAACGCACTTTTTCCAAAAAAAAGTAAAATTTAACGGCGAGTTTACCCACTCGCCGTTTGTTTTTTATAAGCTTTCAAGCTGTGCCACGCACTTCGCTTTCATATCTTTATATTTTGCCACCTTTTCTTTTTCGGCATCTACAAGCTTTTGCGGTGCGCGCGCTACAAAGTTTTGGTTGGAAAGCTTGCCTTCCGCACGGGCAATTTCACCGTCGATACGCTCGATTTCCGCAGTCAATCTCGCCTTTTCCTTTTCAATGTCCACAAGCTCGCCTAAAGGAACGTAAATTTGCGCGATTTCCGTCACTGCGGACACCGTTTTACCATTCACTTCCGCGCCGCTTTCCACAAGCGTTAAATTACTTGCGCCCGACAGCTTCACGATACAGTCTTTATTGAGCGTAATCAAGCGTTTGTTATCGCTTACGACGAACAGCTCGACCTTTTTAGACGGGGGGCAATCGGCGTCCTTTTTCATTGCGCGAACGGCTTTGATGATTTCCATAATTCCTTCAAACGCTTTCGCTTCTTTTTTATAAGCAAGCTTATAATTATATTTCGGGAAATCGGAAACCATAATGCTGCCTTGCGTTCCCGGCAAGTTCGCATAAATTTCTTCCGTCACGAACGGAATGAACGGATGCAAGAGTTTCAGCGCGTTTTTGAGTACGTAAACGAGCACCGCAAGCGCGTCCGTCTTTCTTTGCTCGTCTTCGCCGTATAACGCGGGTTTGGAAAGCTCGATATACCAGTCGCAGAAATCGTCCCAAACGAAATCGGTAATTAAATCGCTTGCAACGCCCAGCTCGTATTTGTTTAAGTTCACCGTCTCTTCGCGAATGCAATTTTGCAGCCTGCTGATAATCCACTTATCCGCAGGCGCAAGCTTCACGCTTTCGATATCAGGCACCGTCTTATCGCCCACGTTCATCAA
>JAZRIK010000050.1:0-3870 GCA_045645245.1 Candidatus Scatosoma sp. | reverse complement strand
CGTATTTCTCGTATTTGTGATTGCTCTGTAATATTCCTTTTTGTTATCGTTAATAGCTTCGCTCATAAATAAAGGCGCATCATTAATATCAAATATATAATATTGACATTTTCTACTCTAAAACCTTTTTATTGTCAAGAGTTTTTCGAGTAGATTTTTTTATATAAATAGAGTTTTTATTTTTTGTCTATACAATAACGGCGAAACGCCTTCAAACCGCTTAAAGAAACGGCTAAAATACAAAGCGTCGTCCATGCCGCAAAGGCGTGCAATTTCATTGATCGAAAAATCCGTTTCACGCAATAAGTTTTTAGCAATGATAATGCGTTTTTTGTTACGGAACGCAAGAGGCGTCACGCCTAATACCTTTTTAAAAGCACGAATAAAGTAACTTTCCGCCATACCGATATTCGACGCGATTTCTTTCATGGTAAAATTCGCGTGCACGTCGCTTAAAAGCTTAACGGCCTTATAAAAAGGCGGCGGTAAAATTAAGGGTGATGCTATCAGTGAAATGAGCGATATCAATAGCCCGTTCGCGTAATCGTCGGCGAATTTCATTTCCATATTATATGCCGCGATAATATTCTCGAAAAGCTCAAAAACCTTATGCGCCTTTCCGCCCAACGAAACCACTCCGCTAAGTAGCCCAACTTCGGCTAAAAAAACGCCCACTTTCGCGCCGCTAAAATGCAACCAGTAGTATTCGCAATTTTCTCGCGCCACGTATTTGTAGTTTTGCGTTTCGTTAGGATAAAAAAGATACCCCTCCCCATTTGACAACAATTTCCCATTCACGAAAAGCGTTCCGTTTTTGACGACGATCAAATGGTAGTCCTTTCTGCCCTTTACCCGATAAATTTTCAAATTGGATTCAAGTTTTTTATAAAAGCCTACGTTATTTACGAAAAAATCCCTTTCGCTAAAGAAATCCGAACTTTTATAACCTTTTGCATATGAAATCTTCATAATGGTATTATAACATAAAAAGTCAATTTTGTCCATATTTATCCAATATTTTTATTGACTTTTTTAATGATAATCAGTTAAAATATAGACGTAAAGTCAAATATAAGGAGAAAAATTATGCGCGAAGTAATAAATTTCAACAAAAACTGGCTGTTTCATAATGGTGATATTGAATCGGCCACACCCCACCATAAAGCCTATGCTTATTTGAGCGCTAAAACACAGCGTTTTCATATAGGCCCAGCCGCGCCCTCCTACCGTGCCGTACCCGACGATTGGTACGACGATGCGCTGATGAACAGCGATAAATGGGAAACGGTGAACTTGCCCCACGATTTCGTGATCCATGGAAAAGTAAGCGAAAAAAACAACTGCGCTTTGGGCTTTTTCGACTATGGAAAGGCGTGGTACATCAAGGATTTTACACTAAATGAAGACGATCGAAACAAACGCATTACCTTGTATTTTGAAGGTGTTGCCACCGAAAGCGTGGTTTATTTGAACGGATGTGTTCTGCACCACAATTTCACGGGCTATACCCCTTTTGAGGTAGATATAACCGATTTTGTAAAGTATGGGCAAAAAAACCGCCTTGCCGTTTACGTGAACAGCGACGTTCACGAAGGCTGGTGGTATAGCGGCGGTGGCATTTACCGCAACGTTAAACTAATCAAAACCGACCTTGTAAGCATCGATCTCTACGGGGTGTACTTAAAACCCGTAAAAAAGACGGATACAACTTGGGAAGTTTTTGCCGAGATTACCGTGAGAAACGATTTTTCGACGGAAAAGCAAGTAAAAGCCACCATCTCAATACAGTCGGCAAGCGGACAAACGGTAGCCGTTTCAAACGCTGTTTGCAATATCGGCGGCAAGCAAAAGGCGACGTTAAAAACTCATGTCACCATAGAAAATCCGTCGCTTTGGTCGCCCGACGAGCCCACTTTATACTATGCAGTTACCGCGCTATCCGTGGATGACAAGGTTTGCGACGAGCAAAAAACACACTTTGGCTTCAGAACGTTTTTCGCGGATGCAAACAAGGGCTTTTTCATAAACGGCAAGCACTATAAAATTTACGGTATGTGCGCACACGCCGACAGCGGATTGTTTGGAAAAGCCGTGCCTGACAATATTCACCGTTACAAAGTTCAACTGATCAAACAAATGGGAGCGAACGGCTACCGCACCACCCATTATATGCAAAGCGAATCCGTTATGGACGAACTGGATAAACTCGGCTTTATCGTTATGGACGAATGCCGATGGTTCTCGTCTGCCCCCGAGCACTTACAAGAACTGGAAACGCTAATCAAACGGGACAGAAATCGCCCGTCCGTATTCTTTTGGTCTCTTGGCAACGAAGAATATTACCACGCAACCGACGAAGGCAAGCGAATATGCGAAACGATGTCTGCGCTTGCACGGAGTCTTGACGATACGCGCCTTATTATGACGGCTGTAAATTTGCCTGATACCGCTACCGTATACGAACTCAACGACGTTTTAGGCATCAATTACCGTTGGCAATCTTATGAAAAAATCCACGAAAAGTTCCCCGATAAAGCCGTTTTTTCGTCCGAGTGTTGCGCAACGGGTACTACGCGCGGATGGTATTTCCATGATAACGCGCGCGATGGTAGAATTACCGCATACGACCACAACATCAACGAAGATTTCAGAAGCCGTGAATTTACCTGTAAGTTTATTTACGAAAAAGACTGGTTGCTTGGCGGCTATCAATGGATCGCCTTTGAACACCGCGGCGAAGCGGCTTGGCCGCGCTTATGTTCCGCAAGCGGGGCGATTGATTTGTATTTGCAAAAAAAGGATTCCTTTTATCAAAATCAATCCTTTTTTTCCAAAGAACCTATGATTCACCTTCTTCCGCATTGGAATTTTAAAGGGTTGGAAGGTATGCCCGTCAACATCGTTGTCTATACCAACTTGCCCTATGCCGAACTTTTCTTAAACGGTAAAAGTTTAGGCAAGCAAAAACTTGAAAAATTTGATTGCGCAAAATGGCTTGTTCCATACGAAAAAGGCGAGCTTAAAGCGATTGGCTACAACGAAGACGGCACCCCCGTTTGCTTGGATAAACGCGAAACTTCCGCCCATGCCTATCGACTTCAATTAAGACAAGAAAATTTTGACGTTTCAGCAAACGGTGAAGACGCGGCAATTTTCACTTGCTATGTGGTGGACGAATTTGGCAAAGAAGTTTACGATGCCGAAATAGATAGAGTTTCCTTCTTCACCAGTGCCGGTTGTTTCGTTTACTCTACCGGCTCGGACAACACCGACCACGAAACAATCTTTCATTCTTGGCGCAAAATGTACCAAGGTAAAATTTCCGTTGCAGTTAAAATAACCGAAAAAAACAACGACTTAACGCTTTACGCCCAAGCAAACGGGTTAATTTCGGCGTCCGTAAAAATCATTACGCAATAAAAAATATCTCCGCGTAACAATGCGGCTTTACCAAACAAAAAAGACGAGACCTTAAAAATCTCGTCTTTTTTTGTAAGTGCAAGATAGCTGCCCCTGTCAGAGCTTGCGTAATAAATATGTAAAGAAAACGTTCCGTTTTCCGAACCGAAACAGTTCTCGCCTAGATTGATAAGAACAGCAAAAAAGATTATTTAAGTGCAAAAATTACGCCCGTTAGATTTGTTTCAATTCCTGTCGACCGCAACAGCGTAAGGCATTTATGTAAGAAAAGTTGCATAAATGCCGTTTTTTTTTGTATTTTTGTATAAATATTCTATGCAAAAGCCGTGATTTTCACTTTTTTAGCACCGATTGGCGTGTTTTTTTGCGTGTGAAAAGATTGCAAAGACCTGTCGATTATTCCTAAAAAACCTGTCGACTTACAGAAAAACGAAAATCCTTTGTTTTCGG
>JAZRIK010000049.1:0-8586 GCA_045645245.1 Candidatus Scatosoma sp. | reverse complement strand
GATTTCTTCTACCGCTTCCACGATTTCGTCCGCGCTCTTGCCTTCGTCACGCAAGTCCGCCGCCTTCATAACCAACAAGCCCTGCCCGGAAGAAAGCGCCATCGAGTCGATAACGCGCACTTTGCCCTCAAAGCTTTCCGCCGCCTGTTTTGCCATATTATGCGAGCCCGAGCTCTTTGCGGAAATATTAAAGTGGATAACCGCGTCGTAATTTTCAAGTTCTTTCTTGAAAAATTCTTCATAATCGCCGATGCTGGGCGCAGCGGTTTTGGGAAGCATTTTCGTTTCCGCTACGAAATCGAAAATGCGTTGGGGGGTAATATCTACGCCGTCATAAAAGGTTTTTGCGTCTAAATTGACTGCCAAGGGCAAAATGCCGATGTTTCTCTCTTCTACCAAATGCCCCAAATCACAAGTACTGTCCGATGTAATACGAATATTCATAACTGTTTTTTCTCCTTTCTAAATCCTTTTGTTTTTTCTTTACCCGTTTCCAACGCCGATTGCGTTGATGAGAGTATTCTACATCAGCAGTTTACTCAACCAACGGACGTTTAATGCCCAGTTCGGCACTACCCCGTAAATGTCTTTTTCTTTATACAAATGCGTCAAATGCGATTTGCCTTCTTGATAACGGCTATCGATACTGCTGCCCTCGTAGCTGCGGTTATCCCCAAGGAAGAAAATTTCCTTTTCGCCTATCGTGTATTCGGCAAAATCGTATTGCTGCGCATAATTGCCGTAATATGCGTACGGCTCGGATAAAGGTACGAACGTTTGCGTGCCTGCGTAGCAAATTTCCACTTGCCCGTCCGTGCAGCGCACTTTATCCCCTTCGATAGCAATCAGCCGTTTAATTACATATTGATCGCGCATAGACGCGCATTCTTCATAATCGCCCACATACACCACGATAATATCGCCGCGCTCCGCCTTTTTCGTGTCGTTTGTGAACCGTAAAAACAGCTGGTCGCCGTTTTGCAGCGTTTGCTTCATCGAGCTGCCCACTACCGTCACGCCGCCGTAATTGCTCGTCCACCAAGCGCGGAAACCGCAAATGAATGCGAACAACACGGCTATAACGACGTAAAATACTACGTCGGCTTTTTTCATTTTTCGTTTCCTTGGAATCGGTTGCGCGCATTCTTCCGCGCCGCCGTCTATTTCTTCAAGCGCCGTTTCCTGCGCTTGCTCGGCTGGCGAAGAACACTCTTTCTCGTCCAAGGGAAGTTGTTCCCATTCGTTCATTATTTGCTCCGTTTACTAAATTCAATGCGTACACGGTACGCTCTTACAGCCATAAAATATTTGTGACTGCGTATTGTACGTTTTCGTCTTCGTTATCGAACAGCAACGCTTTGCCGTCGTAAAAGTTGCGCAGGGGCACATTGCTGTTTTCGCCCTTCAAATCGCTCGCGCGTAAAATAATGCGTTTCCACTTGCCGCCGCCCTTAACGGGGATAAGACAAGTATATCTTTCCGCGTCGCGCTCTACGTCGCCCACTTCGACGGATACCTTTAACTCGCCGTCCTGCGGCATCCACGCGTCGAAGGCAAGCATCGCATTTTCGTCGGGAATGTACATCGGCGAGCTGATTTTGTACGTCTTAATACCGCCTAACGAGTATGCGCCCTTAATACCGCCGTAGCCCACTACTCGTTTGGGCATCGCTTCCTTTTCCAAAAATACGTCGGCAATCGAATACTCTTTATATTCTGCCACGCTGAACGTGTCCATTTCCGTTCCCGTAAAGAGCGCCCTGCCCTTCACCGCATTCGGGTCGGGATTTGCG
This sequence comes from Candidatus Scatosoma sp., assembly GCA_045645245.1. Classification (GTDB taxonomy): domain Bacteria; phylum Bacillota; class Clostridia; order Christensenellales; family Borkfalkiaceae; genus Scatosoma. The sequence continues at coordinate 6,793 of JAZRIK010000049.1, read as the reverse complement.
ATTCGTTTTGCGGTAATTTTAGACGTCACGCGGAAACCGTTAATGTATTTTGCATAAGCAAACACAAATACCGCCGACGCGCCCGCAAACGGTTTAACGGGACAATTAAACTTGCCGTTTTTTACCATTTTACCCGATATTTTATAAATTTTACGCCAGTCGCGATACGCGCACTTGGTACGCACGTCCGCTTCGGCGTAGAACACGCCCGCTTCTTCTAAAATGCCTTCCTTGTCGCATTCTACGCATACCTGCAAGCCGTCTTCCGTTTCCTGCAATGCCACGTTTAAGGTGTCGGGAATGTAAATTTCGCGACCCTTTAAGTTCTTTTCCAAGAACAAGTCCATATCCGTTAAGCCCTTCGGCCCGATACAAGCGCCGCTATCCGCCGAATATACGAGCGCGCTGCCTTCGCCTATACCGATACGCGAATACGTATCGTAGGCACGGTCGCAATCGAACGAAGAATCGCGCAAGGAACAAAGCATTAACACGGGACATTTTACGTACGGTGCGTACGATTGCGCTTCCACCGCAGCAATATACCGATGTGTTTCTTCTTTTAGATTGTGCGCTACGTTATCCCCGAATTTCGCAATGGAAGCAAACGATTTCCAGCCCACTGCGTTGATGGGTACGCCGCATTTTACGTGCGGTGAAAGCAGCGTTTGCCAAGCAAGCGCGCCGCCTGCGCGCACGCCCACTACGCCGATATTCCCAACGTCCGCGCGCGCTTTTAAGTATTCGACGGAGAACAAGGCGACGTACAACCACTCGAACCAAGTGGTTTGGTCGGCTTGGAGCTGCTCCATATTTTCCAAGCCCCGCGAGCGCACCAAATTGCCGTAATCAAGGGAAATGGGATAGGTCGTGCGGAAATCGCTGTCCGTATCATCGGGCAATTTCCCCGCGTAATCGGGCATCAGCACCGCATACCCTTTCTCTAAAAAATAACCAAAGAGTTCCTCGTCCATACCCTTGCCGGCGTCGGGCAATAACAGCACTACCGGCTTTGTCGCACCGCCGATAGGACGGGCAAAACGCGCGTAAATACGCACGCTGCCGTCGGATACCTTGTGCCCAGAATAGGTCACGTGGCTGTATCGCACGCCGTCGCGTTCTTCTATCCCCCACTCGCTTGCGCCGAGCGGAGTGTTCAAATTCAGTTTTTTCCATAAGGATACTGCGCTTACGATCATAACTTTTTACCGTTTCTCGCTTTGTTTTTTTTACCGTCTTTCGTTATTTTTTTATAAAATGTAATCCACCCGTACCGTTGAGCCGTGCGTTTCCGTCGCGCCCGATACGATAATTTTATTTTCGATCCTGTGCTTTAATTCTTCCACGTGCGAAATTAAGCCGACTGCGAACGATTTGCTTAACTTTCCAAGTACGTCCATTACCGTATCTACAAGCCCTTCGTCCAGCGTACCGAACCCTTCGTCCAAGAAGAAAAACTCGATAGGACGGGATTTTGCGCAAATTGCCGCGCTCAATGAAAGCGCAAGAGATAACGATACCAAAAACGTTTCGCCGCCCGACAGCGTTTTTACCGCGCGTAAGTTGCCGCCGTCCAAGTTATCGCCTACCTTAAACTCTTTGTCGTATTGCAAAAAGTACCGTCCGTTCGTTAAAGAGAGCAGCGTTTTGCTCGCGCCCAAGCAAATTTCTTGTAAATACTCGCAAGCGATAAATTCTAAAAACTTATTATTCCTTACCAGCGAACGCAATTCGTCGTACGCGTTTTTTTGCTTTTCCTTTTCTTGCAACTCTTTTTGCTGTTGCTTGAATTTTTCTTTGAGCGTAGCTAAACGCGCTTGATTTTCTTGTAATGCGCCCACGCTTTTTTGCAGCCGTTCCACTTCCGCTTGCGCTTGGTTTTTAGCCGTTTCCGCTTGTGTAAGCGCATTCTCGTCAAAGCTTTCAAACGCTTTTTCGTCTATCTTTTTCCGCTCGGCGAGAACCAACGCGTAGTCGTCGAAAAACGCTTTTACTTTTTCCCGCGCCTGCCCTTCGTCGCCCACTTTCTCTAAAATGGCTTGCGCCGCTTGTTCGTTTGCAAATTCGCTTGCGCGTAAATCGCTTGCAAGCGCGCGCTCGTATTCGTTGCGGGCGTTCGCGTACGCGCGTGAAAGTCCCGTTTGTTTTTCTATTTCCGCATACGCTTGCGATTGCTTCGTTTGCATATCCTGTATGCGCTCATTGTGCTTTTCTTTCTCCGTTTGTAATGCGGTTAAAGCGGTTTGCAGATCGGTTAAGCTGCCCAGTTTTTCCACTTCCGCAATATTCGCCTTTGCGTCGTTATAGCTTGCTCTATATACCTTGCCCTGCTCGATCAAAAGCTGTTTTTGCTGTTCGTTATAGCTATAATCGCGTTCGTCCTTTTCCAAAGCGTTTAACTGCTCGCGGAGCGCCTTACGCGTTTTTTCCTGCGCCTTAAACGCTTCGTTCATCGCCATAATATCCGGCTTCAAGCCATCCATGGGTGCGTTCAACGCGTATTTTTGTAATAAAACTTCGATATCCGCTTGCGCCGATATATGCTTTTTAGCAAGCGCGGTTAAGTCGGTGCAAAATTCGCTGTAAGCGTCGGATAAAAACACGGCTTTTGCGTGGCGTTTGATATACTCGATGAGCGTATCCGCTTCACCCAGCGTTTCCAGCTCGCCTTCCAAGCGTTTCTTTAAGCCGTCAAAATCTTTTTTAGCATATTTATTTTCGATTTTTTTATATTCTGCGATGCAATCGTCCAACTGCCCCTTGGCGGTACGCGCTTTCGCAATATCTTGTTGCGCGGAACGGACTTTTTCCAAATTCACCGTCGTTTGAACGATTTTTTCATCGTAATTTGCTTGCTCAAACTCGTTTTTCAGCGTTTGCAGGCGTTGCGTTGCCGATTGATGGTCGGTTTTGGCTTGCGCTGCTTTTTCGTTTGCCGCTTGCTCGTCGTCCGCGGCTTTTTTTGCCATTTTTGCTTTTTCCGCCGCCGCCTGCGCTTTGGGAAAACGCTCTAAAAGCAAGCGCAGCTCTTCCATTTCGTTTAAGCGTGTTTGTAAATCGTTCAGCCGTGTGCAAAGACAGTCGAAATCGTGTTTTTTCTTATGCGTTTCCAACGCCTTTTCATACGACTTTTGCGCTGCGTCCGCGTGCGTTTTCGTAAGGTCAAGCGCTTGTTTTTCTTGTGCAAGCTGTGCGTTATTGAGCGCAATTCGTTCGTCGCTGCCCCCTTCGTTTTCGCCCATTTTGGCAAGCAGCAGGTTTACTTCCGTTTCCGCTTGATAATATTTTTCGTTGATGGATTTGGTGAGTTTCTCGCCGTATTTATCCAAATTAAACAGTCGCGAAACGAGTTTCACCCGCTCCGCCGTCGTCGATTGCACGAGCGCGGCAAAATCGCCCTGCGGCAACGCGATACACATCTTAAAATCGGTAAAGCTTAAACCGATAATACGCTCGATTTGTTCATCGACGTCGCGCGTGCCTTCGGCAAGCGCAAAAAGTCCGCTATTTGTATGCTCGTACAAAAACGCTTTCGTGCCGCCCGTCTTGCGTTTGCGTTCGCGCTTGACGCGGTAGGTTTTTCGCATTCCGTTTTCAGTAATTTCAAAATCGAACGTCACGCTCGCCATATCCGAGCGGTGGTTGATACAATCGTTAAACGATTTGGGTACGCGGTCGATTTCGCCGTATAACGCAAAGTGAATACTATCCAAAATCGTACTTTTACCGCTGCCCGTATTCCCGAAAATGCCAAACACTCCCCCCGAGAGCAACGCCTTAAAATCAATGCGCGCCGGCTCGGAAAAGCTGTTTATTCCGTTAAATTCGAGATAAACGGGTTTCATACCTACTCCTTATATGGGTCAGCGTTCGTCTAATTCGCTCAATACGCTTAAAAACAGCGTTTTGGTTTCTGCTTTCGGCTGCGTGCCGTACGCCGTTTGATAATACGCGTCGAATAATTCCGCGTCCGTCAAGCCCTTGCGGCTTTCAAATTGCAAGTCGGTATCCGTGTGAATTTCCGTTTGCAAGCACGCTAAATTTTCTTTTTTTGCAAGCCGCGCGCTATCGCCTGCCGTCATCGGCGCGGATAACATAAGCGTCATTTCCACCCAGCTATCGGGATAGCCCTGCAGCAAAAGCTCCGCATTCTCCACGCTGTCCGCCTGCAAACGAATGAGTTTTTTGCCCTTCGTCAACGGCACGTCTTTAAGATTTTCCACGCCTGCTTTCGTGAGCGAGAATACTTTTACGCTTTTATCCGCCCGTTCGTCGAAGGCGTATTGTAAGGGCGAACCGCTGTAATAAACGTTGGCTTTGCCCATTTTCTGCTTTTTGTGTAAGTGGCCGAGCGCGATATAGTCGCAATTTGGTAAAGCGTCAATCGGGATTGCGCGCGCCCCGCCAAGGTCGATTTCACGCTCGCCCGCGCTTTCGCTGCCGCCCGCCACGAAAATATGCGCAAGTAGGATAGACGGCAAGTTTTCTATATTTCCGCTTACCCCTTCGTCTATCCACTTTTTCATACGCTCTATATAGGGTAAATCGGATTTTTCTTCCTTAAAGCGCGCTTCGTTTGGATAGGGCAGGGTTGCGATGAATACCTTTTCCCCGTCCCCGTTTACAAACGTCACCCAGCCTTTTCCCGAAGCAATCGGACGAACGCTACGAGCGTTGTTTTGCGGAACGTATAACTCTCGCGAGTTGCCCACTACGTAAACCCCTTGCTCGCCCGATAACGGCGTAATCGCCGAAAGGCGCACTCCGTCGTCGTGGTTGCCGCTAATCATCAATACCGCGCGGTTTTCCCCCGCAATCGCTTTCACTTTGGCATAGAATAATTCTTCCGCTTCCGCGCTGGGGGTGTAGGTGTCGAATATATCCCCCGCGATGAGTACCAGCTCGATCTGCTCGTCATCGCAAATTTTTGCAATTTCGTCCAACACTTCCGCTTGTTCTAAAAGGCGTTCTTTCGTGATTAGGCGTTTACCGACGTGCCAATCGGACGTGTGTAAAATTTTCACGGCAGGTCTCCTTTGCAATACTCGGTTGCGGGTTTTGGGATTTTTTTATAAAAATCCACTCGTTTTGGGTTGCTTTTCTTGGCGAAAAAATGTATAATGATTTTACTTCGTGACATTTTTGCGATATTCGCACGATTTTATTATACACTATTTATCCAAAGAAATCAAGAAAAGTTGGATAAAAGACGAAAATTTTTCCGAAAATCCGTCGGAATTTGATAAGGGAGAAAAGAAATTATGGCGTTTTGCTCGTTTTCAAAAGAATTTGACGATAATTCTTACGTGACAATCGAAAATAAGTTCATTACAAAGTACCTTCCGCAGGCGGACGGCTTTGCTGTAAAGGTTTACCTTTACGGTTTGTACGTATGCAAGCACGCGGCGGCTGATTTTTCCCTTGCGTCGATGGCGGAAGTGCTGCAAACGGACGAAAATACGCTTATGCAGGCGTTTGCGTTTTGGGAAGATTTCGATTTGGTGGAAATTATATCCAAAACCCCCTTTGCCGTGCAGTATTTGCCCGTAAAATCGGCAGTCGGTCGCCCCAAGAAAATTCGATACGAGCAATATGCCGATTTCAACAAAGAATTGCAACGCAAAATGCAAAAGGTCGAAAAACATTTAAGCTCCAACGATTATATCAAGTATATGCACTTCTTGGAAGAATCGTCTATGCAACCGCAGGCGCTTTTGCTGGTTGCAGAATATTGCATTAGCAAGCAAGGCAAAACCGTTTCCCCTGCGTATATTTTCAATAAAGCGAGAAAGCTGATTGCCGCAGGCGCGATGACGTACGAGCAGGTGGAACGCGAGCTTTCGTCCTATCACGCAAACGAAAGCGAGTTGATTGCGCTGTTCAACGCGATGGGCGTAAAGGGCTCGAACGGCTATCCGCGCGTGCCTGACGATAACGATTATTCGCTGTATCGGAAGTGGACGCAAACACTCGAATTTGAAAAGGACGCGATTTTTGCGGCGGCGAAAAATTTGACGCGCGGAAATATGCACGTTTTGGATACGACGCTCGAAGATTTGTATTCGCAAGGCAAAAAGACGGCGGGCGAGATTACCGCGTTTATGCAAACGCGTGAAAAGTTGGCAAGCTTGACCTTCCGTATCGGCAGAAAGCTGGGCGTAAAAGTGAGCAATCCCGCGACCTATATCGAAGAGTACGTGGAAAAATGGTGCGCGCTTGGGTTTGACGATACCGCGCTTTTGGATATTGCCCTTTTCTGTTTGAAAAACGATTGCGGTAATTTTGAAGATATGCATAAGCTGGTAGAAAGGCTTGCCAAAGAAAGTACGATTGACGGCGGCGCGGTAAAAGCGTATATCAAAGAACGCAACGACGAGCTGAAAACGTTTGCGAAAATTCAAGAAGCGTGCGGCAATATCCGTCGCAGCGCAAACGCTTTGCAAATGGTGAAAACTTGGAAAGAATGGGGCTTTTCTTTGGATATGATTTTAGAAGCGGCGAAGCGTAGCTGCGCCAGCGCAAATCCCCTGCCTTATATGAATAAAATTTTGTCCGCGTGGAAGGAAACGGGTGTGTTTAGCGTGAAGAATATTCCCGAAACGACGGGGGCAGGTACGAGTTCAACCGCTTTTTCAAGCAAATTCACAAACCCTGCCGTCGAAGCGGCGAACGCGAAGTCTTCGCGCGAAAGATATTATGCACTCCTGCGCGAGCAGGCGCAAAAGCAGGCGGACGCTACGCTTGCAAAGGCAAACAAGAACACTCGCTTTAAGCAAATTTCCACTCTGCTTTC
>JAZRIK010000048.1:0-3984 GCA_045645245.1 Candidatus Scatosoma sp. | reverse complement strand
AGCAAGATTTATCCACGTGGAGCGTGCCGTATCTTCCCATTGATCCAGCCGACGTTGGCAGGGCGTATGAAGCGGACGTTATCCGCATCAATTCGCAATCGGGCAAGGGCGGTATCGGGTATATTTTGGAAACGCAGTTTAAGCTGATTCTTCCCCCGAAAATGCGCGAGCAATTTGGGTATCACGTCAAGAGTATTTCCGACCACGCGCACAAAGAGCTTTCCGCAAACGAAGTGCACGATATATTCCTGCGCGATTTCGTCAATTTGCACGATAAGCTCAACGTTTTGGAAGCGGGCTACGACGATATGAACGCGGATAGCGTGAAGGGCAGAATCGTGATAGAATATAACGGCGCGGCGACCACAGTAGATGTGGAAGGGAACGGTCGGCTGGATTGTGTGAATAAAGCCATCAAGCAGGTGACTGGGAAAGAATACGTGCTGGAAAACTACGTCGAACACGCACTCGAAGAAAAATCTTCGTCCAAAGCGGCGTCGTACATTTGTATCGTTTCAAACGGTCAAGCATACTGGGGCGCAGGCATTCACGGCGATATTATGACGTCGTCGGTGAAAGCGCTCGTATCGGCAGTAAATAGAATGTTATAAAATGTAAGCATAGCTTACGTGAATTGCAAGGCAAGTGCCTTGCGTAAAATGGCTTACGCCGTGAATTTTCGCTATCGCGCAATGAATTGCGTTGCTCTGCAACGCGTTAAGGGAATATTATCCACAACGAAACGCAACGCGTTTCAATTCACGCGCAGTATGCGCAATTCACGAAAACGGAGTTTTCAATTGACGCAACGCAAAGCGTTGCAATTCACTTAGAAAAAAAGGAGAACGAAAAAATTATGAAATTAACAGGCGCGCAAATTTTAATTCAAACGCTGATTGAACAAGGAGTGACCGACGTTTTCGGCTATCCCGGCGGTCAGGTTATCAACATCTACGACGCTTTGTATGAGTATAAAGACAAAATCAACCACGTATTGACGGCGCACGAACAAGGCGCGTCGCACGCGGCGGACGGGTATTCCCGCGCGACGGGTAAGGTGGGCGTTTGTATCGCCACCAGCGGCCCCGGCGCAACCAACTTGGTCACGGGTATTGCAACGGCGATGCTCGATTCGATTCCTATGGTCGCCATCACGGGCAACGTACCCAACGCGCTCATCGGTAAAGACAGCTTCCAAGAAATTGATATTACGGGCGTGACGATGCCCATCACCAAGCACAACTTCTTCGTTAAGAAAATCGAAGACTTGGCGGACACCGTGCGCGAAGCGTTTGCTATTGCAAAATCCGGTCGTCCCGGGCCTGTACTTATCGATATTCCCAAGGACGTACAAGTGGGCAAGTTCGATTACGAGCCGCAAGCGGTAGTGGAAAAGCAACCGCTTCCCAAGGTCAAGGAAGAATGGGTAGAAAAAGCGGTAGAGCTGATTGCGCAGGCGGAGCGTCCGTACATTTACGTAGGCGGCGGCGCGGCAGGGCTTGGTATGGGTCAGGCGATTGTGGATTTTGCTTGCAAAATCGACGCGGCAATCGGCTGTTCGTTTATGGGGCTTTCGGCGATTCCGCAAACGAGCGACAGATTTTTGGGTATGCAAGGTATGCACGGACATTATGCGTCGAGTATGTCGCAAAACGAAGCGGACTTGATTTTGGCAATCGGCGTGCGCTTCTCGGATAGAGCGACGGGCAACGTAGCGAAATTTGCGAAAAAGAGTAAAATTATTCAGCTCGACCCCGATAGCGCGGAAATTAATAAAAACGTACGCGTGGATTTGGGCTTGGTAGGCGATATTTGCGACGCCTTCACGCGTATTGCGCAAAAATGCGCAGGCAAATCCAACCCCGCTTGGATGGCGAGAGTAAAACAACTCAAAGCGGAAGAACAGGCGACGGAAGACGCGATCGCGGCGGCGGACAAGTCGCCGTTGACCCCCAAGATGGTTATGGACATTATCAACCAAGAAAAACTGCCCGCGACCATCATCACGACGGACGTTGGTCAGCACCAAATGTGGGCGGCGCAATACGCTGAATTTGACCGTCCCCGCCGTTTCGTTTCCAGCGGCGGTTTGGGTACGATGGGCTTTGGCTTGGGCGCGGCAATGGGCGCGTACGTAGCGACCAAAGACCCCACCGTTTTGATTACCGGCGACGGCAGCTTTGGTATGAACTTGAACGAGCTTGCAACCGCAGTGAGCTATAAGCTCCCCATTGTCGTCGTATTGATGAATAACGGCGTACTGGGTATGGTAAGACAATGGCAAACGCTGTTCTTTGGTAAGAGATATTCGCAAACGGTGCTGGATAGAAAAACCGACTTTGTCGCGCTGGCAAAAGCGTTCGGCGCGGAAGGGTATTTAGCGGAAACGCCCATAGAATTTAGAAAAGCGTTCCAAAAAGCAGTACAATCGAAAATGCCCACCGTCATTGACGCGCGCATTGACAAAGACGAGTTCGTTTTGCCTATGCTTCCCCCCGGCGGTGCAATCGAGGATATCATCACGAGAGTAAAATAAGCGAAAAGGAGAACGGTTATGGAAAACAATAGATTTATTTTAGCAGTTTACGTAGATAACACGGTCGGCGTTTTGACGCGCGTGACCGCTATGTTCACCCGCCGCGGCTTTAACATCGACGCGCTCACCGTAGGCGAAACGGAATGCCCCGAATATTCGCGCATTACGATTAGTATGAGCGGAGATGAGTACGTAAAGCACCAACTCATCAACCAACTGAAAAAATTGCACGTAGTGAAAAAGGTGGAAGTGCTGGAAGACGAGCCGATTAAGCGCGAGCTGATGCTGATCAAGGTGCAAAATCAGCAAGAACACAGAAGCGATATTATGACGGCGGTGGACGTATTTAGAGCAAGCGTAATCGATTATTCGACGGAAGGTATGTGTATCGAAGTGACGGGCAGTCCGTCCAAAATCGACGCGTTTATCAAGCTGATGCAGCCGTTTGGCATTTTGGAAATGTGCAGAACGGGTATCGTCGCACTCGATAGGGGTACGACCACTTTATTGGACAAGTAAAAAAATAAAATTTATAAATAAACATAAAAAGGAAAGGAAAAAGATTATGGCAAACAGAATTTTTTATCAACAAGATTGCGATTTGAACAAATTAAACGATAAGACCGTTGCAATCATCGGCTACGGCTCGCAAGGTCACGCGCACGCACTCAATTTGAAGGATTCGGGCGTGAACGTAGTAGTAGGGCTTTACGAAGGCAGCAAGAGCTGGGCAAAAGCGGAAAAACAGGGCTTGAAGGTTATGACGGCTGCGGACGCTGCAAAGGTAGCCGATTTGATTATGATTTTGATCAACGACGAAAAGCAAGCCAAGCTTTATAAAGAAAGCATCGAACCCAACCTTACCGAAGGGAAAACGCTTGCATTCGCACACGGCTTTAACATTCACTTCGGCTGTATTAAGCCCCCGAAGAACGTCAACGTTATTATGGTTGCGCCCAAAGGCCCCGGTCACACCGTTCGCAGCGAATACCAAGTGGGTAAAGGCGTGCCTTGCCTTATCGCAGTGGAACAAGACGCAACGGGCGACGCGTTGGAAATCGGTTTGGCATACGCGTTGGGTATCGGCGGTGCAAGAGCGGGCGTTTTGGAAACGAATTTTAGAACGGAAACGGAAACCGACTTATTCGGCGAACAAGCCGTGCTTTGCGGCGGTGTTTGCGCGTTGATGCAAGCGGGCTTTGAAACGCTTGTAGAAGCTGGCTACGACCCCAGAAACGCTTACTTTGAATGTATCCACGAAATGAAACTTATCGTTGACCTTATCTATCAGAGCGGTTTTGAAGGCATGAGATATTCCATCTCCAACACCGCAGAATACGGCGACTACATCACCGGACCCAAGATCATCACCGAAGACACCAAGAAGGCTATGAAGAAGATCCTTTCCGACATTCAGGACGGTTCCTTCGCAAAGGAATTCCTCCTCG
>JAZRIK010000047.1:0-2722 GCA_045645245.1 Candidatus Scatosoma sp. | reverse complement strand
CACAGAACGACATGGCTACGATCCGACTTGGTTATTGCAGATGCCGCCTTATCGTCTGTAAGGAAGAACATACCGCCAAGCAGCTCCTCGGAATCTACGAAGCGACCCATAGGTGTGCCGTTCAGTATCTTCGCGCTACGAGCCGTGGGAGTGCCGTCTTCGTTAAAGAGAAGCTTTGCGTTTTGCTTGGTTGAGAAGAAGCCGGGAGCGATGGCGTTTACTCTGATGCCTACTCGGCTGAAATGAACCGCAAGCCACTGAGTAAAGTTGGAAATTGCCGCCTTTGCGCCGCTGTACGCAGGGATTTTTGTGAGGGGCGTGTACGCGTTCATCGAAGAAATATTCAAAATACAGCCCTTCTTTTTTGCTACCATATCCTTTGCAAAAACTTGCGTAGGTAAAAGCGTTCCTTGGAAATTGAGCTTGAACACAAAATCTACGCCGTTCGCGTCGAGATCAAAAAACGATTTACCCCCTTCCTTCGCTTCGTGCTGATATTCGTTATCCGTCGTTGCTCTGGGGTTATTACCGCCTGCGCCGTTTACCAAAATATCACACGCGCCAAGGTCTTTCAAAACCGCTTGATGCACTTCTTCCAAGCTCGTCGGCTCTAACACGTTCGCTTTATACCCTTCGCAAACGTATCCTTCCGCTTTCAGCTCCGCCGCCAGCTTTTTCACCGCGTCTTCGTTCAAATCGAGTGCAGCCACCTTCGCGCCGCTTTGCGCAAACGCTCTCGCCATTGCGCCGCAAATAAGTCCGCCTGCGCCCGTGACAACCACTACTTTTCCGCTATAATCAATATTCAAAGGTAAATTCATTTTTTATTACTCCTTATTATCGAATTTTTCAAGACTATCCCATACGCCGAGCATATACATTATGCCCAAAGCGCGGTCGTATAAGCCGTAGCCGGGGCGCACCGTACCCGGCCCTTCGTTCCAAAGGTGCCTACCATGGTCGGGACGAATGTATCCCGTAAAGCCGCAATCGTGATACGCTTTCAAAATATCCAAGATGCCTGTATCGCCGTCGCAGTCGCGATGACTCGCTTCGGAAAAGTCGCCGTTTTCAAAATGCTTCACGTTGCGAATATGCGCAAACGCGATCCGATCGCAATGCTTTCTAACGATGTCCGCTACGTTGTTGTTGGGGTTTGCATTCAAACTGCCCGAGCAAAGCGTCAAGCAGTTATACTCATCATCCACCATTTTCAAAAACCGATCGATACTCGGCTCGTCCACAAGCAAACGGGGCAAGCCGAAAATATCCCAAGGGGGGTCGTCCATATGAATTGCCATTTTAATATCGCACTCACGGCAAGTAGGCATAATTGCTTGTAAGAAATATTGCAAGTTTGCCCAAAGCTTTTCCTTATCCACGTCCGCGTACGCCTTGAACAGCTCGTCCAGCTTTGCCATACGCTCGGGCTCCCAGCCGGGGAAGGACATATTATATTTTTCCGTGAAATCCAAGATATACTTCGCCATTGCGTTATAGTCGTCTTGAATCATTCCCTTTTCATAGAAAAGCGCGGTCGAGCCATCCCCTACTTCGTGGAATAGATTGCTTCTCGTCCAGTCGAAAATGGGCATAAAGTTATAGCAAATGACTTTTACGCCGAATTTGGACAAATTGCGAATGGTTTGTTTATAATTTTCGATATATTGATCGCGCGTAGGCAAGCCGATTTTGATATCGTCGTGCACGTTGACCGATTCGACGACGTCGATATTAAAGCCGTACTTATCGCACTGCGTTTTTACCTTGGCAATTTCTTCTTCCTGCCAAACTTCGCCGGGCATTTTATCGTGCAACGCCCAAACAATGCCTTCTACCCCAGGGATTTGCTTGATATCGGCAAGGGAAATTTTATCATTCCCTTCCCCATACCAACGGAACGTCATTTTCATAAGTTTGTCTCCTTATTTTAAGTTTTTGGGTTTGCGAATACGGTTGAGTTGCTTATTCAGCTTCAAAAGCTCTTCTTTGGTGAAGTTAACATTCATCATACCCATCATACTCGTCAAGCGGAGTACGGTAAAGCCGCCCATCATTTGCATCAAGCCGTCGCCCGATTTCAAATCCACTTCAAACCCGCCCGATTTCTTGTCTTTTTTGCCAGCGTTCATCTTTTTCTTCATCTTCAAGCCCATCTTGACAAACCAGAGCTTGCCCCTAAACGATTGCATAATATCGCCCAGCTTATCGTTGAGTGAGAATCTGCCTTCGGGTGCGTCGATGTCGAACCAGTTCAAAACCGCGCCCTTTTCTACGAGCACGTAGTCCATATTCATTTCTTCTACTTTGCGAATTTTACCGCTGTCGGTGAGCTCGCCTGCTTTGGCTACGATTTCGCTTTCGCCTACGTTTTGCACGTCGAAATAGAAGAAATGGTCTTTCGCCGACTTTTTACCAATACTTTCGCCGTTGACGAAAAGCTCTACTTCGGGCTGGTTAGAATATACCGTCACTTTAGTCACGTCTTCCACTCTGTCGATATAGCGTTTACCGCAAAGGTGCACGAACGGTTCGTCGGACAGCCACGCTTTGTAGGCATAGAACGAATCCTTTTTATATTTTCTGTCCATCGTGACAAGCCCCTTATGGTTTTGACCGTTTTCGCCCCCTTCCGCACGCGCGTCCGCGCCAAAGTCGAACATATTCCAAACGTGGGTCGCCCAAATATATTTACGCGTGAAAAGCTGTTTGATAAGCTCTT
>JAZRIK010000046.1:0-3806 GCA_045645245.1 Candidatus Scatosoma sp. | reverse complement strand
CATTGCGTTCAGCTTGCTATTCGCAAAGTTGCTTCGCGTCATTGCGAGCGTAGCGCGGCAATCCCGAAAAGCACCTGCTGCCCTGTCATTGCGAGCGTAGCGCGGCAATCCCATCAATAAACCGTCCCACTTTGTCATTCTGAACAAAACGAAGCGCAATGAAGAATCTCTATAAACAACCGCCCGTCTTGGCAACCAAGACGGGCGGTATTTATATTCTATTGCCTTTATGCGTTGGCTTTTTTCGCTTCGCTTTGCGAACCGGTCGGGTTCAAAATACTATACCCAACGTTGACAAGGTGGTCGGCTACACGTTCTAAACCTGCAACCGTCGATGAGAAATATGCCGAAAGCTCAACCTTACAGCTACCTTCCGCAAGACGGGCAAAATGGCTTGCCGAAAGCGATTTTTTCATTCCGTCCACTTTGTTTTCGAGTGCCGTCAACTCATCCAGGCGCGTTGCATCCAAGTTATCGAACGCGTCGCCGGCAATTTCAAACATTTGCAAAACCGCAGCGTGCATTTCTTTTAAGTCTGCAAGCGCGCTTTCAGAAAAACTCAAACCTGCGTTTGCCATTTGCGCGCCGATTTCGTGGAAGTTTTCCGCGTGGTCGCCGATACGCTCCACGTCGTTTAATACGTGGAAATACGAACCGATTACTCTTTCGTCCCCAGCTGAAACGAGCGGGGAAAGCTTGATCAAGTACTTGGAAAGCGAATGGTTGGTAAAGTCGATGATGCTTTCGTTTTCGTAAATGGCTTTGCCGTTTTTATCCGAACCACTCAAAATCGCTTCAAACGAGTTTTCGATATTCGTACGCGCAAGTGCAGCCATATATTCGATTTCTTTTTTCACTTGCATCATAGCAATCGGGGGCGTTTTCAAAAGTCGTTCATCGACAAACTTGAGATGGCGTTTTTCTTCTTCGGTGGGCTTGTCCTTGATAACAAGCGTAGCCAATTTTACAAGCTGTTTGATAAACGGCAACAACAAAAGCGTCGTCGTAAGGTTGAAAATAACGTGGAACCAAGCAAGTTGCATTTGCGAATTGCCAGGAAGCATGCCTTCCAACAACTGCACCGCAAGATCTTTGAAAATCCAAATAATGATCGTAAACACGATTGTTCCGATTACGTTAAAGGTCAAGTGAATGAGTGCCGTACGTTTTGCGTTAGGGCTCGCACCGATTGCCGCAAGCGCAGCCGTCACACAAGTACCGATATTTGAGCCAAGCACCAAGAACAACGCGTCGGAGATCCCCAACGCCCCTGCGCCAACCATCGTGATGAAGATACCTGTTGCCGCCGACGAACTTTGGATAACCGCCGTAAACACCACGCCGCATAAAATCAATAAAAGCGGAAAGTTGATTTGCGTAAACAAGTTTTGGAAAAGCGCGATAATTTCTTGTCCGCCCACCGTAGTGTCGTCAAACGCACCGCCCATCAAATCCAGCCCGACGAAAATCAACCCAAAGCCGCACAAAATTCCGCCGATTTGTTTTACTTTTTCACTCTTAAAAAACGTCATCATTACGCCGACGAACGCGAGCAGCGTCATGAAGTCGGAAATAGGCAACGATTTGAGTGACACGATTACGCCCGTGATGGTCGTACCGATATTCGCGCCCATAATAATCGCCGTCGCTTGGAACAAAGTCATAATTCCTGCGTTAACGAAACCGATTGCCATAACGCTGGTTGCAGACGAGCTTTGAATAATTGCCGTTACGCCTGCGCCGATCCCGACACCTGCCAAACGGTTATTGCTGATTTTGCCAAGCAAGCGTTTCATACCCTTGCCCGCGCTTTTTTCCAAGCCGTCGCCGAGCATATTCATACCGGCAATAAAGACGCCTACGCCTGCGAGTAGCAACAAGAAACAATTTAACATATATTCTTCTCTCCTTAGTAGAATTTTTGCGTGTTTTTCTATTATTCCCTATATCTCCATTTTATATTATACCATAAAGCTTTTTACTTTGGCAAGGAAATGAAAAAAATTTTAGCAACCGCAGGCAAAAAAAATTCAATTTTTAGCAACCCGAAGAATAAGCCGCCCCTTTTCGTCATTGCGTTCAGCTTGCTATTCGCAAAGATGCTCCGCGTCATTGCGAACGAAGTGTGGCAATCCCATCAATAAACCGCCCCTTTTCGTCATTGCGAGCGCAGCGAAGAATCTCGCAACCCCCATCAATATCCCCACAACGCAACGCTTTGCCATCTCTTACAAAACCGCTTTTCCGTATATAAAGCTCTCAAAAAAGCCCCGCGCGTCCAAGCCCGACTTTTCAAACGCGCCTATCAAATGCTCCGCCGTCGCATTCGCAAAGCGGTTATCCTGATAATACCGCTTTAACCCCTTAAAAAAGTCGTCGTCCCCTACAGATTTGCGCAAAGTATCCAACATTACAATCGGCTTATACACTTCCAAGCAAACGTATTCAAACTCGCTAACGAACTCGCACAAGCTTCTCGTCATCTTGGTATCCGTGCGCCCCAAAACACTGCCATATACGTCATAATACGCCCGATATTCTTTGAGTGCTTCCCCAACCACGCTCTCGCGCGTAATCGCATACTTTTCATACCGTTCAAAAAACGCCGCCGCCGAATACTCCGCCAGCCCTTCGTCCTGCCACGCATTCTCCACCTGATTGCTACCCACAACCGCGCCCCACCATTGCCCCGCCGTTTCTTTCGCAACCGCGCGCACCGCCGCCTGCCCGTCTAAACGCTCGGAAAGCATCGTCAACGCAGGATAGCTCTCGCTACACAAGCACAGCCCCGTTTGCACCAACGAATATTTCAAATACGGATACTCCCCAAACGTATTTTCATAGTATTCAAACGCTTCCGCCGCAAGGGCTAACCGTTCCTGCGCGTGCGCGTCGTCATAGTAATAATAATATATATCGTTCCCCCCTGCTTTGACGGTCAAAACGCGGAAATATTTAGACAAAACCAACGCAAAATCGCGCACGCTGTTTGCCGAAAATACGTATTCTTTCTTGGTTTCAAGTACCCTTTCCCGCTCCAAATCCCCCGTCGCCGCCGCTTCATAATCTTTCGGCAAGGTGAGTGATAAGGCAAAATCAGCGCAATCTTGATAAAACGGATCGCCGAGCGAAGTATAATCCACTTCAAAAAAACCGCCGTCCTTGATACCGCATAAAATAGGGAAAAAGTTGCCCAAATTAACGGTTTTTTCCGTCACGCCCGTGCGGTGGTTAACAGAAGCAAGCTTTAATAAAAAGGCAATATCCACCACCACTTTTTCGCTTGGAAACACGCTTTTTTCCAAATACACGTACAAAATATTTTCATCTTGCCCCATCACTTCCCAGCTTTTCGCGCCCGACACCGACGATACGACCATTTCCCCATAGCTCTCGCCCTTATAATACGCCGTCTGCTCGTCAAGCGGCGAAATCGGCTTTTGCGCAGCGTCCTTTCGATATGCGTTGGGATAAAGCTGAAATTTTAATACGGAAATTTCATTTTCCGTCGAATTTTCAAACGTCACCTTCATCGCCCCAGCCAAAGTAGCGTTTTCGGGCATATATTCTACGTTCATTTCGTACCTGGTATAGACCTTTTCCGTTTTTTTACAAGAAAACAGCCCCAAACACCCCCAAAAAACCACGGCAAAAGCCAACAAAAACCGCACCGCCTTTTTTACGCTTGTAAACAAACCGACAAACGCCCTTTTCATCGCTTACCCCCTTAAAAACCCTTTCTTTTTCTATCCTATGCCGCCGCGTTTTCTAATATTCCAAAAACAAAAAGGGCGCCGATTCCCCAC
>JAZRIK010000045.1:0-2321 GCA_045645245.1 Candidatus Scatosoma sp. | reverse complement strand
CCGCTTGGCCTCCGACTTGCAAATCGTAATCCACTTGAGGAACTTCGATTTTTTGCGCCACAGCCGCTGCAATCGCGTCAACGTTAAGAGCTGCCATCAGTTTCGCAATCGCTTGGTCAACAGCGTTTTGTACCGTGTCTTCGATACGGTTATAGTTTACTTGTTCGGGGTAAGGCAACGATTCAACTACCTTTTCCGCCGTACCGTAAATGATTTTATCATAATCTACTTTTGCGGGAGCCGCTTCTACAACGGGAGCAGGCATTACCACAGGTTCGCCTAAACCAACTTCGCCGAGAAGTTCGAGCACTTTGTCGCCTACTTCGTCAACGATACGGTTATAATCTACGTTTTCAGCAACGGGAATAGCTGCAACCGCGTCTAATACTTGACGGCTGTGTTCCGCAACGCTTTCTTCCGTTTTTTCTGCAACCGATTCGACAAGCGCCTTATAATCGTTATCTTCGATTAAAGCCGCGCAATCGGCTACTCTTGCATTTACGTCTGCAAGCGCTTGTTCGAGCTGTTCAAGCAAGGCAAGCTTTGCTTCGACGCTTTCAAGCTTGTTGATTACTTCTTCGGTGATGAGCGTCGTTAAGCTATCGTAAATGGCTTGATGCTGCAAGAAGCTATACTTGATTTCGTTAAGCGATTCTTCCAAAACAGGCATCGTTTCGGAAACTTTTTCTTTGATGAGTTCTGCCAACGCTTCCGCATCTACGTTTTCGAGTGCAGCAATACCGCCCTCCATACCTTCAAGCTTTGCCATAACGCTTGCAACTGCGTCTTGGATTGCGGTTTGTTGGTCTTGAATCGCCGTTTGGATTGCGGTTTGCTTGTCAACCAAATCCGCAGACGACGTATCCATAGAAGACAGGCGGTCGCCAACTTCTCTGGTAAGCATCGCCGCCAAACCGTCGTAAATGGTTTGGTTTTGTTTATAGCTATAACGGATTTCTTGCGAAATTGCTTGCGCAGATTTTTCTTTATCCGCTTTCATTGCTTGATAAAGCGAGCCGACTTGTACTGCCGAGTACTTCATCTCTTTCAAAAGCTCGCCCTTCATCTTTTGCAAGTCGTAGGAAAGCCAGCTATACAACGCGTCAATCTTCGATGCTTCAAGTTGTTTTTTATCCGCCATTTTACACCTCGGTTTTTTTGCCACTGTTCGCGGCCTTTAATTTCTCTAATCTTTTTGTATTTTTGCGGGATTTTTGCCTGTTGTTTATAATAAACAAGCTATACTCCCACTACTATCAAGCAATATTATAACACATCTTGCGCGCGCGGTCAAGGGTTTTAAGGAAAAATATCCGTCTAAATTGCAATTTTTTTTTACATTTTTTTATTTTCAACGCGGACACGGTAGCCCCCTTTTGCATTTTTTGAGGTATTTTGCCCATTTGCGCGCATAAAAAAGGCACTCTCTTAAAAAAGTGCCTTTTTTTGTGTCTAAACGTTATTTTTTCTTTGCAATCTTTCTTTGAATTGCTTTTACGGCTTCTACAATAGGAATTACCAACGCGCCGAGTGCAATTGCAACCATATATTCGATAAAGCTAACCGATTCAAAGCCAAACGCCGTCGCAAGGAAAGGAACTTCGCATACGAGCGTCGTCGCTATCAGCGAGCCAAGCGCCGCCAAGACAAGCGTTTTATTAAATGTTTTCATCTTAAAAATGCTGCCGCGTTGCGAACGCATATTCAAGCTGTGGAAAACTTCCGCCATAGACATCGTTAAGAACGCCATCGTCATTCCGTGTGCGCTGTCCGCAATCGTCCATACCCCTTCCGCCATATAATGACCAAGGAAATACGAGAAAATGGTCAAAATGGATACAAGAACGCCTTGATAGATTACGTCCACGCCCATACCGTCGGAGAATATCCCCGCTTTTGAGCTACGCGGTTTGCGCTTCATAACGTCTGCTTCCGAACGCTCCATACCCAGTGCAAGCGCAGGGAAACAGTCGGTCACAAGGTTAATCCAAAGCAAATGCACGGGCTTCAAAATCGTAAAGCCTATCAACGTTGCTACGAAAATGGATATGACTTCGCTCATATTCGACGCCAGCAGGAATTGAATGGATTTACGGATATTATCGTAAATACGTCTGCCTTCTTCTACTGCGCCAACGATGGTCGCAAAGTTGTCGTCGGCAAGTACCATATCCGCGACGTTTTTGGTCACGTCCGTACCCGTAATACCCATACCGACGCCGATATCCGCCGATTTAATGGAAGGCGCGTCGTTTACGCCGTCACCCGTCATCGCCGTCACGTAGCCAGCTTTTTTCCAAGCGGTGACGATACGCGTTTTA
>JAZRIK010000044.1:0-20147 GCA_045645245.1 Candidatus Scatosoma sp. | reverse complement strand
AGACAAGCCACTACCGCTCGCCGCCATCAGAGTCAATAGAATGGGATAGATAATTTGCATTTGCTTGTGCATCTCGTTCACGCTGTTGAGCGTCACTTCAAAGCACTCGCTTAAAACGCCGATTAAGGGAATGAGCGCCGCGACGTAGCATATCAAAAAGGTCATTTCGGAAGATGTTTGTCCTGCCGTTCCGCTTTTGAGCATCGTTAATAATCCGCTTAAAAGCGCGATTGCCGCAATCGTGACAAAGGACGGAAAAAGTTGTTTTACGTTCTTAAAAAGAACGTCGGATAACGCTTGTAGAATATTTTCATAATCTACCCCCTCCCCTTTTATGTATGCCGTTAGCCGATCCACTACGCTTTCCCCCTGAAAAAAATCCAAAGAGTTCAAATATTCTTGCAACGCTTGTAAATCCAACTCATTTAAGAGCTCTTCCACGTTTTTATCCAACTCATCCGCCGCTTCTTGCTGCATATCGTCCGCCATTACAATCGGCTGAAATTGCGGCACAAGCACCAAAAACGCAAGCATTACGCATAGAAATATCCGTAAAAATGCGCTATGTAAAACACGCCCCATCATATCAACTCCAAAAATCCTTTTATCAAAGTGAGCAAGCTTTCCAAAATGGGCAACGACAGCATTACGATTGCAATTTTCCCAGCAAGCGCAACTTTGTCCGCAATGGAATTCGCGCCAAAATCTTGTAAAATTCCCGCGCCGAATTCAGCGATATAACCCACTCCGACAATTTTTAGCAATAGCTGCACCAAGCCGTTTTCCACGCCGCTCATATTTGCAATACTTGCAAAGACGGCAAGCGTGTCCGACAACGCGTCCACGATAAACAGCAATATAACGATTACACCCGTCATTGTCACGGCAAAAGAGAGTTCGGGCTTGGTTGCTTTGAGTATAAGCGACGTAATCGCGGTCACGAACCCTACGCCAATAATTTTAATAATTTCCATCGCTTGCGTTCCTGCCTATTTCAAGTGAAAAATGTCTTGTATCTGCTCAAATAAATCGCCGATTTGCCCCACAACCAACGCCAAAACGATTACAAGCCCCACGATACTGACAAGCGTAGCAATATCGTCACGGTCGGATTTTTTTAAGATTTGGCATATAACCGTGATGATAATTCCCACAGCCGCCATTTGAAATAAAATCGTTATATCCATTGTCTTCCTTTTTCTAAACAATTAATATCACTATCAATAAACCGCATAAAAAACCGAGCTTTATATATAAATCCCCGTATTTTTTATATTCTTTTTCCGCGTCCGCTTGATGGCTTGCGACGAGTGACTTCATTCCGCTAAAATACGCTTTTTGCGACGCGCTATCCCCTGCGCCAAGCATATGAAAATAATCTTCTAACATACCGCGCTCTTCTTTGGTTAAAAACTCGCAATTCTCAAACGTAAGAGAAACATTTGCATTTTGCTCCTTATCATTTAGCGCATAGAAAAAATTACTCAAAAAGGTATGAAACGCACCTTTATACGTATATTTTTCGGCAAAAACACGTAAAGGACGGCGATAATAGGTAATTTCACTTAAAAATCGCTCGTTAAATAAAAATAACTGCTGGAAAAATTGCTTACGATGTCGGTACTTGCGTGCAAAAATATAACCGCAAACGCTGGTAAAGACAACTATGGCAATACACAACAAAATTTTTACCATCTACGCAATCTCCCTACCGCTCTTATCATAAATCGCACGTATTTTCCCAACCGTTTGCTCATCTAAAAAGACGAAGCGTTCAAACAGCGACAGTAGCGCCTGCTCCACCTTTGAAAACGCCGAAAAATGCGCCGACGCAACCACAATAACCCCTGCCGATATCGCACGGGCAACCGCCAAAGCGTCGTCTTTTACAAGCTCGTCCGTAATAATGACGTCCGGGCGCATCGCACGTATTCCCGCTTCAAACGCTACGTTTTTGCTCGAATATTTCAATACGTCGCACGTTTGACCATAGTTTTGAGTGGCAATTTCCCCGCGCTCGTCGCAAATCAATACGTTTTTTCGTGTTCGAGCGCTGATGATTCTTGATAAATCGCGTAAAATCGTAGTTTTTCCTAATCCAGGCGGTGAACATATCAAAACATTATGTAGTTTGTCAGACATACAACTTTGGTAAATGGCTTGACTGCACCCAACTACTTCGTGTGGCACACGAATACATAACGACGTAAAATCGCGTATGGTGAGCGGTTGTCCCCTATCAAAAACGTATTCGCCTGCCAAACCGATTCTTTCCCCGCTTGCTACGGTTAAAAATCCTTTACGCATTTGTTCTTCTACGGCATATACCGAGTAATCGCCTGCTTTTAACACACATTCGGCTAAATCTTGCGTATCGCATCGAATCGCTTGTTCTTCGTAAGAGGTTATTCCGTATGCGGATAGGTATTTGTATTCGCCTAACACGTTTATCGTTGTGGGTTTTCCTACCCGTAAGCGTATTTCATAAACAGTTTGAATATTAACGTTTTTTAACGCATTTTTAATGATTTGCGGAAGAAATTCAAGCATTTATATATTATATGTAGCTTGTCTATGCAATAGAACAAAATAAAAAAATATCCCGCTTCTATGGGATATTTTCACGAAAAAAAATCTCGTCTTTAATTTGCTTAAAGACGAGATTTATAATTAATTTTCAAACAATCAAGCGTTTTTGTTCAACAAGTCCGCAATCGAAACGCCGTTAACGTCGCTTTCCGACCATTCGGTCACTTCTTCAACGGGTTTTTGTGCGCGAGGTTTTCTTGCCTTCTTTTCACCATCAGCTTCTTCCGCCTTTTGAGCGCGGGGTTTTCTTTCCACGTTTTCAGGCTTCGGTTCAAGTGCTTTGATGGAAAGCGTCATTTTCTTTTCAACGCAATCAAGCTTCAAAATCTTCGCGTCGATTTCTTGACCGATGGTAAGCGCCGTCGTAGGATTTTCAAGGAATTCGTGAGAAATTTGCGAAACGTGTACCAAACCGTCGATACCTTTTTCAACTTCAACGAATGCCCCGAAAGGAACGATACGAACCACTTTACCGTGGATTACGTCGCCTTCTGCATATTTTTCAGCAGCGAGCTCCCAAGGTTGGGGTTGTAATTGTTTATAACCGATCGAAACTTTCTTTGCTTCTTGATCGATTTTTAATACTTTGAATTGATATTTCTTGCCGATTTCAAGCACGTCGCTTACTGCTTTTACACCCGTCCAAGAAAGGTCGGATACGTGTGCAAGACAGTCGAAACCGTTTACGGAAACAAATGCGCCGAATGCGGTAATTCTTTCCACTTTACCTTCTACAACGTCGTCAACGTTGATGGATGCAAAGAATTCTGCTTCTTTTGCAGCTTTTGCAGCTTCTTTCGCAGCTCTTTCTTCTTCGATAATTACGCGTTGGGAAGCAATAATTTCTTTTCTTCTTTCCGTCTTAACTTCAAGCATACGAAGACGAAGTTTTTTACCAACGTATTTATCCAACTCTTTCACAAAGCCCGAACGAATTTCACGAGCGGGTACAAATACCGTGTAAGAGCCGAGTTGCGCCGTCAAACCGCCTTTATTGAAGCCGGTGCATTCAACCTCAAAATCTTTACCCGATTGAATATCAGCAATCATCGCTTCCTCTTCTTTTACTTGCTTGATAAGCTTTTGAGAAAGCTTAACGGGATTTACCGCTACGACCATAAGTTCGATTTCTTCGCCAGTTTTTGCATTGAAATCTTCCTTATTATACACTTCACAGTCCACTTCCTCTTTGTCAAGAATAATTTCCTTCTTTGCAAGAGGCAACAACACTGCAACACCCGTGTCGTCAGCCGACGAGATCGTAGCCTTTACCAATTGTCCTTTTTTGAACTTAGGTTGACTGTCCATTTTCGCAACGACGTTTGCCATCGTTTCTTCCATTGCCGTTGCTTTTGCTTCTGTTTCCATTTCCATTTTTAAGAGAACCTCCTGAGTTTGCGCGTTAGGGGTGCTCGCACCCATAACAAGACCTACCTTTTCAAATCTTTTGATTGTTTTATATTCGAACTGATCAGAACGCTCCAAGCGAATTACGTTTTTGCAATGCTGTTTACAAATCTCAAACAGCTTGTTGGTGTTGCTGCTGTTTAAGCCGCCGAGAACCAAAACTGCATCGCATTTTTTCGCAATTTCTCTTGCTTCGTTTTGCCGTCCTATAGTAGTATAACAAATTGTACGAAAAACTTCAAGTGTTTTCGCCCTTGTATTATCAAGATTTTTAATAATTTTTTCAAATTTTTCCTGCGAACAGGTCGTTTGCGCCACTAAAACGCATTCTTCGTCGGGAATCGTCGAAAAATCAGGCGCATCGGGCGATAAAATAATCGCGCTATCGTCGCACCAGCCATTCAACCCGATCACTTCGGGGTGCGCGCTTTCGCCAACGATAATAATTCTCTTCCCCTTTGCATATTGCTCACGAATAATCGTTTGCGTGCGCAATACAAAATCGCAAGTACAATCTACAACTTTTATACCACGGCGAGCGCATTCGTCATAAAGGGATTTTCCTACTCCGTGCGAACGAATAATCAGCGTCGCGCCGTTTGGAACGTCAGACAAATTCTCCACAGTACGCAAACCGCGCGCAGAGAGCTGCTTTACCACTTCGGGATTATGAATAATTTCGCCAAGAATATACGCATTTTCATTCGCAAGGGATAACGCCGTATCTACGGCTTTTTGCACTCCCTTGCAAAACCCGCCGCTTTTCGCTATAATGATTTCCACTTTACGCCTTTTTACCTTTCTTTTTACTTTCTAAAAATGCCGTGTGTTCACGCTTTAAGGCAAGCATTGCTTCGCGAATTTTTTCGTCCGCCTGCGTTGCTTCTTCATCTGTTAGTTTCTTGTCGTAAAACGCACTTAAATCAACGGGTTCACCTATCAAAACGTGCGTCCAGCGAAAACACTTCGGGCGTTTATAAATAACGACGGGGATAACGAGCGTTTTGGTCTTGATTGCCATAATCGCCGCGCCGTGCTTGAACGGCAGCATCTCTTCACTCGTTTTATTGCGCGTGCCCTCGGGATAAATTGCAATTTTTTCACCATTTTTTAAGCATTTGAAACAGTCCAGCAACCCCCGTACGTCGTTGCCGTCGCGATTGACGGGAATACATCGAATTCCGCGTGCGAATACGCCTAAAAATTTCGAATCGAAGTTTTCGCGCTTGGATACGAAGTGAATACATTCCCAAGTAGTACAAGCCATCATCGCAATATCCATCAATGTATAGTGGTTGCCAACGTACACGCAAGCGCCTTCGGGTGCTTTTTTCTTGCCGTAAAAACGGAACGGTCTAAATAAAAAGTAGGCGGGAATCACAAGTACGCGTAAAAAATTCATCAACGGAAGAATGTGCCTACCCTTTTTATTTGCAGGAACGGTCACCGTATATGCTTTTTTCGTTTTTTTCTTCTCTTTTTGCTCTTGCTTATCCATACCTTCACCTACGTTAAATTTTCGACTGAATCATCGATTTGATTTTTGCAACTACTTCTTGAATTTGCATACTTGAAGTATCTACAACTACGGCGTCGTCGGCGCATACAAGCGGTGCAAATTCTCGTTCGCTGTCTTGTTTATCGCGCGTAATAATTTCTTGATGCAACTGTTCAAAATCAACCTTTTCCCCGCGCGCTTCCAGCTCTTTGTATCTTCGCATCGCGCGCACTTTGCTGTCCGCCGTGACAAAAAACTTATATTTCGCGTTCGGTAAAACCGCAGTACCGATGTCCCTGCCGTCGATTACGCACGACATACTCTTTGCAATTTCACGCTGCATTTCAACCATTTTTACACGCACGGCTCTATGCGCGGAAATACTTGACGCCGCCATAGATACCGCGTTTTCACGAATTGCCCGCGAAACGTCTTCGCCGTCCAGTATTGTATGCTGCGTACCGTCCTTGTATTCCACTTGAACGCGCAAATTCGGAAGCATTTCTTCCACTTTTTCACGATTTTTGGGATCGATACCAAGCCGCAGCGCCTTTAATCCGCAAGCACGGTACATAGCCCCCGTATCCAAATGCAAAATGTTATAATCTTGCGCCAAAATACGCGCTACCGTACTTTTACCGCTGCCAGCAGGCCCGTCCAGCGCGATATTGTAAATTTCCGATATATCCTTTCTCAAAATTTTTGCTCCCCTTTGGTAAATATGCTTAGCGTTGCGTTTTTCATCAACGCGTCTTTCCGTAAAAATCATTACGCGAATACATAATTTTAAGCCGCCGTCAATATCCGGTTCAACTGCGGCAAATAACGGGGCGAAATCGTACCCGCATTCCCGCGCGGCTTTCGCAGGGTGATACGAGTGTATATCCGACGTCAATGAAAATAAAAAACCGCTTACTTCTTCGTTTTTTAGAGCATTTTTTTGAAAAATTTCGTCCAAAAGCTCTTTTACCGCCAAGGAAACGTCACTTGGACAATCTTTTTGTATCGTCGTCGCACCGCGAATAATCGTCATTGCTATCTCCTAATTTTCTTAATCGATATTTTCATTATACATCAAAAAAAGTCAAAAGTCAAGATTTTGACTTATGCCTTGCAATATATTGCAATATTATCAAACGCTATTCCCCGCGAGATAACCGGTAGAAAAGGCAATTTGCATATTAAATCCGCCCGTGAACGCGTCCACGTCCAACACTTCGCCGCAAAATTTCAGCCCGGAAACCTTTTTGCTTTCCATTGTTTTAGGATTAATTTCCGTCAAGACAACCCCGCCGGAAGTGATAATCGCTTCTTCAAATCCGCGCAAGGATTGAATTTTAAGCGGAAACGCTTTCATCAAGCGAACAAGCTTCATACGCTCTTCTTTCGTGACGGTGTTAACTGATTTTTGTTGCGGAATTCCACTCTTTGCAAGAATAATTGCAATCATTTTTTGCGGTAAAAGCTCGCAAAGCGCGTTCGCAATTTGTTTATTTTTGAATTTATCAAAATCGCGCAAAAGCCGTTTATCCAAAGTATTTTCGTCTAAAGCGGGCTTCAAATCGATGGTTGCAAGCAAATTTTGCATAGACATACGATTGATGATAGACGACGCCGACAAAACAATCGGACCAGAAACGCCAAAATGCGTAAAAAGCATCTCGCCAAACTCTTCGTAAACCGTTTTTCCCGCTAAATTTACACGAAAAGCGACGTTTTTTAACGTCAAACCTTGTAATTGCTTGCAAACTTCCCCTTCTACGTTCAAACCGCATAAGCCCGTTTTTAAGTCAGTGACGGTATGCCCAAGCGTACGCGCAAAAACATAGCCGTCCCCCGTTGATCCGGTAGATGGATAACTCAAGCCACCCGTAGCAACGATCACAACGTCGCAGGAATAATTACCTTTATTTGTCCATAACTCTACTACGCGTGACATAATACCTATGTCTGACATAGGACTGTTTTCTGTGACGATTTTTTCAACTTTTTCGTTTAGGCATATAGAAACGCCCGCCTTTTTGCAAGCTTTTTCTAACGTTTTTGTCACGTCGCTTGCGTGATCGGATACGGGAAATGCACGGTTTCCCCTTTCCACTTTAACCAAAAGCCCGTTTTCTTCCATAAATTGCAAGGTGGATTGCGGCGGAAACGCATAAATTGCTCCCCTTAAAAACTTCTCGCCGCGTACAACGCTACGCAAGAAATCGTCGGGCGCAACGTCGTTTGTAAAATTACAACGCCCTTTTCCTGTGATATAAATTTTTTTACCAAGCTTTTCGTTCTTTTCAAAAAGGATAACTTGATGCCCGTTTTTCGCAGCGGAATACGCTGCCATAAGCCCTGCCGCACCGCCACCGATTATACATACTTTCTTCATATTTTACCGTGTTTCACGAAAAATGTTTCACATTTTATGTTTTTAATTAAAGTGACGCAACCGACTTTGCGGTCGGTTGCGTACAAATGGTTGTTGATTTAATTAAACGGGATATACGCCCGATTTTGCCATATCTCTATCGATACCTTTCTTTTGCGCTTCTCTCCATTTGAAGAAGTTTTCTGCAACTTGTTCAAATACGGCATACGAAAGCACGTCTTCTTCTTTTTCGTAGTAGCCAAGCTCGATAACTTTCTTTTTAATTTCTTCGTATTCAGGGCTCAAAAGGTCCGCAGGACGGCAAGTAATTCTTTCCGCATCGCCAAGCGCTTTTTTCGCTACTTCTTCGTCGATAGGCATCGGCAATTTACCGTATTTGCCTGCAAGCAAGTCTTTGGTTTCTTTGGTGACCATTTTATATCTTTGACCCATAACTACGTTCAATACCGCTTGCGTACCAACGATTTGCGAAGAAGGCGTGACCAAAGGCGGATAACCGCTGTCTTTACGTACGTTAGGAACTTCGGCAAGACACTCCATAAGTTTGTCTGCTTTGCCTGCTTTTTCGAGCTGATTGATAAGGTTGGAAAGCATACCGCCGGGAACTTGATACAAAAGCGTATTTACGTCGATTCCTTTCGATTTTTCATTCAAAATCTTATCGTCTTTCAAGCGTTTTTCAACCGTCTTGAAGTGTTTAATAATAGGAAGAAGCTTATTAATGTCGATACCCGTATCGTACGGCGTGCCTTGTAAGGTTGCAACCAACGGTTCGGTTGCCGGCTGCGACGTACCGTTGCCCAAGGGCGAAAGCGCCGTATCCACGATATCAACACCCGCCAAAATCGCCATCAAATATACCATATCGCCCGTACCCGTCGTATTATGGGTATGCAAATGGATTTTCGTAGTCGGCTTCAACGCAGCCTTCAATGCCTTAATAAGCTCGTATGCTTTGAACGGAAGCAACAGGTTTGCCATATCTTTTAAGCAAATATTATCTGCGCCGTTTGCTTCGAGCTCTTTTGCAAGATTGATGAAATATTCGTTGGTGAAAATTTCTTTACCGTCAACCACCGCACTCGTGTAGCAAATGGTAGCTTCGCAAATACCGCCGTACTTTTTAATGGCTTTCATCGAAGTTTCCAAGTTTCTCGGATCGTTGAGCGCGTCGAATACACGAACAACGCCTACGCCGTTTTCAATCGACTTCGCAACGAATTTCTCAACTACGTCGTCGGCATAATGGCGATAGCCAAGCAAGTTTTGCCCACGCAAAAGCATTTGAATAGGCGTTTTTAAGTGTGATTTGAGCGTTCTCAATCTTTCCCAAGGGTCTTCGTTTAAGAAACGCAAGCAAGAGTCGAACGTTGCGCCGCCCCAAGCTTCAATCGAATAATAACCGATATCGTCTAATTGTTCCAAAACGGGCAACATTTCATCAATGCGCATTCTCGTTGCAGCTTGCGATTGATGCGCGTCACGCAAAATCGTTTCGGTAAGCATTACCTTTCTATTTTCAAATTTCATTTCCATTTTCAATTTACCTCATCAATTAAAGTACAATAGCCAGCAAGAAACCTGCGGCAATCGCCGAGCCGATTACACCTGCCACGTTCGGTCCCATTGCGTGCATCAACAAATGGTTATTCGGGTCTTCTTCGCGACCGACGTCTTCGGAAATACGCGCCGCCATAGGAACAGCAGAAACCCCTGCGCTGCCGATCAAAGGATTGATTTTACCTTTCGAGAGTTTACACATCAATCTGCCGACCAAAAGTCCGCCAATCGTACCAAAGCTAAATGCAACCAAGCCAAGAGCGATAATACCCAGCGTAGTGCCGTTTAAGAAAGTTGCGCCGTATGCTTTGCAACCAACGGAAACGCCAAGGAAAATCGTAATCGTATTCATCAAACCGTTTTGCGCTTGCGACGAAAGACGATCGCATACCCCCGATTCTTTTAACAAATTACCGAGCATCAGCATACCCAAAAGCGGTACTGCATCCGGCAACAATAAACCGACAACCAAGGTGACGAGCACAGGGAAAATAATTTTCTCTACTTTGCTTACCGTACGAAGCGGTTTCATTTTAATCGTGCGTTCGTATTTGGGAACAATCAACTTCATAAGCGGTTTTTGGATAACCGGAATGAGTGCCATATACGAATACGCCGCAACCGCGATCGCGGAGAGCAAATCTACGTTTTCGCCGTTGAATTGCGCAAGCGAAGCAAGCTTTTGCGTGACGTAAATCGCCGTAGGACCGTCCGCGCCGCCGATGATGGCAATAGACGCCGCAGCAGCCAAGTTAAACCCAAGCGCCGTTGCCGCAATGAGCGTTAAAAATACACCAAGCTGTGCAGCCGCGCCAAGCAACATACTCTTGGGGTTGGAAATAAGCGGACCAAAGTCGGTCATAGCGCCGATTCCAAGGAAAATGAGCGGCGGATAGATTACGTTTTGAACGCCGAAGAACAAATACCACAAAAGCCCGGGATTTTCTACGTTTTCGTAAACGTGCTCCACTCCGTCGGGATACGTACCCCAAAGCACGCTATATGCGCCCGGTAAGTTAATCAAAAACATACCAAAGGCAATCGGCAAGAGCAAAAGCGGTTCAAACTTTTTCACAATCGCGAGATACATCAACACGAACGATACCAAAATCATTACGTAGTTTTCCCACGAGCCCTGCGCAAGCCCCGACGAGTTCCATAAGTTCGCAAAAACGTCGCCGAAATTTACAAGTAAATTATTTAACATTTTATTACTTCCTTAACAATTTACAATTAGCTGATAACCGCCAAAACCGCATCCGATTCTACGTTTGCGCCCTTGCTTACTTGGAAATGCACAACGCCGTCGCAAGGAGCGGTAATATCGTTGTCCATCTTCATAGCTTCAAGCACAAGAATCGGCTCGTCCTTTTTCACGCTTACCCCTTCCGCTACCAACAAATTCTTGATAAGTCCAGGGAAAGGAGAAAGCACTTTTTCGCCGTTTGCAGGAGCTGCCGAAGGTGCAGGAGCGGGAGCAGGAGCCGCTACGGGTGCGGGTGCTGCAACAGGTGCAGGAGCCGCTACGGGAGCAGGTGCTGCTACGGGTGCAAATGCTACGGGCGCGGAAGCGGTTGCGCCCACTTCTTCAACGCCTACTTGATAAGCTTTACCATTTACAGTTATAACAAAATTACGCATAATTTTTTCTCCTTAAATTCTTTTAATTCTCTTTACGATAAACCCACATTCGGGCTTTGCTTGTTTATAATACGCCATAAGCGCTGCGGTAATTACCGCCACCACTTCATCGGGAACTTCGTCCGCATTAGCCGCTACCGCCGTTTTCGGTGCAGGCGCAGGCGCTTGCACTTTTTTAGGTTGTGCTTGTTTGGGCGCAGACGCGATAGGTTCGCCGTTGAGATATGCCTTCGCCCTACCTACCAACCAAACGACGAAAATCAAAAACGCGATACCGCCAAATACGATTAAGAATCCGATTAGAGCATAAAGCGCAGCTTCGCCAATCGATACGTTAGCCAATAATGAATTAAGCATTTGTCACCGCCTTTATTTCGCGAGCATTTGCAATGCTGAAATCAAATATTGTCTTACATATTGCGGTTCGATGATGGCGTCTAAATAGCCGTCTTTCGCCGCGTGAATCGGGTCGGAATTTTCATCCGCATATCTTGCTTCTACTTTCGCACGATCCGCTCTTTCATCGCCAAGCTCTACCACCGCGCCTTGCGCGTCGTCGAATAAAGCGATTTTTGCGTTCGCAAACGCACAGGTATAATCAAACCCAACCGATTTTGCCGCAAACAACGAATAGCCCAAGCCAACCGCTTTCTTATAAACAACGGCAACCTTTGCCATATCCATTGCGTCAAGCATACTTAAATATTCAGCCGCTTCTTTCATCACCCTGCTGTTATTTACGCACATCGTAGGACGAATACCCTTTACGTTCGCAAACGTCACGAAAGGCAAGCCGTGGCAGCAAGCAAATTCGGCAAAGCATTTAATCTTTGCAAGTTTTGCCGCCGTAAGCTCAACGCCTTCTTCGCCGCCGTCGAATACGACCGCTGCAAGCGCGATACCGCCAACGCGAGCAAGCACCGTTTTCACGTCGGGCTCGTAAGCCGCACCTACTTCAAGGGGCTGCTCAAAAATACTCATAAGCGTTGCTGCGTCGGTATTTGCGTTTAACGCAGGAACGGTTGCATTCAAATCCGCGTCCAAACAAGGCGACGCAATCATTTCGGTAATTTGCATAATGGTATTGCGAACCTGCGCCAAGTCTTGTACTTCAAACGCCAAAATGCCCGCTTTGTCGAGTGCCTTTGCCCCGCCGACTTCTTCTTTCGTCAGCGACTTACCTGCCTTTGCAGACAAAACAAACGGGCTATTAACAGCCAAAACACTCTTGTCCGTAAAGAAGGTAAAATCGGCAATTCCCGCAAGCATAGCAGCCGAGCCGTAAACCTCGCCGTCCACGACAACGTATTGCGGAACAACGCCTTTTAATTGCGTGCATCTCATCAATAATTTTGCCAAGCCCTCGAGAACGGTCACCCCTTCTCCAACTTGAACGCCTTTCGTATTGAGTACATATACCACAGGCGCGTAATTTTTCTCCGCTGCATCCAAGCATTTTACGATTTTATCGCAATTTGCTTTGGACATACCACCGTTTAACACGCTAAAATTCTGCCCAACGACGTAGCACGGATAGTCGCCGATGGTCGCAAAGCCGGTCACAACGCCTTCGCCAGCAGCTTCTTCTCCGTAAAAATCGTTTTTAGAAAAGCTGAATGCCGCAAGCTCTACAAAGCTGTTTTCGTCCACGATTGCGTTAATACGCGCACGCACTTCTTTGCTTGCTTCTTCTACTTTTGCTTTTCTTTCTTGCAGTAGTTGAATTTTATCCATAATGTATCCTCCAAGAAATTCGGTAAGAGTGACAAAAATCTATGCGGTTGCATATTTTTTTGCCAAATTCCTGCCATTTACCATTATACAACAAACGATTTAGAAAAGCAAGTAAATGACAGAATATTTTTTGTTTTTTTATAAAAAAAAACGACAAGCGAGCGCTCAAAGCAAGCGCAACGTTCGTCTCGTCGTTTTTATTTGCTGTTTCTTTTCGCCGCCGACGCGCGCCACTTTATTATCAGTATCCTACAACGATAACAAAATATTAGTTTTTACGCTTTTTCCCTTTTCTAAAAGTCTTAAAGCGCTTGGAAAGCCATTGTTGTATTTTGTCAAGGTTTTTACAAACAAGCCAAAAGGAAATTAGAACAACGGCGAAAAAGATACCCCAAATCAATAATCCCCACCAGGTATTGAAAGGAATAAAATCAATCGAATAGCAGGTAAGCGCAATCGCCAAAAAACGCGAAACGGTCAAAAGCAGCAAAAAGTAGCGCGTAGTCATACTGGAAAGCCCTGCGATAAAGCACAATGCGTCATCGGGAAAAAGCGGCAGTAAAAACATCAGCGTTAACAATAAATTGTCCTTTCCTCGTAATTTTTTTTGCCATTTTTTAAGCGTATCTGCGCCTACTATCCACGATACCGCTTTGTATCCTACCTTTCTGCCGATAAAGAACGCTGTCAGCGAACCGAGCATAATCCCTACAAAACTATATACAAGTGTTTGAAACGGACCAAACAACGCTACGCCCGCCAGCGTACTCACCATTCCGGGAATAGGTAAAATGATTACCTGTAAATACTGCAACAGGATATACACAATCGGCATCCACGCGCCTTTTTCTTCGAGATATTGCTGTAAAGAGTTTTCGTCCTTAATCACGTTAAAAAAACCTGTTTTTAATAGTACAAATAGCAATACAGCGGAAAATAGAAGCAAAATGAGTACGCTTAAACAAGTTTTATACGCTCGTTCTTTTTTCTTTACCGTTAAACACACGGACAGGAAAAACAATAAAATAAATAACAAGCAAATCAAAGCGGAAAATAAGACGATATTTTGCGAAAGCAGCGGTATATTTGCATAATATAGACATAAAACGAAAAATACGCAGCAACCGAGCGTTAGCAATAGCCCGAGTATGATAAAAGGCAAAGCACGCGCTTTGCCCATCTTGTTATTTGCAGTTGTATGGTTATTCGATATGGGACGTTCATGCATCATACAATACAGTATGGTCTGCTACGAAAAAATTCATACCATTATTGTTCGTCTATGGTAGATACTTCTTCTAAAAGTTCTTCAGGGGGCAACGTTTTACGAAACTCCGTAATCGCCCCGCGCGCCAATTCGTCGCAACGGTTATTCAGCTCGTTATCCGCGTGGCCTGCAACCTTATGAAAGGTGACTTCGTGCATTTTCACAAGCTCGTAAAGCTGTTCCCATAAATCGACGTTGAGCACTGCTTTTCCATCCGCCTTTTTCCAGCCCGCTTTCTTCCACGCATAAATCCAACCGTTTACAAACGCGTTGACCGTATAGGCGGAATCGCTGTAAATTTCCACCTTGCACGGATATTTTAACCGTTGCAAACCAACGATAACCGCCGTCACTTCCATACGGTTGTTGGTCGTTTCTTTTTCCGCACCGCTATACTCGCGAGAATGTTCCCCGTATATTAAAATTCCGCCGTAGCCGCCGATACCGGGATTTCCCGAACACGCACCGTCCGTGTAAAGCGTCACCGTTTTTTTCATATTGCAACCTGCTTTTGATAAAGTTTATAATTTTTATTAAAATTCCGTTAGAATTGCCGTAAAATCAATTGACAAACTCTTTTTTTTGTTATATAATAGCTACGTTATTTAGGGGTTTGGTATAGTGGTTGTGCCTTGGTCTCCAAAACCAATGAGATGAGTTCAATTCTTATAGCCCCTGCCAACATCCGACCGTTTTAGCGGTTGGATGTTTTTCATTTTATTCCTTATCGCAACGTTCAATCGAACAAATAAACGGATTTTCGGCAATAATTTGATTTAAGCTCGTCGAAGAAAATTCTTGGTCGGTGTTTAAGGTCGCACTATACGTCACTTGTCCGTTTTCTCTTTTGATCACCAAGTGATTAAAGCGGTCAGTACCGAAAATTTCTTTGATTTTTTGGTTTTCTTCGCCCGTTTGGTAAAATTCAATTTTTACAGAATAATACTGCTTATGTCTAAACAAGCGGCAACGAATATGGAAAATACATTGTACGACGATCAAAAGCGCGGTTGCACCGATAGCCACCCAGTACAAGCCACCGCCGCAAGCCATACCGACGCCTGCCGTAGCCCAAACGCCCGCAGCCGTCGTTAAACCCTTTACTTCGTGCTGTCTATATACAATCATTCCCGCGCCAAGGAAACCGACGCCGGAAACGATTTGCGCCGCTACGCGCGCGGTATCCGCACCGTCAAACGCGTGCTTGGAAATAACCATCATCAGCGCCGCGCCAAACGATACGATTGTATGCGTACGAATCCCCGCTTCTTTTAAGCGAAATTTACGCTCTAACCCGATTAAAAAACCAAGCAAAACGGATAACAATAAATCGGGCAGCATCCATAACTGTTCGACAATTACCGTACCCTTAAACATATCTAAAAACATTTTCTACCTCGTGCATCACTGTTTTTTATAAAAGCTTTATATAATGTACTATTATAATACATTTTTCTTTGCTTGTAAATACTTTTTGAAAAAAAAGTTCGATAATTTTAGAAAAAGGACTTCGCTTGAAGTCCTTTTTTTGACTATTCCTTAAACTGATAGCGATACAGCTGTGCATATAAGCCGTCGCCTGCCACCAATGCTTCGTGCGTGCCGCGTTCGGTAATCAATCCGTCGGTGACGACCAAAATTTCGTCCGCGTTCTTCACCGTAGATAATCGGTGCGCCACAACCAAGGTCGTTCGTCCGCCCGCAAGCTCGGATAATGCGCTTTGAATTTGCATTTCCGTCATATTATCCAGCGCGCTCGTCGCTTCGTCCAAAATGAGTATAGGCGGATTTTTCAAAAAAGCCCTTGCAATGGAAATGCGTTGTTTTTGTCCACCCGACAACTTCACGCCGCGTTCCCCCACTTCGGTATCGTAGCCGGCAGGCAGCGACATTACGTAATCGTGAATATTTGCGCGTTTTGCCGCCAAAATAATTTCTTCTTCCGTTTTATCCGTTGCTCCGTACGAGATATTGTCGCGAATGCTGCCGGAAAAGAGAAATACGTCTTGTTGTACCACCGCGATTTTATCGCGCAAAGCCGACGAATGCACGTCGTTTACGTCTATTCCGCCGATGCTAATCATTCCTTCGTCACGCATATAAAAGCGGGGCAAAAGGTGGCATATCGTCGTTTTTCCGCCGCCCGATGAACCAACAAGCGCAACCGTTTTTCCCTTTTGAACGGTAAACGAAACGCCTTTTAATACTTCTTCGTCGCCGCGCTCTGCATTTTTATAGCCAAAGCGCACGTTATCAAACACGATATCGCCGTCCAAGTCCGCTTGCATCGGGTTTTGCGGTTCATATTCCGACGGCGTGTCCATAAGCGCACAAAAACGGTTAAAGCCCGTTAACCCGTCTTGAATTTGCTCAAACAGCGACACGAGTGTACGGATAGGCGCAAGCAGCATTGTAATATACAAAATAAACGCCGTAAAATCAGGACCGTTGATTTGTCCGAAATAGAACATTAAGCCGCCCGCAACCAAGGCAAGCAGGTATAAAAAGTCGTTAAAGGCGGACATACCGGCGTGAAAACCGCCCATTGCGCGATAAGCCGACTTTCGTGCCTTCTTAAATTCATCGTTGACGGTATCAAACTTTTCCCCTTCCTGCGCCTGCGCATTATACGCCTTCGTCACGCGCACGCCCGATACGGAAGATTCGATTTCCGCATTCAATACGGCAACTTTTTGACGGGATTCGTCAAACGCTTTATTCATTCTTCCGCGTGCCTTTGCCGCAAATAAAATCATAAACGGAACGTAGCAAAGCACAATCAAGGACAACCAAGGATTGATAATGCCCAGCATAATCAACGCGCCGATGATGGATAAAAACGAATTAAATACGTCTTCTGGCCCGTGGTGCGCAAGCTCGGACACTTCAAACAAGTCGTTGATAATGCGCGACATTACGCTGCCCGTTTTATTCTCGTCGAAAAAGGAAAAGGAAAGCGTTTCAACGTGACGGAATAAATCGCGCCGCATATCCCCCTGCAAACGCACGCCAAGCACGTGTCCCCAGTAGCCCACAATATAAGTAAGCACGCATTTAACCCCATAAATAGCGGCAAGCACGATGACCCAAACAATTAGCAAACGCAGGTTAGAATTTGGCACGTAGTCATTCATAATATTGCGTGCAATCATCGGATAAAACATATTGCAAACGGAAATTAGGAACGAGCAAACAAGGTCGATAAAGAACAACTTCTTATGCGGTTTATAATATTGAAAAAAACGCCCGACGGCTTGCATAGTTTTCATTTGTTTTTCCTTATTTTTCTTATTTATGTAAAAATTATATCACTTTTGCTTAATAAAAGCAACCCTTCGCCCGCTTTTTACTCGCTTTTTTCCGTTTTCTTGGCGTATTTTTCTTTTGTTGCAATTCCGCCCCGAATATGCCGTTCGCTTAAATTGCGTTCGAGTACTTTGCGCGTGCGCTCATATAAATCGGCGTCTATATCCTGCAAGCGCTCGGACACGTCTTTATGTACCGTTGATTTGCTGATGGAAAAATGCGCGGAACACGCACGAACGGTGCAACCCGTCGATACGATATATTCCGCGCATTCAATCACTCTTTGTTCAATATAATCCCACAACATCTCGACCTCCGTAGTTTACATTACGAGATATTTTATGTGGAATTTTTACCGATTATGCTTGTTTTTTCGCAATCATTCGTCCTTTTTGTAAGACATAGGAATTACTGCTTCTACCGAGTTTTCTTTATAGCCTACCACACTTAATGCGTGCGCGCTGGGATTAGACAAACGCACTTTTTCGCTGGAAAGCTCGGATACGTTTTGATTTTTATCGACAACGGCAAGTTTATACGGGTCGGTGACGTAGCTTGCGCAAAGCACGCTCGCACCGCTACGAAGCGCAACGATCATACTGCCCTTTCGATAGCGTTTGGAAGGTTCGATAAACGCTACGATTACCCGCTTAAATTTCCCTTCGTCCGTCGCCACTACAATTTCGCCTTCGCCGTTGATTTGCGACATAAAGATAACGCTGTCCGTTTCACGCAGCATAATTCCGCGTACGCCCGTGGAAATTCTGCCTTGCGTAGGAATATCATCTTTGAGCGCATTTAAGCAAACGCCTTCTTTTGTGACGATTATAATCGTTTCTTTATCCAGCGCTTCTTCTTCCACGTTGATAACTTCGTCTTCTTCGTTGAGTTTGACCGCTTGGAAACTATCTTTGCGTTGTTCGTATTCGCTCCACTCCGTTTTCTTAATCATACCTTTTTTGGTAAAGAACAACAGCGAACCGTACGGCATACGCTCGCCAACGGCAAACAGTGCAACTGCTTTTTCGCCCGTTTCAGTGTTTTTGACAAGCTCTTTGAGTGTTTTGCCTGCTTCGTTGAATTTGCATACCAAGCTATCGTCGGAAATATCAATCTTATGACAGTTGCCATAGTTTGTAAACGCATACACCGTTTGATCGGTTTTCGTTTTTAAGGTATGCAAAGCAATCAGCTGGGGCTTGAACTTGCCTTCAACGGGCTTTTGCAACGCGTCCGCGTCTTTGCCGATCAACACCTTAAACGTATCGTCCGCGGTATAAACAACCGTGCAAGCTTGCGCCGTTTTTTGACGGGGCGCGAGCGCAATCATCGCATCCGCTTCATCGCGCGTAAACACGAGCTTACTCTTTCTCGGCGTGGGATATTTCTCTTTGATTTCGGTAATTTCTTCTTTGACCACTTGCAGTTGCAAATCGCCGCTTTTGGAAATTGCCGTGAGCTTTTTAATCAGCTTTTTCAGCTCTTTCAGCTCTTGCTCCAAGTTATAAATTTCGAGCTTGGTTAAACGCGCCAAACGCAAATCCAAAATCGCTTGCGCCTGCGCTTCGGAAATTTCAAAGCGCGCCATCAATTTCGCGCGAGCGTCGCCCGTGCTTTCCGATTTTTTGATGATTGCAATTACTTCGTCGATATTTTGTACGGCGATAATCAGTCCTTCCAAGATATGACAGCGTTGTTGTGCGCGCTTCAAATCGAACAGCGTTCTGCGTTTTACTACCTTTTGTTGATATTTAACGTAATGACGGATAATTTCCATCAAACCAAGCTGTTGGGGCTTACCGTCGGCAATTACGACCATATTGATACCGAACGTCACTTCCAAATCGCTGTATTTATACAAGCATTTCAAAATACCGTCGATATCCGCGCCCTTTTTCACGCGAATAATCGCACGCATACCCGATCGATCGGATTCGTCCGCGACGTGGTCAACGCCTTCGAGTTCTTCCTTTTTATCCCCGCAAAGCTCCACGATTTTACGCAAAAGCTGCGCTTTATTCACTTGATACGGCAGCTCGGTGATGACCAAATTCGTCTTGCCGTTATCCGTCTTTTCCGCCGTAATTTTTGCACGAAGCGTAATTTTACCGCGGCCGGTTTTATACGCTTGAATTAATTCGTTGGCAAGAATAACGCCGCCCGTAGGGAAATCGGGGCAAGGGATATATTCCATCATTTCTTCGAGCGAAATGGCGGGGTTGTCGATATAAGCCACTACGCCGTTGATAACTTCTTCCAAGTTATGCGTAGGAATGTTAGTTGCTAAGCCAACTGCAATACCCGACGCACCGTTTACAAGCAAGTTCGGGAAACGCCCGGGCAATACGTCCGGCTCTTTTAAGCTGTCGTCAAAGTTCAAGGAAAAGCCAACCGTTTCCTTGTCGATATCGCGCAAAAGCTCTAACGCGAGCGGCTGCATACGCGCTTCGGTATAACGCATAGCCGCGGCAGGGTCGCCGTCCACGCTACCGAAGTTGCCGTGACCGTCCACGAGCGTTTTGCCCATATTGAAATCTTGCGCCATACGCACCATCGCGTCGTAAACGGAACTATCGCCGTGCGGATGGTATTTACCCATACAATCACCGACGATACGCGCGCATTTTTTATGCGGTTTATCGGGCGTTAAGCCCATTTCGTTCATCGTATATAGAATACGGCGTTGAACGGGTTTTAAGCCGTCTTCTACTCTAGGCAAAGCACGATCCAAAATAACGTATTCGGCATAAGGCAGCATAGAAGTA
>JAZRIK010000043.1:0-19747 GCA_045645245.1 Candidatus Scatosoma sp. | reverse complement strand
AACGGGCGATATTTATATCGTTGCGGACGTGCTGGGGCATCGCGACGTTAATACCACGAAAAAGCATTACGCGGCAATTACGCAAGAAAATCGGCGTATGGTTTCAAACGCCGTACAATTACGCAACGAGCCCCCTACTTCCAACGATACAGAACGGACGGAGAACTAATTTGTTTTTATGCAGCAATCCTTACAAAAAGAATTAGAAAAAATCTACGTAATTCAACCGATTACACGTGAAAACGAGCAGCGTTATGACACTTTACACGATGAAGCGATTTCCCTTATCGAAAGCGCTGGAGCGGCGTACGCAGGTACGATTTATCAAAACGTTAAGGAAGTGAATGCGGCTACCTTTATCGGAATGGGTAAATTGCAAGAATTAAACGAGCGTTTATACGGTTTAGACAATATTACCATACTATTTAACGGCGAATTAACCCCTTCGCAAACGCTGAATATCTCTTCGGCGTTGGGCGACCGTAAAGTGATTGACCGCACTACGCTCATTTTGGATATTTTCGCAAAAAACGCAAAAAGCAGCGAAGGCAAAATTCAGGTTGAGCTGGCGCAACTCAAATACATTTATCCCCGCCTGCGCGGTAAAGGCGCGGCGTTATCGCGTTTGGGTGGCGGTGTTGGCACTCGCGGTCCAGGTGAAACACAGTTAGAAACGGATAGACGGTATATTCGGGGTCGATTAAAATACCTGCAGTCGCGGCTTAAA
Source organism: Candidatus Scatosoma sp. (assembly GCA_045645245.1). Lineage (GTDB taxonomy): Bacteria > Bacillota > Clostridia > Christensenellales > Borkfalkiaceae > Scatosoma. The sequence continues at coordinate 19,020 of JAZRIK010000043.1, read as the reverse complement.
GAGTTGGAACAGCGTCGCGAGCAACAAACGCAACGGCGTAAAAAAGATCAAACGAAAACGATTGCTTTGGTCGGTTATACAAATACGGGAAAATCTTCTTTGATGAATACATTGACCAATGCGCAAACGTATGTGAAAAATGAATTATTTGCAACGTTAGACCCCACGGCGCGGCAATGGAATTTACACGGAATCCCTTTCCTGCTCGTCGATACTGTTGGCTTTTTGCAGGATTTACCGCATAATCTCATTCAGGCATTCCACTCTACGCTGGAAAGCGCGCTGCATTGCGATTTGGCATTGATCGTCTGCGACGCAATGGGCGCGTATGATATGCAACTGCAAACGACGATAAATACCTTGCAGGAACTGGGTTTTCATTCCCCCTATCTAATGGTTATGAACAAAAGCGAAGAGATACTCGATACGCAGCTATTCCCAACGGATAGCATTATGATTTCCGCAAAAACTGGAAAAGGGATAAACGACCTGCAAAAAGCCATTTTATCCCACTTCCAAAAAGAGTTTTTATTTTGTGAATTGTTCGTTCCTTACACGGAAATCGATCGTTTGCACGCCTTGCGCGCCTATTTTACGCAAACGAGCGTCGAATATACCGACGACGGACAACTTATTCAAGCCACAATCCCCATACAATACGCGCAATTTTTCGCTGATTTTATAAAAAATAGAAATACCTTGTCTTTTTAATATAAAAAATCCGCTTCTCGGGCGGATTTTTTTACTTCATTCGTTTTCATTATATTCGTCGGGATTGAGATAAATTTTATCAATTTTAATAGATGCTACGTCAGACATATTAATACACTTTCCGCAGTTATCGCATACCTTATTTTCATCTAAATCGCAGGTTTCACATTCCAAACAACCAATACAGTCGCGATCGTACAAGACGCATTTTCCACTCTCGTTCATTATATTTCTCTCCATTTCTTTCTATCTTATATATATTATAACAAAAAAAATTAAAAAATCAAGCATTTTATATAAACATTTGTTTGCTTTTTGTAAAAAAATGTGCTATAATGTAATTAATCTACTTACATATGAGGTTTTTGAATGGTACACGAAGAAAAATTGATTAAAGTAATGGACTATATCAGAAAGTTTTCGGAAGAAAACGGATACACCCCGTCTGTTCGTGAAATCGGGCAACAATGCGGTATTAAATCGACCGCAACCGTGCATAGCTATATCGAAAAATTACAAGCCAAGGGCTATTTGAATAAATCGGACAATAAAAAACGCTCGGTGACCATCGGCAAAACGGGAATGGTCAATATTCCCCTGCTTGGCGTAGTCACGGCAGGTCAACCCATTTTTGCGTACGAAAATTATGAAGACTATTACACCTTCCCTGTAAGCGAATTCCGCGGTGACGAATTATTTATGCTGCGCGTACAAGGAACTTCTATGATTGACGCGGGTATTATGGACGGAGACAAAATTATCGTACGCCGTCAACCCAACGCCGAAAACGGCGATATTGTCGTTGCGCTTGTATGCGAAGAAGAAAGCGCAACGGTTAAACGTTTTTATGCAAAAGACGGACATATCGTCCTGCACCCTGAAAACGACGCTTTAAGCGATATGATTTATGAACCAAGTCAAGTATCCATTTTGGGTAAAGTTGTCGGTTTAATGAGAAATTATCGCAGTTAAATGATACGTTAGCAAAAAGAGCCAACTTCAAAGTTGGCTCTTTTTTTACATTCCTTTGATATAATCTATTTCTTCTTGCGTTAATTCGCGTACTTCCCCGCGATCCAAACCGCTCAATTTTAATTTACCGATGCTTACGCGTTTTAAGAACGCAACGTTTCTGCCGATTGCTTCAAACATACGGCGAACTTGACGGTTTCTACCTTCCGTAATGGTAATGTGTACTTTGGTATATGCCTTATTCGTTTCAACGATATGCGCCTTGCACTTTTTTGTCATTACGCCGTCCAGTTCAACGCCTGAACGAATGGGATTTAAGTCTTTTTCCGTCATCGTGCCTTCGATGCGCGCCATATATGTTTTAGGAATTTCATTTGTCGGATGCGTTAAACGATACGCCGTATCCCCGTCGTTGGTTAAAAGCAGCAAGCCTTCCGTTTCATAATCCAAACGCCCGATCGGAAAAACGCGGCCAACGCCGTGAGGCAATAAATCCATAACCGTTTTTCTACCGCGATCGTCGGAAACGGTACAAATCACCCCTTTGGGTTTATTCATAATATAATATTTTTCTTGCTTTTCCGTTGCGGAAACAAGTACGCCGTCCACCGTCACTTTATCGTTTTCTTCTACGGTTGCGCCCAAGGTTGCCACTTTACCGTTGATTTGCACACGCCCCGCTTCAATCATTGCGTCTGCGTGCCGACGGCTTGCAACGCCTTGATCCGCTAAAAATTTATTGATACGCATATATCTGCCTCTTGAGTAATTTTACACCTTATAGTTTATATAAATTCCCCAAAAAAAGCAACTGTTTTGATAGATATATTTCAATTTGTCCAACAATTTCTTGGCGATGCGCGTTTTTCAAATGTTTGTTGATACACTTCAAACGCTTTTCAATAAGCGGAATTTCTTCTTTTAATAATGGATACGCAAAATAGCTTTTCGCTTTCGCTTCAATCTCTTTCTTACCGTTTTGCAAAGAAAATATTTCATTCTCTTGTAAAATAACGACTTTTTTATATAATTGAAAGGCGTCGTCGAGCAGTTGAATCGACCGTTCATACGTCGTGGGACAGTTTAATACGCAACAAACGAGCGTCATTCCGTTTCGCTCAACTGCGGACACTAAACACCGCCCCGCTTCTTTCGTATAGCCCGTTTTTACACCGATTCCGCCCTGCGCCAAAGAGAGCATTTTGTTCTTATTTTTCCAGCGCCTTGTTTCGTAATATTTGGTGGACACAATCTCCCTAAACTTGTCGTTTTTCATCGCGTAGCAAGTAATTAAACAAAGGTCGTTCGCCGTTGTGTAATGCCCAAAGCAAGGTAAGCCGTGCGGATTATTGAAATGACTGGCAAGCGCCCCCGCTTTTTGTGCCGTCACGTTCATTTGTTTACAAAAATCTTCTACGTTGCCGCAACAATGCAAGGCAAGCGCAACCGCTGCGTCATTCCCCGACCGCAGCATTAGTCCATATAAAAGTTCTTCTACCGTGTATTCTTCCCCTTCGCGCAAATATATGGACGAGCCTTCAACGCCCACCGCTTGCGCAGGAATAATTACTGTTTCCGTTAAGCTTTCGCAAAGCTCTAACACGGTAATCGCCGTGACGATTTTGGTTGTGCTTGCCATAGGCAATGCTGTTTCCGATTTTGACGCATATAAAACGCGCCTGCTATCCACTTCCATAACGCATTCAGCTCTACCTTCCGCGCATTTTTGTTCTGCGGCTTGCGCGGAAAAAGTATTGCTTCTATCGAACAAAGGCGATAAGCAAAACGCAATTAAAAGTGATGCGGTTAAAAACAAGCCGCTACTTAAATATTTGATTTGATTAATCTTTTTTCGCCATAATTTCATGCACAATTTCCCCTGCGCGTTCGATGAAGTGATCGATCGGTTCGTCCGTTATACGCAAAATTCGGCAGGACTTTCCGTCGTCAATTAAAAAACCCATTGGTTTCATACTCACTACCGCGCCGCCACCGCCGGCAAAGGGAAACGCATTCGTTTCCTTCACCACTTTCACGTCCCCGTATTCGCCGCCGCCGGACAAATTCCCCATCGTCACTTTGGAAAACGGTATTACCTGACAGCCGCTCGCCGTCATAATCGGTTGTCCGATAACGGTATTTACGTCCGCCAACGCATTTAACGCGTCGTTCGACGCATCGATTAAGCGGTTGATTTTTTGTTTCTTTTCATCCATAAATCTATCTTCCCCTTTATAAAGTTTACAAATGCGTGTATGAGCATAAGCCCATTGAAATAGGAAACGACGCGCAAAGATATTTTCAAAACGTCGCCGTCGGTTAGCCAAACGTTGTTTTTTATGTTGGTCGTATTTCCGCCCAGCCATAACGATACAAATCGAAAAATCGTTTGCACGATTTCAATCGGCAATAAATACTCCGCGCCCGTTTCCGTTGTTAAACTACCGCCGATTACACGAAATAGTTTGGTAAATGAAAAACGCTTTCTTTCTTGCTCCATTTGCGCGTATGGAATGAGCGTTGCCTTATTCCATTTGCGATGAATTGCCACTCCGCCCGGGTATGTTGCAAGGTACCCGCCTAACAGCTGGCAAATACCGTAAAGCCGTATGGAAAACCCTACTTTTTTTTGATTGATGTCAACGTGTAAAACGTTTTCCAAAATCACGGGAAAAAAGAGTAGCAACGCGATGATTACAAGCGAAAGCACGCAAATAAAAAGCAACCTGCTCATATCAACAATATGGGCAGGTTGCTCAAAAGTATGTATCTTTGCGATAATTATTGAATTTTAACGATATCTTCTTCGATGTCTTTCAAAAAGTCGGGTAATTCAAAGGAATTATCCGTATTTTCGCTTGCAGGTTGTTCAACCAAATTCCCCACGCTTTCTTCCGCTAATTCGGGATCCGCATCGGGGTCGTAAACGTCTTTTTCGTAAAGGTACGTGCTATCCGAGACGGTAGAAATTGCCGTCATTTCCGCAATACGCTTCATCAGCTCGTCATAATCGGGCAATTCGGACAACGCTTTGAGCTTAAAGCGTTTCAAAAAGTTATCCGTCGTGGCGTATTGTATGGGTTTACCCGGCGTATCCTTTCTGCCGCAGGGATAAATCATATCCAAGCTCATCAGCGTAGTAATCGCATAATCGCTGTTGACCCCACGCACACTTTCTAATTCCGAGCGCGTAATCGGTTGTTTGTACGCGATAATCGCCGCGCACTCTAAAATCGTACGCGTGAACTCTTTTTCACGAATGGGCGTCAACACCAAAGAAACAGGGTCTTTATAATCGGGGTTGGTCGCAAGCTGTACTTTATGGTTAAAGTGCAACAAACGAATACCGCATTCGCCCGTATATTTCTTTTCAAGCTTTGCAATCGCATCGTCCGCTTGACGTTTGGTCACTTCTAATTTTTCACGCAACAAATCGATGGGGACCGCATCGCCCGACGCAAACAAAATCGCCTCAATTATATTCGTCAATTTCTCCAATTTCTTCGTCCTCTCTTCTATTCGGATTTTTCTTAATTACAATGGTGGAAAACAGTTTTTCTTGCTCCGCAATAATAAATTGATGCTTCAAAAGCTCCAAAAGTGCTTGGAAAGTCGTCACGATTTCAGGCGTATTTGCATTCTCGTCAAACAACTCGTCAAAATACATCGATTCCTTTTGCGATACCGTTTCGCGGATATGCTTAATTTTATCCCGCACAGTAAACGTATCTTTGGGAATTTCGCGCGGGGGCGGATTATTGCGGCGCTTGGTTTCCAAACGTAGCATCATTTTCGTAAATGCGTCCACCAGCCCGTCTAACGTCATATCGGTATATTTCACTTGTACCGCCGCGTATTCTTTGTCCGGTTCTTTGAATATGTACCCGATGGTTTCGCGTTCTCTCAACTTTTTCGCCGTTTGATATTCTTCCAACGCTTGAATAAGTTCCTGTTCGGGATTATAGCGTTCATCGAAATCATCGCTGTTGTCTTCTTCCCACTCGTCAAAATCGGGGGGCGGCAATAAGCTGCGGGCTTTAATATCAATAATCGTCGCCGCGATATTGAGATATTCCGTCGCTTTTTCTACGTCCAAATACGGCAATGCTTTCATATACGACAAGAATTGCTGCGTGACTTTGGATACGAACACGTCTTTTATTTCAATCCGCTCTTCTTTGATAAGATACAACAACAAATCGAGCGGCCCTTCGAAATTTTCCAAAACGGTCGTATAATCCACTTCCGTTTCAAAATTTCTCACCGATTCAACGGTTAATTTTTCTTTTTCCATCTACATAACTCCAAGCAAACGCTATCTTCTTTATGCTATTATAACACAATACGCCTAAAAATGCAAGTACCCTACTAAAAATACGGCGCGACGATTTATTTTTTCTGCAATCGCGGCGGAATAACGTCGTTTCTATTCAAATCTTCGTACGATTGCGGTTTAACGATATATTCCGCTTCACCGTCCCGCACAAGTACGCAAGGCGGAATGAGATTGCGGTTATAATTCATCGCCATCGAATAGTTATACGCGCCCGTGGATAACACCGCCAACAAATCGCCCGTGTTCGCTTTTGGCAACGACACGTTTACGGCGATTAAATCGCCGCTTTCGCAGCATTTTCCTGCAATAGAAACGAGCTCGGTCGGTTCTTCGTTGGCACGATTTGCAAGCAACGCGGTATATTTCGATTGATACAACGCATAGCGCGGGTTGTCAAACATTCCCCCGTCAACCGCTACGTATTTTTTAACCCCGGGAATATCCTTTATCGCTCCGACCGTATATAAAGTGACGCCTGATTCCGCCACAATCGACCTGCCCGGCTCAATTAATAAAAACGGCAACGGCAAATGCAAAGCAGCTGCTTGCGCTTTTACTTCATCAATCAATGCTTCAACGTACTGTGCATATCCTTCGGGCGTTATCTTGCGGTCTTCATCGGTGTACCAAACGCCATAACCACCGCCTACATTGAGCGTTTGCATAGTAAAATGAAGTTTTTCTTTCATTTCAGCGGCAAAGCGCATACATTTTTGCGCAGCGATTACAAACGAATGCTTTTCAAATATTTGCGAACCGATATGACAATGATATCCTTTCAAGTAAATATTCTTTTTCGTCAATGCGTACGCCGTCACTCTTTCCGCGGCGCCGTCTTGAATGGAAAAGCCAAACTTACTATCCGTCGTCGCCGTTTGCACAAATGCGTGCGTGTGCGCTTCTACGCCGGGGTTGATTCGCAATAAAATATTCTGCTTTATCCCACGTTTATAAGCTTCCGCGTCTATTTTGTCAATTTCCGAGTATGCATCGGCAACGATACACCCGATTTTTGCGTCTAACGCTTCGCCGAGTTCATAATCGAGTTTATTATTCCCGTGCATATAAATTTTTTCCGTGGGAAAACCTGCCGCTTTCGCGGTATATAATTCTCCCCCCGACACCACGTCGATACCGATATTTTCTTCATCGGCGATACGATAAATCGCTTGGCAGGAAAACGCCTTCGACGCATATAAAACCATACCGTTGCCATCGTATTTATTTTCAATCGTATCGCGATAAACACGCATCATACGGCGAATATACGCTTCATCGAATAAATAAATCGGCGTGCCAAATTTTTGCGCCAAATCTACGCAATCTGCACCGCCGATTTCTAAATGTCCTTTTTCGTTGATTTTCAACGTTTCTCTTGCGTTCATCGAAAAATCCTCTAAGCAAATCTTATCCATATTATTTTAACAAATTTTTTTTCAAAAAGCAAGAGTACGAGCGTCTTTTTCTACGAAAAAATCCATATTTACACCGTTTTTTTGCGTAAATATGGATTTATTGCGCTAAATTAGATTATTTATGGTTCCACGCGTTCGCTGCGTCCTTAAACGAATCGAACCAACGATTTTTTTCAACGGCACTCGCCGCAACCAAAGGTACGCGATCCATTTCGACATTGTCTTTATAGACAATCAATTCGCCAACAACCTGTTTTTCTGCAATCGGCGCGCGCAACGGCTTGGTTTCAACTTCTATATGCACGTTGCCTTTTTCACCCTTTTTAGTAAAATCGAACACTGACCTTTGCGGCAATACGGCTACCGTTTTTTGCCGACCGCCCAGCACTGCTGCTTCCGTTTCCAAAGGAACGTCTTGTTTGACGATCGGCGTCGCTTGATAATTTGCAAACGCATAATCGAAGAGCATTTTGGTATCGTCAAACCGATTTTTACTGTTTTCCGCACCGATTACAACGGAAATAATACGCATATCCTTGCGCTTTGCCGTTGCCGCAAGACAAAAGCCCGCTTGATTTGTAAAGCCCGTTTTACCACCGTCGCAGCCATCGTAAAAACGAATAAGTTTATTTGTATTCGTAATTTCGGTATATCGACCTTTCGGATGCATAAATTTATCCATCCAAACGCCGCCAAACTCATAATATTCCTTATGTTTGAGCAATTCTTTAAGCATAATTGCAACGTCTTTTGCGCACGAATACTGCGGTTCTTTCGGTAAGCCCGTACAATTTGCAAAAAGCGTATTTTCCGCCCCCAGCTGCTTTGCCCTTTCGTTCATTTTTTGCACGAATAGCTCTTCGCTACCTGCAAGATACTCCGCCATAGCCACGCAGCTATCGTTCGCAGAGCAAACAACGATGCTTTTAATAAGCTCTTTTATCGGATATTTTGCATTTCCTTCCAAAAAAACCTGCGACCCGCCCATTGACGCGGCGCGCTCGCTTACCGTAATTTCTTCTTCCAGCGTGCATTTCCCTTGTGCCAACCCGTCAAAGCATAAAATAAGCGTCATAATTTTACACATACTCGCAATCGGCAGCCTTGCAATCTCATTTTTTGAATAAATCACTTCTCCCGTCGAATAATCACAGGCAAATGCCGATTTTGCACGCACTTCTATCGCCGTTTTCACCGCCACACTGCTTTCTATTTGCCTACTTTGTGCATTTGCAAATATTTCGCTATCGTTTTTATCTTTTATCATCGTTGCACCAAATAATGCCGCGATTGCTAAAAATGTTATCAAACCTTTTTTCATTTCCACTCCTTTATATCTCTGACATCTATCGCCTATTATGTCAGACATAGGTATTTTGTTAGACATAATTATTCGTTCATCATTACGTTAATATCTATCCCATATCCACGCGTTGGATCGTTTAAGAAAACGTGCGTGACCGCCCCTATCAACTTGCCGTTTTGCAATATAGGGCTACCGCTCATCCCCTACACAATCCCCCCTGTATTTTCAATTAGCTCTTCGTCGGTGATTTTTAACACATAGTTTTTATTGTCCTTATTGTTTTTATCTACTTTTACAATTTCAATGTCGTACGCTTTTACTTCTTCGCCGTCAATCGTTGAGTATATAATGGCTGCCCCAGGCACAACCGAGCAGGAATCCGCCACCGCACAAGCATATTTTTCTACGTCAATTTGCGTACTAACCGTACCAAAAATGCCGCAATTTGATATTTTTTCCGCTTTACCGATCGTTTTACTATTCAAAAACAAACCGCGAAGCTCCCCAGCTTTTCCGCGAACGCCTTTACTAACGCCGACAACGCTGCACGCAAACACGCCGCCATCGGCAATTTGCATTTCTTGTTTGCTATCACTCAAAACAGCGTGTCCAAGCGCACCAAAACGCCCGCTTTTTTTATCGATATACGTTATTGTGCCTATGCCCGATACGCTATCGCGCGCCAAAACGCCTATTTTATAGCGATTCGTCGCTTTATCCTTAACCGCCTTCAAAGAAACGCTAAACTTCTCTTCGTTTCTCAACACTTCCATACGTACTTCGTCGCCGCAGCTTTTTTCTGTGAGTTCATTTAACCGTTCGATCGATTCAACACGAATACCATTTATACTTACAATACGGTCCCCAGGTCGCAGCCCTGCCTTTAAGGCAGGCGAAGCCGTGCCGTTTTCCGTCATAATTTCACACATTCCGATAATTTGCACGCCACCCGATTTAAGCGTAAATCCTGCGGCCATACCGCCAATGCAAACAACTTTTTCCTGTGCATACGCCTCGCGGTGTGTATAATTACCGCAGGCAAGCATTGCAACGCCCGCAAATCCACTTAAAATAAAAACACCCAATTTGCGCATAAATTCCTCCGTTTACAAGGTAATTTGTGCAAATTGAGTATTTCTATTCTTAATTATCGCTAAATTTTAGGCAAAACTCTTTTTGTAGGCCTGCGCTTGATTGAGCATTTCTTGCGCGTGTTCACGGGCAAAGGAAGCTTGTGTTTCCCCGCCAAGCAATCGCAACAGTTCGTCGATTTTCCCATTGTCGTCCAAAGCAAAGACGTTCGTAATGGTTTTATCCGATTTTTCTTGTTTTTCTATCAAATACTGCCGATCGCTCATCGCGGCGATTTGCGCTAAATGCGAAACGGCGATGATTTGCGTGCCGCGCGAAATCTTGACCAGCTTTTCCGCCACAACCTTTGCCGTTTTACCACTAATTCCCGCGTCGATTTCGTCGAAAATATACGTTGAAATTGCATTCAAACCCGACAAACGCGTTTTAATTGCCAGCATAAATCGGCTCATTTCCCCGCCGCTAATAATTTTACCAAGCGGCTTCATCGGTTCGCCTGCGTTCGCCGAAAACATAAACGTTATACTATCTAACCCGTTGGCGGTTGCGCGCTCCGCGTCTTCGTAAGCATATTCGTTAAACTGTATCGTAAATTGCGCGTGCGGAATATTTAACGTTTCCAGCTCGGAAACGACCTGCGCGCAAAATTCCGTTCCAACCTGCTTACGCAAAGCGGTCATATCCAAGCAAAGACGATAAATTTCTTTCAACGTTGTTTGCTTTTGCGCGGTTAAAGCGGCAAACTGCCCTTCGCAATCGGACAATAAATCATATTCCGCCTGTATTTTTTGTAAATAGGCATCTACTTCTGCCTTATTTGCGCCATATTTACGCTTTAACGAGCGAAGAGTATCTAATCTGCGTTCAATGGCATCCGCTTCATTTTCGTCAAAATATAATTCTTCGCCAACGCTGGAAAGCGTTTCGCTAATATCGTCCGCTTCTGCGGATAAGTTTTCTAATTTTTCTTGCAAAACCGCGTATTCATCGGCGTATTTAGCAATACTCGCAAGAGAACGTGTTGCCATACGCAAGCCGTCTAAAACCCCGTATTCCTGCGTAAAAATCTGATTACTTTCTTGAATGGCCGCAATAATTTTTTCGGCGTGCATCAGCTTATTCCGCTTTTCCAAAAGCTCTTCTTCTTCGCCTTCTTTCCAGTCGGCTGCAATAATTTCGTCTATCTGGAAGTTAAGTACGTCCAAGCGTCTGCCACGCTCTTTTTCATCGCCGCCTAATAGTGCAATTTGCTCTTCAATTTCGTTTCGTTGATTGACCAGCGTTTTCAAGGCGGATTTCTTTTCAATAAGCGGTTGCCCCGCCACTACGTCCAGCGTTTTTAATTGATTGCCTTCCTTCAAAAGGAAAAAATGCTCGCTTTGACCGTGTACGTCCACCAATGAATCGGTCACCTTTCGCAGCATTGTCGCCGTCACGGTATTCCCGTTGATTTTAATGCTATTTTTTCCGCTTTCAGAAAAACGTCGGGAAATAACGATTTCACCGTCCGAATCAATATCCATATCACGCAACAATTCTACGCTTTTAGAGCTTTCGGGAAGAATAAATTCGGCTTTAACAAAACATTCGCTTTCCCCGTATCGAATCATCGAGCGGTCGGCTTTTGCGCCCAAAACGAAGTTAACGGAATCTAAAATGACCGATTTACCCGCGCCTGTTTCCCCAGACAAAACGTTTAAGCCATCTCCAAACGCTATTTGCGCATTCTCAATCAGCGCTACGTTTTTAATCGTCAGTTTTGCTAACATAGTTATTCCTTCTTATCGACTATTTATCTGCTTAATTCGTTGATTTTTTCCGCTACAAGCGCCGCGTCTTCGTCCGTTTCGCAAACAATCAACAAAGTATCGTCCCCCGCTACCGAACCGACAATTTTATTATAATTGAGTTTATCGACAACCATACCTGCATTGCCGCCGTTGCCCGCTAACGTTTTTACGACGATTAAATTTTTCGCCGCTTTAACGGATAATACGCAATCGCGGAATAAACTGCGCATTTTCGGCGAAACTTCGCTATCGTCTCCGTTAATATGCGCATAACGATACTTTTTCTCGATGCCCGCCACCTTAAAAAGGTGTAAATCGCGAATATCGCGCGAAATGGTCGCTTGGGTGACGACTAAATTCATTGCCTGTAATTCCGCGCATAATTCTTCTTGCGTTTCAATTTCTTTGCGCGAAATAATCTCTAAAATTTTTGCCTGTCTTGCTGAACGTAACATTTTCTTTACCTTACCTTGTTTTTTATCGTCGAACCATTATTCATCTAATTTATTTCTTACTTTTGCAAAAAAGTCTAAATTATCCGACATAGGAAAATCGGCTGTAAACGGCGCTTTTTTAATAAAAATCGTGGCATTTTCCGGCAGCGCCTGCACGGACATTCCGTCCACGGAAACCACGCCTGCCCCGCTTACGATACGTAAAGCGAACTCTTCATTATCCGATAAAACAATCGGACGAGCGCGCATAGAAAACGCGCAAATGGGCGTAAGCATAAACACCGGCACTTCTGGGGTAAGAATAGCGCCGCCCGCTGATAAGGAATACGCCGTCGAGCCGGTTGGCGTACAAATCAAAGCACCGTCGCCCGCTATTGAATACTTGCCTTCGTGCGAGTGGATTTCCAAGCGCAAAAGCTGCGATTGCTTATACACAGTAAGCGATTGATTGCGATGAAGCGCAATTTCGTTGAGCGCATAATATGTTTTTCCGCCCACTTCTAATTGTAAAATACTGCGTTTCAAAATGCGGCACGTACCGTTTTCTAGCTCTTTTAACAAGGTAATTACGCGGTCGCTTTCCGTTTTCTCGTATTCCGCTAAAAAACCAAGCGTGCCGTAGTTGACCCCGACGATTTTAACGCCCTTTTGCGCTGCGCAAACCGCCGCGTGTAAAATCGCGCCGTCTCCGCCCAAAACAATTAAAACGTCCATATTTTCAATGGCGTCTGTCGCAGAAATTTGGTATGCTTGATAGCCGTTTTCCTGCAAGAGCTGTACCCAGTTTTCTACTACGCTTTCACTTTTAATTTTGTTTAAGTTTCCTAATACGCCGACTTTCATCGTTTTCTCCAACCGTTTATTTTTCCGATTTCCACGCGCCCAAGCGAACGAATTCGTCCACTTTTTGAACAATCGTATCCTTGGTAATATAAGCGTTTTTTTCTTTTTTCAAATGTACTACGTATTCGATATTTTTCCCTTTCCGCACGGGCGCGTGCGTAATATCTACCGCCTGCAAACCGCACTCTTCTGCGTGGCAAAGTACTTTTTCTACAATCTTTGCGTGTGCCGACGGGTGCACAATTCCATTTTTAGAAATATTTTTGTTTTCACACTCAAACTGCGGTTTAATAAGCGCAAATGCGTCGCCGTCACCTGATAATATAGCCGCAATCGCAGGAAAAATCAGGCGTAAAGAGATAAAGCTAACGTCGGTGACAACACCGTCGATTTCGTCCGCAAAATCGTCGCGTGTAAGATATCGCGCGTTGGTATTTTCCATTTGCACGATTTTACCGCTCGTTAACAGGCGTTCGTCCAGTAAACTTTCGCCCACGTCCACCGCATATATCTTTTTTGCACCGTTTTGCAGCAAACAATCGCTAAAACCGCCCGTACTTGCGCCGATATCCACAAAAATTTTATCTTTGCAATCAAAATCAAACTCCCGCAAAGCTTTTCCCAGCTTATATCCGCCGTTGGATACGTACGTTTCTGTTGGAATTTGAATGACAATGCTGTCCAACGAAGCTATTTCGTCCTTTACGCGAATGGGCGCGCCGTCACGCAGTATCCAGCCCTCTTCTATCGCAAAAGCGGCTTTGGTACGCGAACCGAATTGTTCGGCAAAAAATTTATCCGCTCTCATTTTTCTTCTAATGCCTTTTTGATGTATTTACGCACTTCCAGCGCGTCCACACCGTATTCTTTTTGCAATTCCGCAATTTTTCCTTGGGGAATAAACGCGTCGTTATAAGCGAAATTTTTTACTTTACAGCCCTTTTCAAGCTGTATCAGCGCATTATTCACCATCGCGCCAAGTCCGCCGTTGAACACGTTATCTTCGATGGTAATGACGTACTTGCTTTGTAAGTTTTGCAAGGTTTGCATATCGAGCGGCTTGACAAACCGCGCGTTAATTACGTTGAAATCGTTGCCCTGTTGACGTTCTAAATGCAAAGCTTCCATCGCCAAAAGCAAGCTGCGCTCGCCGCAGGCAATCACACTCACACGCGCATTCTCTCCGTCTTTTGCACGGTGCAAATATTCCCATTCCCCCGCGCAAATCGACGTTTTCGTTTGCGGAAATACCACTTCGCCCGATCTTGGATAGCGAATTGCCAACGGATGCGCATACTCCGCGCTAAATTGAAGCATTTGCTTAAACTCTTGCGTATCCTTTGGAACGGCAATCGTTAAATTTGGAATGAGCGACAAATAGGACAAATCGAATACGCCTTGGTGCGTTTCTCCGTCCGCACCGACAATTCCCGCGCGGTCGATACAAAAGGTGACGGGCAAATCTTGCGCGCATACGTCGTGAATAATTTCGTCAAACGCGCGTTGTAAAAAGGTAGAATATATCGCATAATACGGTTTTAATCCGCCTACCGCCATCGCCGAGCATAAAACGGCGGCGTTTTCTTCGCAAATCCCGATATCGAAAGCGCGCGTAGGATATTGTTCAAAAAAGGCAGATAAGCCAAGCGATTCTTTCATCGCCGCAGTCACAACGGTCAATTTATCATTACTTTTTGCCAGCGTACAAAGCGTTTCACCCAGTACCTGTGAATATTCCTTTTCCACGCTTGCGCCGATTGCCGATACTCCGTGCGTGTGCGTGGGATATTCTTCGCTAAAAGCATATCCTTTGCCCTTTTGCGTTGCCATATGCAATAAAACGCAATCCGTTTGCAAAAGCTGTTTTGCTTGCGTAAGCGCGTCCACCATTTCCCTTACGTTATTGCCGTCTTTAACGCCGATATATTTCAAGCCGAAGCTCTCTAATAAGCGCACGCTGTTTTCGCCTTTACCTTGCTTAATCGCAGATAAAACGTCGTGCATACCGCCAACGGTCGGCGAAATGGACATATCGTTATCGTTCAAAATAATCAAAATTTTCGTGTTCAATATTTTCAAGCTGTTTAACGCTTCGTAAACGAGTCCGTTTTGAAAAGAGCCGTCGCCGATGTACGCAATCACTTGAAAATCGGAATTATGCAAATCGCGCGCCTTTGCAATTCCAAGCGCCGCGGAAATGGAAGTGCCTGCGTGACCTGTATTATAGCAATCGTACACGCTTTCTTCCCGTTTGGGAAAGCCGGAAAGACCGTTCTTTTGGCGCAGCGTTGAAAAACGCTCGTAGCGGTCGCTTAACAGCTTATACGCATAGCATTGATGCCCTACGTCAAATACCACCTTATCGTTAGGAAAATCAAACACGCGAAACATAGCAACGGTCGATTCGATTGCGCCTAAATTAGACGCAAGGTGCCCGCCGCACTGCATAACCGTTTGGAAAATTGTTTCTCGAAGTTCATCGCACAGCCCTTCGAGCTCTTCTTCCGTACAATTTTTAATTGTTTGAGGTGAAAGATTTTCTAACATATATCAATCCTTACGCTATCTTAACGACAACGCTCTAATACATAATTAATAAGCTTACTTAAAAACGCAACTTCGCCGTCAATGCCGTCGAGTAAAGTATGACATTGCTTTGCACATATTTCCGCGCGCATTTTCGCGTTTTCCAAGCCGAATAGCTTAACGCAGGTCAATTTATCGTTTTTCGCGTCTTTTCCAAGCGTTTTGCCCATCTTTTCAAATTCACCGATAACGTCCAAAATATCGTCCGTCATTTGAAAGAGCATCCCCAGCTGTTTGCCAAAACGCTCGAACGCAAAGCTACGCTTGTCTTGGCTTAAAATGCACGCCGTCATAATAGGCGCTAACAGCAATTTACCCGTTTTACACTCGTAAATATACTCCAAATCTTCTTCGGTAGCGCTTTCTTTATTATTTTGGAAAAATAAGTCGGCAGATTGCCCTGCAATCATACCTTGCATACCTGCACATTCGCTAATATACTGCGACGCAAACACTTGCCTTTCGCCTTTACAACACTCATTAAAGCAAATGCTATACGCTTGGTTTAATAACGCGTCGCCTGCCAAAATAGCGTTCGCTTCGCCAAATTTCACGTGACTTGTAGGTTGTCCGCGGCGATAATCATCGTTATCCATCGCCGGTAAATCGTCGTGTATCAGCGAATAGGTATGAATCATCTCGATTGCCAAAGCAAACGGCAAAATATCTTTGTGCGGGACATTTAACACGTCCGCACACGCCAAAGCAAGCACGGGACGAATTCGTTTTCCGCCTGCCGTCAAGCTATATTTTATACTCTCGCCTAAAATAGCAGGTTTCGTATGAACGGTATCTAAATTTTTTCGCAAATACGCTTCAAATGTAGCTACGTAATTTTGATAGCGACGACTAAAATCAGTCAATTTCTTCACTCCTTGAAGGCGGCAAGACAGGTATTGTACATTAGCATCGTAATCGTCATAGGCCCTACGCCGCCGGGCACGGGCGTAATCAACGATGCTTTTTCTTTTACGTTTTCAAAATCGACGTCGCCGCATAATTTGCCGTTTTCATCGCGGTTAATCCCCACGTCGATTACGACGGCGCCGTCTTTTACCATTTCCGCGGTGATAAACTTGGGTTTTCCCACCGCCGCCACGATAATATCGGCGTTTTTGCAAATCTCTTGCAGGTTCTTCGTTTTACTGTGACAAACAGTGACGGTAGCGTCCGCATTCAAAAGCAGCATCGCCATCGGTTTGCCCACCGTATCGCTTCTGCCAACCACTACGGCATTTTTGCCGCGAAGCTCCACCCCTTCGTACTCTAAAATTTTCATAACGCCAAGCGGCGTACACGCTACAATGCGTTCTTGATGCAACACCAAAAGACCCAAGTGCTCCGCGGAAAAGCCGTCCACGTCTTTTTGAACGGGAATATGCGCCATCGCCGATTCCGCGTTCAAATGCTTGGGCAGCGGTAATTGCAATAGAATTCCGTGTACCTTTTCATCGCTCGCCAACGCGTCTAATAAGCTTTCCACGTCCGCTTGCGACGAAGTAGCTGGTAATTCATACGAGTACGAGCGCACGCCGATTTCTTCGCAGGCGCGGATTTTATTCCTTACGTAAATTTGCGACGCAGGATCGTTGCCGACAATAACAACCGCAAGCCCAGGAATAATGCCGCTGTTTTCTATTTTTGCTTTCAACTGCGCGCGCAACACCTGCGCAATTGCTTTTCCGTCCACAATCTTCATTCGTTTACTCGCCTTTATCGTTGATAATACCCGACAAAACGCCGTTGACGAAATCCGCACTCTTCTCCGTTGAATACTTTCTCGCCAACCCCGCGGCTTCCGACACGGAAACGACAGGCGGAATTTCATCAAAATACTTAATCTCCGCCATTGCGATCAATAAAATACTCTTATCCATCGGATTGATGCGGTTTTCCAAATAGTGATGACACGCGCCTTCGATGTCCGCGATCAATTCCGCGCGGTTTTTTTCCACGGCGGAAACAAGCGCGTTTGCAAACGATACCGTTTCTTCTTTTTCAAGCCCAAATTGCTTAAATACCTTTTTCTTCAAAACGTCCAAGCAATCACTGTTAAATTGTTGCGCAAAAATAATATTCAACGCCGCTTCTCTTGCTGCACTTCTCATAATCGTTCTCCGTACTTAAATGCAACGAAAACCCCTCGCGTAAATCGAAGGGCTGTCGTTTTTTTATCGTTTAGTTTTCTTCCGATTGCTCTTCCTCTTCTTTTTCGGCAGGCGCGCAATCTTCAAAAATGACGTCTTGAATATGCACGTCAACCTCCGCCACTTTATAACGCGTCATATTTTCCACGTTTTGCTTAACCGATTGTTGAATGCGATAAGCCAAATCGGGCACGTTATAGCCGTACTTAACGACGACGGATACGTCTGCATAAATGCCGTCCTTTTCCATATACAACGAAATACCGTTTTTCTTCCCTTCTACGGGCGCGGCGCCTTCCACTTCTTTAACGGCAAGCGCAACGATATTATGCACGATACCTGCGTTGTACACCACTTTACCACTTTGTTTATCTTTTGAGTTTAATTTGATATTGAACATTCAAAAAGATCTCCTTATTTACTGACAAATCTATTATAACACATCTTTTTGAATATTTCTACTATTTTAGCAATATTTTCTGCCTATTTTGCCCGTTTTTTTTCAGCTTTCTGCATAAACGGGCATAATTATAATATTCCCCGCAACAACGCCCGTTTCATTTTTCATCATATTGTAGATGGAAAGCGCGGTATCGAAATTCAATTCTGAAGAATTGATGAATACGTTTACGTTATCCGAATCGGTGGAAACGGACACGACCGCGTCCGAAAAACCGAGCGATTTTACCATATTTTCCAGCACGAGTTCTTGCTCCATCGCCGCTACGATTTCCAGCTTCATCTCCATCGCTTCTTCGTACTTTTCATCCCCTTCTTCGTACATAGCAATTACGCTATCCAGTTGAACGAGCTCTTCGTTTCTGGTAGTCGTACGCTCCGAACGATAGGTGGAAAAATAGTTCGCCGTCGTCACGCCGCCGTCGGCTGACGTAAGCTCGTTTGCGTTTGCAAGCGCAAAGTTGAACACCGCCGTCGCCGCAAGCAACACAACCAGTGACGACATTACTACAATTTTCTTTTTGTTTGACATAATTTTATCTCCTTTATGCTTTTTTTAGATAGATTTTGACGGCTTTTTCCTGCGTTCCAAGTGCAGCCGCTACCGCTTCGCGGATATTCATTATCACCTGCAAATCGTTTGCGCCTTCACAAACGATTACAACGCTCTCTACGCCTTCGTCCGATTCGTATATCATAACGTGCGCGTCGCCAACACCTTGCATTTCCTGCAAAAGCGCACACACCTTCGCTTCGTTTTCCGAAAGGTTATTCGTTTGATACGCCGTTGTTTTTTCTTCGCCAAACACGAATGCAATCGCAAACAGTAAAATCAAACCGATAACGGCGAGCAAAAACAATTCTTTCTTTTTCACGCTCATCTTATTGATATCGCTTTTCGTCGATTG
>JAZRIK010000042.1:0-16910 GCA_045645245.1 Candidatus Scatosoma sp. | reverse complement strand
AATTTCTCCTTTTTTGCTCTTTGAATAATAAATTTCTTGGGCGGTTACATGCTCCACCTCTAAACTTACCTCATGTTCAATTGTATTGTTAAACGTATATACGTAATGATCGTCGGAGAAAACTATATTTTCTTGATGCTCAAACTTACTTAAATAAATTTCCAGTTGTTTTGTAGTATTACAAGCTGGAAACAATAAAGCAATGAATAAAACCGCTATAATTATCGAGATTTTTTTCATAATTCTCCTCCTTTTTGATAATAATTATAGCACGTTTTACAAATAATTGCAACTATAAAAGGGAAATCTTGGTGTGAAATCAAAGAAAACGCAAGCATTTTTCGTAAGGAACGAAGTGACGGAATAGTGAAGAAGGAGCGTCACCGTGGGTTCGTCCCAAATCGTACGGGGGCTTGCCGTTTCCCGTAAACGGGAGCCCTTCGGCAAAGAAAATGTAAGCATTTTCCGAACCCTATGGGCTCATCACCATTCCCATACGGGCGCCAAAAAGCAAAATTCCTAAACCGAACAATGTTCGATTTAGGAATTTGCTGGTGACCCGTACGGGACTCGAACCCATGTTACCACCGTGAAAGGGTGGTGTCTTAACCGCTTGACCAACGGGCCGGTTAATTTTATATATATAAACGATTTTTACGTTTGTTATCGTGGTAGCGGCGATGAGATTCGAACTTATGACCTATCGGGTATGAACCGATCGCTCTAACCAACTAAGCTACGCCGCCATTTTGGTTGCGGGGGCAGGATTCGAACTTGCGACCTCCGGGTTATGAGCCCGGCGAGCTACCTAGCTGCTCCACCCCGCGATATTGTCGCTTTCCGAGGCGCTGATCGCGTTTCTCGTCAAACAGCTTTATTATAATACTAAAAACAAATACTTTTGTCAACTGTTTTTTGCAAATATTTTCAAAAAAATTAAAAAAAAGTAAAAAAGTTTTTCCACCGACTAGTTTTCCTTTCTTAAAAGTCTTTTTCAACTCAAAATTTTCCATTCGCAAAAGAAAATGTGTCATAAAATGCTTTACAATTATTCGCTTTTTCGTTATAATATTATAAAGTATAATGCGCGTATAGCGCACATAAGCAAAAAGGGACGAACGTATGAAAATTTCGGGCAACTGGAAAGATTATTCTATTATCGCCACGGGCGACGGGTACAAGCTGGAGCGTTGGAAAGACGTTTATTTGCTGCGCCCCGATCCCCAAGTGATTTGGCCCGCGCAAACGGATATGTTCGCTTACCCCAAACTCAACGCCTATTATAAGCGGAGTGAAAAGGGCGGCGGCGGTTGGAAAATACTCAAAGCAATGCCCGAAGAGTGGAATATTTCCTACGATACGCTCGGTGTAAACTTCAAGATCAAGCCGATGGGCTTTAAGCACACGGGCTTATTCCCCGAGCAGGCGGTCAACTGGGAAAAAATGACTGCGCTTATCAAAAACGCAAATCGTCCTATCAAGGTTTTGAATTTATTCGCATACACGGGCGGGGCAACGGTGGCGTGTGCAAAAGCGGGCGCGCAAGTGACGCACGTGGACGCGGCGAAAGGAATGGTAGAACGCGCAGGCGAAAACGCGCGTTTGAGCGGTATCGACACGGGAATCCGCTACATTATCGACGATTGCTTAAAGTTTGTGCAGCGGGAAATCCGTCGCGGCAACAAATACGACGCAATTATTATGGATCCGCCGTCGTACGGTCGCGGACCGAACGGGGAAATGTGGAAGATTGAAAACGATTT
The DNA here is from genome assembly GCA_045645245.1 of Candidatus Scatosoma sp. Taxonomy (GTDB): domain Bacteria; phylum Bacillota; class Clostridia; order Christensenellales; family Borkfalkiaceae; genus Scatosoma. The sequence continues at coordinate 15,147 of JAZRIK010000042.1, read as the reverse complement.
ATACAAATTTGTCGAGCTTTGCACGCAAGTACTTTCGGAAAATCCGTTATTCGTACTCATCAACAGCTATACCACGGGCTTGCAGCCGATGGTTTTGGAAAATATCTTAAAGCTGACGATGAAAAACTTTAACGGCAAAGTAGAAGCATACGAAGTAGGCATAAAAACGGAGGAAGGCATTTCCCTTCCTTGCGGTGCAGGAGGAATGTTTATTCATGAGTGAAAATAATCAAGCGCAAACGCCGGAAACGAACGCTTTGCCTTTCCGTATTTTATACGAAGACAACCATATTATCGTCGTTTTGAAAGAGCAAATGACCGCTTGCTGTCCGGACGAGAGCAAGGACGACAACTTATTCGACCAAATCAAACGCTACATTAAAACGGCGTACGACAAGCCGGGCAACGTGTATTTAGGGCTTGTCCACCGTTTGGACCGTCCTACGGGCGGCGTAATGGTTTACGCGAAAACGAGTAAGGCGGCGGCTCGTTTAACCGACGGCTTGCAAACGGGGGATTTCGAGAAAAAGTATCTCACCGTGCTTTGCGGCACGCCCGATTCCGCGCGCGGTACGCTTTGCAACTACTTGCGTAAAAACACCGTCAATAATATGGTGTATATTTGTACCCCCAGCGAAGAAAATGCAAAATATGCCGAGCTGGATTATAAAGTAGTGGAAACCGCAGGAAAATACGCGCTGGTGGAAGTGCGTTTGCATACGGGCAGAACGCATCAAATCCGCGTACAAATGGCAGGCATTTCCCATCCTGTATTTGGGGATATGCGGTACGGCGGCGCACTCGCGCAAAAGGGTAAGCTTGCGCTGTGGGCGTATTCGCTCAGTTTTTCCCATCCGATTACAAAAGAGCGAATGAAATTCATCGCTTGCCCGCCCGAAGCAGAAACGCCTTGGAAAGCGTTTGACTTGGGTAAGGCGGTAGAAATTCAATAAAAACGCACAAAAAAAGAGAAAAACGCACAAAAATCAACGAAATACCGCTAAATGCAATTGACAAATATTGCGTTTGGGTGTAAAATAGTAAAGTACGATATTATAAACGATTGGCTACAAAAATAGAGAGGCACGTTTTCATGAAAAACAAAAAATTAACGGCAATTACACTTATGCTCGCGTCCGCAACCCTTTTTGGGGCTATGGGCGCAGGTTTATTTAGAACGAATGCGTTGGCTGACGACGCTACGACTGTTGCAACCTACGCGCTCAGCGACGTATTTACGGCAACGGAAACGAGTAGAAACGTCACGGCGGAAACCATCGGCGAAGGCGATGCGGCATACAAAGTGACTGCGTTCGCACTCAAAGACGAAGAAAGTGCGAAAATCAAGCGTTCGTTGGCGCTCAAATGGTACGAAAAGGAAGAAAACAGCGAGCCGGCGGTACAATATTTCAATACGACGTTCGCTTTTAAGGAATTGAACTTTGAAAGCGTGACCTTATCGATGGATACCGCGTCCGCTTGGGCTACGAAAGAGAACAAAGCAACCAACTCGGTACAATTCACGGTAGATGGCAGCGCGTTGAAAGTATCGGTCAATGACGGCGACGAACACACCGTATCTAATCCCGCGGAATTAAAGCTTGAATTAGCGCAAGAAAACGACGCTCGCGACGGCGAATTCACCGTGCTTTTGAACGGCGATGAAATCGGCACGTTTGAAAACGTAGGCGCAAATTACGCAAGCTATACCGCTAACAAATCGTACCCGATGACGTTCAAAGCAGAAGCGGCGGAGGGCGTAGTGGCAACCGTGCTCTTGTACGATATCAACGGTCAATCGTTTGACAACTTAACGGACGAAAACAAAGTGCAAGACGATGCAGCGCCTATATTCGTAGTAAACGAAGAAGTAAATTCGTTCTTGCTTGGCGGCGCATTCGCGCTCGATTATACGGTTATCGACGTATTGAAAACCAAGAGCTTGGATAACGACTTGACGTATTATCAATACAATCCGTCGGCAACCGAAGCCAATTACGAAGAATTAACGACGTCCGTATATTTTATGGATACCGTATATTATAAAGACGGCGATATCGCAACGACGGTTGCGAAGGAAAATAACGGCAACGAATTCGTTTCTATCAAAATGACGACGAGTGACGGCTCGAACAATGCGGCGACGTACGACTTGGCTTGGTATGCAAGCACGACGAAAACCATCGGCGATATCACGTACGTACCTGTCAACAAGACGAAAAACGGCGCAACGTATAAGTATATCGAAGCAAACGACACGGATAAAGAAAACAAAATCGTAAACGCAACCGAATACGAAAAGGCGAAAAAGGCGTTTGAAGACGCGCTCGAAGCGGCGGCGGAAGAAGTATATGCAGGCAGCAACTCGTATTTGTACTTCCCTTCGCTTGAATGGTTATTCAAAGACGATAACGGCTATCGCAACTTAAAATTCTCGATCAGCTACCGCGTGGAAGGCACGCAAGGCGAAAAAACTTCGACGGGGCTTTCGTATAACGGCATTAAGCTTGCGGTTGAATCGGAAGGTTTATACGAATTTAAGATTTTCGCAAACGATAAAGCTGGCAACACGATGCAATATTACGTGGACGGCGAAAAAGTATCGGTGACGACCGCAAACATTTGGGACGTTGAAAACGTGCCTACGTTTAGCTTCCAAATCAAGAACCGCGGTTTGAAAGTGGAAGACCCCATTAAAGCGTTGGATAGACGCGACACCGAAATTTTGGACAAGACCTATACCTTGGAAGATCTCAAGGTTGTAGGCGCAAGTACGCTGAAAGAAGATTATAAACTTTATCGCGTTGACCTTGAAGAATATAACGACTGGGCGCGTGCAAACGACGTAATCAAAAAGCTTTCGCGCAGCGATTTGTCGGCGATTACGTATGCGCAACTCGCTGAAAAAGTGGACGTAGCGACGGCGGTAAACGGAAATTATTTTGAAGTATATCTTACCGCATACGCAACCTTGCTTGCAGGCGAAGGCGCAAGCTCTGACGCGATTGAAGCAGTAAAAGCTTGCTTTAAGGAAATTAAAGAATACGATTCTCGTATCACCGAAGACAACGCTCCTGACGAATGGAATGAGTATAACAAATTCAACTGGTCGGCAGACAACCAAAGCTTTACGACCGCCGAAGAAGGCACGTATTTGATTATGGCGGATTACTGGGAAGCCGAGCTTGCAGCATCTCAACGCGCAGCCGCTTACCAAGTAATCATCGTTGAATCGGAAGCGGACGTAATCAAAGGCGAAAACAACTGGCTGAAGAACAACGTAGTTTCCGTTGTATTGTTCGCGTTTGCGGGCGTGTGCTTGATTGCATTGATTGTATTGTTGCTTGTGAAGCCGTCGAACGAAACGCTTGACGATATCGACGCAAAAGCGGAAAAAACCGCGAAAAAATCTTCTAAGAAAAAAGAAGACTAATCACTAATTGCTAACTGGTTCGCCGCTCGAATGCTTCGGGCGGCGAAAATTTATAAAGGATGAGTATATGTTAGAGCTGACCGTAGAACAACCGCAAAGCTTAAAAGATTTTACCGACGCCAACTACGCGCAGGCATCGTTTTGTTTTCATACGCTTTTGAAAAACAAAGAAATCAAAATCAACGGCAAAAAAACAGGCGAAAACGCTTGGCTGAACGTTGGCGATATTGTACAATATTTCTTAACGCCAAAACAAGCGGATAAGCCCGCGTTCTATAGCGTATATCAAGACGAAAACGTGCTTATAATCGACAAAGAAAGCGGAGTCAGCTCCGAGTCCGTATTCGCCGAGCTTACGCGAAATTACGGCAAAGAATGCCGTTTTATTCATCGTTTGGATAGAAACACGCGCGGCTTAATGGTATTTGCATTCGGCGACGAAGCGGAGCAAGCGCTTTTAACCGCTTTTAAGCAACGTACGGTAGAAAAAATCTACCACGCCTTGTGCGTAGGCAAGTTTACGGATAAGGAAAAGCTTTTAACGGCGTATTTGAAAAAGGACGAGAAAAAATCGCTCGTGCAAGTGCTGGATAAACAGGTCGCGGGCGCAGATAAAATTGTCACCGAGTACAAGGTGATTGACGAAAACGACGGCTTGAGTAAAGTGGAAGTACGCCTGCATACGGGCAAAACACACCAAATCCGCGCGCATTTGGCGCACGTAGGAAATCCTGTTTTAGGGGATATGAAATATGGTGACGAAATAGAAAATAAGCGGCGCGGAGTGGCGCGTCAAGCACTCGTTGCTAAGCAGCTTATTTTTCATTTGACGGGGGCATGGTCGTATCTAAACGCAAAAACTTTTGTTTCAAGCTTTGACGTATAAGCGGAAAACGGCGGATTAACGCGCAAGGAAATATTGTCGGAATACTTGACAACGGTGGCAACGTTGTGGTAAGATATGTTTATTGAAATAGAAATGATAGAGTTGATTTGATTATTCTATAATTTTTTTGAGAGATTATGAAAACAGTAAAATATTTATTTTTTTGCTTAATGGATTGTTTAAGCTTAAATGTTGCTTTTACAAAAGACTTGATTATAGGATGGATACAAATCCTTTTGTATTTTGCTGTTTTATTTGTTTCTTCAGGGTTATTGGTTGTTTATTGTAATGTTCATGAAATTATGGCTGGATTGTATGGTTTTTTGATAACATTGACCGTCATAGTTGTCTTGTATGGCTTTATATGCGTTGTAGAATTATTTATTAAGTTATTCAAATGAAAGTCTAAATAAAGTGAAAGGTCATAAGAGAAATAATTCAGATGAAACGCTATTGTATGCTTTCATTTTAGAATACGTAGTATATGGAACATTTTCACTTTTAAGCAGGTAAAATTATGGAAAAAGCAGAATGGATATCTATTTTCACAAAAAGTCTTCTTATAGGATTGCCGATACTGTTAAGTGTATTATTTTTGCGATATAGAAAAAATAAAACAGGCGGCAGACAAAAAAACGAAATTGAAAATGATAAAGCGAGATATGTCTTAAGAATACCTATATTTTATCGAATTGTTCCGATTTTTGTAATTTTATTATATTGTTTTATCGTAATTATTACTTTAATCCAACGCGAAAGCATAGAATATATAATCGGAGGGGGACTGTTGATCGGGTTGCCGGGAATGATTATGTTTACCTGTTGGTCTTTATGGAAGGTTGAGATTAGAAGAGATGAATTTGTCTATAGAAACTACATTGGAGTGAAGAAAATATATCGATATGCTGATCTTGAATATAATATTGCAAAGACTGGATTGAAATGGTATTTTTATAAAAACGGAAAAAAAGTTTTTTGTATGCCATATTATATTGAAGGTGGCAATAAATTAGAGCATATGTATAAAAAGTACAAAAGTAAACATCGCAATGAAACATAAAAGAATTGGGTGGTTCTAAAATGAAAACAGGTCGTAGGAGAAATCCTGCGACCTTTTGCAATTTTCTAAAATACTTGACAACGGTGGCAACGTTGTGGTAAGAAATGCCTAATGTATTATTTCTCAAAATGTATTAAAGCACTTGAAACGTTTTTCCCCGATATATGTTAAAACTACTTAACACATTTTTTTTCGATATATCTAAAAAACCACTTGACATATTCTGCCCCGATATGTTATACTCTTATATATGAAGATATGAACATATTTTCATATAACTAAAATCAAGTCGGTGTTTGTTGAAAAATATAAGATTGTTGCAGACAATAGAAACGAAACGTTAGAATTGTGTAAAAAGGAGCAAAGATTAATGGCAAAAAGAGTATGTGAACACGAAAAGGAGCACGAGCTTACCGTAAAGCGGGTAAAAGAAGATATTTTATCGCAAAAAGACGTAGAAAGGGTAAGCAAAATTTTTCATATGCTGTCCGATCCAGGGCGTTTGAATATCGTTCTTGCGCTGATGAAAGGGGAAATGTGCGTGTATCATTTGGTTGAAGTGTGCGGCGGGTCGCAAAGCGGCGTAAGCCATCAACTGCGCATTTTGCGCGATAATAACGTGGTGCGCGCGCGTCGGCTTGGGCAAAATATGGAATATTCGCTTGCCGATCAGCATATTCGTGAAATTGTCGAGCTGGGCAAGGCACATTTGTTTTGCGGAGCGCACAAGGAGTAAGATATGAAAACGACGATACAATTACAGGGATTAGACTGCGCAAATTGCGCGGCGGAGTTAGAGCGCGAAATTGCAAAAATCGACGGCGTACAATATGCGTCGATTGCGTTTGTCACGCAAAAGCTGACGATTGAGTGCGATAACGAGCAAACCTTGCAAAAAGTGATACAAACGGCAAATTGTTTTGAAGACGTGCGAGTATTAGAAAATAGCGCAAAAATGCAAAATAAGCCACCCATGTACGCAACGAAACCTGCCTTGCATATAAAAGAATGGTGTCTTATCGCTTTGTCTGCCATCTTCTTTTTGTTTGGTTATTTGGTAAACCTGTTATGGGAAGGGACGACTTTTGACATATTACAAATCGTATTTTATGCCCTTGCATACGTTTGCGCGGGGTATCGCGTACTCATTTTAACTATAAAGAATATATCCAAAGGCAGGATATTTGACGAGAATTTTTTGATGACGGTGGCGTCCATCGGCGCAATCGCTATCGGGGAAATGGGCGAAGGCGTGATGGTTATGCTATTATACCAAATAGGCGAAACGCTGCAAGCACTCGCTGTGCAATCGTCGCGCAATTCTATCACGCAACTGATGGATTTGAAAAGCGAGTGGGCAACGATGCTTCTTCCGTCCGCATGCGCAACCGAATGCGCCTGCGGTTGTTCGCACGACCACGACCATCATCACCACGAACATCACCAACATCACGACCACAACCATCACGAGCATAGTTGCGGTTGTTCGCACGACCACGACCGCCACGAGCATCACGAACACGAGCACGACCACGATTACGCGCAAAAACAGGTGAAACCGGAAGAGATTATGGTGGGGGACGTGCTACTCGTAAAGCACGGCGAAAAAATTCCTGTCGATGGCGTACTGATTAGCAAGCAAGCGTCGTTAGATACAAAATCGCTCACGGGCGAAGCGGTCTTACGCGAATGTAAACAAGGCGAAGAGCTGCTTTCGGGGTGCATAAACGCAGGTAATGCCTTTCAAATGCAAGCAACGCAGGTATATGAAAACAGCGCAGTTCGCCGTATTTTGGAGTTGGTGGAAAATGCGTCGTCGCATAAAGCTGCGCCTGAAAAATTCATTACCAAATTTGCGAAAATATACACGCCGATTGTTTGCGGTTTGGCGCTCGTTTTGGCGATTTTTGCCCCGCTTATCGACGGCTTTATCGCATACCAAACGCTGCGATTTAACAATTTTACGCGCTGGCTGACCGCCGCGCTCACGTTTTTGGTTATTTCCTGCCCGTGCGCACTTGTCATTTCCGTTCCGCTGACCTATTTTTCGGGTATCGGTAGTGCGGCAAAGCAGGGCGTTTTGGTCAAGGGCGCGACCTATTTAGACACGCTCGCGCAGGCGAGAATTGCCGCTTTTGATAAGACGGGCACGCTGACAAAAGGCGAATTTTCTATTCTTTCCGCCACACCGACAAAAGGAATTTCAACCACCGAGCTTTTGCAAACGGCTGCGGCGTTGGAGCGGTATTCGGCACACCCTATCGCCAAGGCGTTTTTAAGTATTGAAACTTCGTTAAAGGCAACCGACGTAGAAGAAGTTGCAGGTCAGGGCTTACGCGGTCAAATCGGCGGCGAAAGGGTGGTTATCGGCACGACGGAATGGCTGAAAACGAACGGAGTAATCGTACCGCAAACGCAAAGTGAAAATACCGCTATTTTTGTGGCGAAATCGGACGATTATTTGGGTGTAATCGAAGTAGGCGATACCATTCGTAAGCAAGCAAAACAGGCGGTTTTGGAGCTGAAAAAGCTCGGTTTTGAAGATACGGTAATGTGGACGGGCGATAGCTATGCTCGCGCGGAAAAAATAGCAAACGAGATAGGCATGTCCGCGTTCAATGCTGCTTTACTGCCCGATGATAAGCTGAAAAAAGCGGAAGAATGGCAACAAAAAGGCGTGCTTTTATACGTAGGCGACGGAATTAACGACGCGCCCGTAATGGCGCGTGCGGACGTAGCTGTTTCGATGGGAAAACTCGGCAGCGCAGCGGCGGTGGAAGCGTCCGATTTGGTGCTGATTTCCGACGATTTATCCGCCCTGCCGCGTGCAGTGAAGATAGCGAGAAAAACGCGCGTAATCGTAAAACAAAATATAGCGTTTTCAATCGTAATGAAAGCGGCGTTTATGCTGCTTGGCGTTTGCAGCTTACTGCCGCTTTCGGCAGCGGTGTTTGCGGACGTAGGCGTAATGCTGCTTGCGGTATGCAACGCGATTCGCTTAAAAGCGAAATAAAAATAAGTCAAACGCCTTGCTATTTTATAAACTTTATGCTATAATAATATGGAAAAATATCAAAACCAAGGGGGCAGGTATGCAACCAATCAAAAAAAGACGCTTAATCGTAGCGTCGGGCAACGCGCATAAAATACAAGAAATCGCCGCGATTTTTACCGATTTTGAAGTGGTTTCGCAAAAGCAAATGGGCTATAACGACGACGTGGAAGAATCGGGTGCAACGTTTGAAGAAAACGCAATTATCAAAGCAACCGCCGCGGCAAAAGCACTTGGCGAAATGGTACTTGCGGACGATAGCGGACTGTGCGTAGATGCGCTCGGCGGTAAGCCGGGCGTGTATAGCGCGCGATACGCAGGCGAGCACGGCAACGACAAGAAAAACCGTGATAAATTACTTACCGATTTAGAAAATGAAAGTAATCGAACGGCACACTTTGTAAGCGCAATCGCGCTGGTGTATCCAAACGGCAAAACGCTGACCGCAATCGGGCAAACGCACGGCAAAATTTTACGCGAAGAAGTAGGGAACGGCGGTTTTGGCTACGACTCGATATTTGAAAGCGACGATTTGAAAAAATCATTTGGCGTAGCCACGCCCGAAGAGAAAAATTCCGTTTCGCATCGGTATAGAGCCCTGCAAAAAATGCTCGCGCTTTGGCAAGAATACGAACGCGAAAGCGGAGCAAACGAATGAAAAAGTTGGTGATTATATCCGACACGCACGGCAAAAAGTGCGGCTTGCAATCGCTTCGCGCAATCCTTGAAGAAAACGATTATATCGTGCATTTGGGCGACGGCGCGTCGGAAATTTACGAGCTCTTGCGCGATTTTCCCGATAAAACGTACTTTTGCGCAGGGAATTGCGATTTTGCGCCCCATTTTCCTGCTTACGGCGTTTTGGAAGTGGAAAAAACGTCTATTTTTTATTGCCACGGGCATCAGTACGGAGTAAAAACCGACCTAACCGCGCTTGCCCACGCCGCAAAGGCGCGGAATTGCGAAATTGCTTTGTACGGGCATACCCACCGCGCGGATATAACGGAAATCGATGGAGTGACGCTCATCAATCCCGGTTCGTTTCAACGCAAAGTGGGCGATGGGGGGAGCTATTGCTATTTGGTGATAAACGGCGACAAAATCACGCCTGTCCTTGTCGGCGAAAGCGTGTTTTGAGTGAATGAATAATAAAAAAAATAATACCCTTCTAACATTGCGTTAAAAGGGTATTATTTTTTAATAATGTAATTATGAAGTAAAATCATTCATCGATTTTCTGTAAATTTATGTTTGTTTGCATAGAGAGCTCAATATGATATTTTTCAGGCACCTCAATTTCCATCGTAGCTCCATTGCTACCTGTTTTGAAAGTATATACTTTTTGATCTACACTCTCTAAATATCCAGACGAATTCTTTTTCATTTCATCACTTGCCACAAAAATCGTTCCCATATTGCCGTGGTTGGTGACTAAATATTTACCCGATGGAATGCAATAAAAAATATAGGTTTCTCCATCGACGATTTCTTCTTTTCCGTATTCTCCCAATGAAGCGTATTGTAGATGGATTCCAACTGTAGTGGTCGCGTTTTTCAGCGGATATTTTGGCTCGACGGTTTTTCGTTCTTCTTTTGAAACATAATCATCTAAGTAGTTAAATTGCACTTTACCGCCCAAAGAAAGATAGACGGCTTTATATTTCCAAGAATCGCCTTCTTCAACGACATGATACGCAATTTTGAAATTATAGGTACTATACACGCCAAAAGCATTGGCTGCTTCTACAGTACTGGCTAAATAATAAATATTATCATATCTTGCACTTGTCCAATAGGAAGAAGAAAATTTTGCAGTAGCGGGATAGTTTAGGTATAAAGAAACGATGTCTTCAGATTTTATTTGTAAATCTAAACGATAGGCTTCGTTGAAGATATAATCGTTGACATTATATGTTTCGTATCCCCGATAATATAGCTTTATTTCGCCATAATTAATAGAGTCGATTGTTGAACTCATATTACAATAAACGGTTAGCGTTATCTTATTTGAGTAGGTAAAACTATAACGTTCTCCACCTGCCCAATTGTCGATTTTCTCAAAATCAGATACCTCTGATTTGTCAACTTGCATTTCGCTTAGTGCATTTATTAAATCGTTTTTTAAGTATTCGTCTTTCACAGCTTCATAAGGGTCATATGTGCATTTAGTGATAAGACTTAATAGATAACTAATTGCCAAAATTGCAACAAGTATCATCCAAACTTTTATCTTTTTTTGCGGTTTAACAGTTTCTGCAGTCGATTCTAAATTCATATAATATTCCTTTTTGATAGCAATTAGCTATATTTTTGTATATAGTATATAGCAAAATGCTATAATTGTCAAGAGAAAGGGGAATAAAAGATGAAAATTTTTCAAGAACGCTTGATAGAGCAAAGAAAGCTAAACGGCTTGACACAACGCCAAATTGCCGATTATCTAAATATTGCGCAACCGTCGTATATCCGTTATGAAAACGGTACGTCCGAGCCGAGTTTGGAAAATCTCGTAAAACTTGCCGATTGTTTTGACGTTTCCGTCGATTATCTGTTAGGAAGAGAAGAATATTAAAAGACCGCAGTTGGTTTGCGGTCTTATTTCTTTATTTGAACATATTATTGTTTCAATCCATACAACTTGCATTCTGAACGAAGTGAAGAATCTAAAAATGCCTTAACAGCTTTTCCTTAACTCTTTCGCATTTTTTTATAACGTAAAGGGGTGTACCCCGTCACTTTTTTGAACGTTTTGCTAAAATAATTGGGCGTATCGAACGCCAGCTTATCGGCAATTTGCGCAATGGATAAATCAGTCTCGCGTAAATACCGCTTGGCGGCGTCGATTTTTAGCTTGGTAAAGTACGCCATAACCGAATCATTCGTCGCCTTTTTGAATTGCTGAAAAATGTACGATTTGTTATAATGCAACGCGTCGCAAACGTCGGAAATCTCCAGCTTTTCGCCCACGCGTTCTTTCAAAAACGCAATCACGCGCTCGGCAACGGGCGTTTGCGTTTCTTCCAGCGGCAAAAACACCGCTTCGGCATTCTCTTTCCCCGATTCCTGCCGCATCAAATTCACAAGCAAAATTTCCAAAAAATTCTTAATCATTTGCTGTCCGCCCAAGGCGGGCTTAGAATGCAGCGCCATCTTCTTTACGTTCGGGTCAGAATAAGGCATATCGAACGTTTTTTGCCCTTCTTCGATAATCGAATAAATAAACCGCAACAACGACGGTGGCAAAGTGAGTTTTTTATTCTCGAAAAAGCGCATTGCTTGACTTTTGCAAACAAACGAAATAATAAACACGTTGGGCGCGTTTTTCCCGTCCGCGCGCAACGAATGCGCTTCATTCGGCTTATGGAACAGCACTTCGCCTTGTGAAAGCAAAATTTCCCGTCCGTCCGCCGTGCAAATAACGCCTGCCTTATCCGCATAGACAAGCTCCCAAAAATCGTGCGCTTCGCTCGGTCCGCAAAAATCCTTGTCGAACTCAAAATAATGCAGCGTGACCATACGCTCGATAACAATCAAATTTTCCAACTTATGCTTATAATATCGTTTTTCCATATTTCTATCATACCATAGATAGGCAAATCCTGTCAATTATTTTCAATTATTTAAGAGCGGAATATTTTACTCTTTTTGCGGACTTTATACCATTGTATAAAGAAAATAATTGTGATACAATTAAGAAAACGATTAAAAAAAGGAGAAACAATATGCGAGTTTTAGCAATCGGTGCACATCCCGACGATATCGAAATTGCGTGCAGCGGAACGCTTGCCAAATGCGTAAAACGGGGCGACACGGTTATTGTTTGCCACGTTTCGACGGGAAATTTGGGACACGTAATCATTCCGCCCGACGAGCTGACGAAAATCCGCGCAGCGGAAGCGAAAAAGGCGGGCGCGATGGCGGGTATCGAAGTGATTTGCGCGAACTTTAACGATCTCGACATTTACGACAACAACCAAGCGGCGAGAGATAAGCTTGTGGATATCATCAAGTATGCTAATCCCGATTTTATAATCACGCACAACCCCGACGATTATATGCCCGACCATACGGCTGTATCTCGGCTGGTGTTTGACGCAAGCTTTACGGCGACCTTGCCTAATTATAAGAGTACCTGCGAAACGTACAGCAAGGGCTGCGGACCTGCAAAGCTCGTACCTATCTATTATATGGACACGCTGGCAGGGGTGAATTTTAACCCCACGGAGTTTGTGGATATTACCGACGAAATCGACTTAAAAATCGATATGCTCGAATGCCACGAAAGTCAGCTTGTATGGATGCGCGAGCACGACGGCATCGATTTTGCGGATATGGTAAAAACGTGCAGCCGTTATCGCGGCTATCAATGCGGCGCAGGGTACGCGGAAGGGTTTAGACAATGCCAAGTGTACTTAAAAGGCACCACGAAACGCTTGTTGCCATAAGCAAAATTACATAGGCGTTTCACATAAAAAGTTTCACGAAAAATATATAGATAAAGGAGATATAAACAATGGATTTCAATTCAACGGTAAAAGGCAGTATGCTCGAAGGTTTTTATCCCGCAGGCTGGGATTTTGCAAAGATTGACGCGTGCATCGACGCACCTGAAACGATCACGAACCGTCAAGCATTCTGGAATAAAGATTTCACGCCCGTACAATGCGACAGCTTGGGCGAATTTGAAACGTATATGGGTCACGAAATTGCAATGCAAATTAAGCTTGCGAAAGAAAGAAACGAAAAGGTAGCGTTCATTTTGCCCGTAGGACCTATGGGTATGTACAAATGGGTGGTATATTTCTTAAAAGAATGGAAGGTTTCCTGCGAGCACGTTTATACGTTTAATATGGACGAATGGGCGGACAGCGAAGGCAATACGCTTGCGTCCGATAACCCCGGCGCATTCCAGTACGCAATGGAACAAGCGCTTTTCAATCCGCTTGGCGAATTGACGGTGCCGAAAAACCAAAGAAATTTTGCAACCAAAGAAAACTTGCCTACCTATCCCGACAAAATCGCCGCGCTCAAAAAAGAAGGCGCAAAGCTGATTTTGGTGTACGGTATCGGCAGAATGTGCCATATCGCGTTCTGGGAACCGCACTTTGCGGCAGATTATAGCTGTGCTTGCGAATGGGAAAAAGCGCCTTATCGTATTGCGGCGAAAATTCATCCTTTGACGGTAGAACAAAACGCGCTTACCAGCTTCAAATCGAGAACGCCGCTCGTGCCTTGCCGCGCGAACACCATCGGCCCCGGCCTTTTCTTGCAGGCAGACTACGCCATCGGCGGTGCGGACGGTACGCTTGGCCGCGGAATGCAATGGCAAGGTCTTTCCCTTTGGATGACGCTCCGTCACGGCACGACGCCTTGGATTACGTCGTCGTATATTCCTACGCTTGCAGGTAGATTATTCTTCTTGAAAGAGTTGGCGGGTCCGTTGGTTGCCGAATGCAACTAATCCGCGCGTAAAAACGATTATGAAAAGCGGAATTGCGGTGGCGGGAACCATTCTCGTCGATAACATCAATGAAATTTCGGCGTACCCCAGCGCAGGGGAGCTGACGAAAATCAAGAGCGTGCAAAAATCGGTTGGCGGCTGCGTGCCCAACGTCGCCATCGACTTAAAGCGCATAAAACCCGATTTGGACGTGAAAGCAGTGGGCTGTATCGGTGCGGACGATAACGGGGATTTTATGCGTTCGACTTTACGGGAAAACGGTATCGATTGCAGCGGCGTTTGCGTTGCGAATGATAAAACCAGCTTCACCGAAGTAATGAGTGTGACGGGCGGGCAGCGTACGTTCTTTACTTACGCGGGCGCGAGTGCCGCTTTTGGCGCGGAACACGTGGATTTTGATGCGTTAAACGTTAAAATGCTGCACCTGGGCTACTTTTTATTGCTGGATAAGGTAGATGCAGGCGACGGAATGAAAATTTTGAAAGCCGCGCAGGAAAGGGGCGTAAAAACGTCCATTGACCTTGTCAGTGAAAATTCTGACCGCTACAAACAGGTTTTGCCTTGCCTTGCTTATACGGATAATTTGATTATCAACGAAGTGGAAGCGGGCGCGATGACGGGCATTGAGCCGATAAAAGAAAATTTACGCAAGATTGCGCAAACGCTCAAAGAGTACGGTGTGAAAGAACGGGTAATCATTCACACGCCCGAAGTAGGCGTATGCCTTTCGAATGACGGTTTCACTTGCGTTCCGTCCTATGATATTCCCGCGGGCTTTATCAAGGGTACGACGGGGGCAGGCGACGCGTTTTGCGCAGGCGCGTTGATCGGTATTTACCGCGGTGATACAGACGAGCAAATTTTATCGTTTGCGTCGGCGGCGGCAGTTGCGGCGCTTTCGCAGGCGGATGCGGTGAGCGGTATGCGCACGGAAGAACAAATCAAAGATCTTTGTAAAAATTTGAACAGGAGAAAAATATGCTTGTAAACTTAAACGACGTGCTTAAAAAAGCACAAAAAGAACATTATGGCGTGGGGCTTTTCAATACGACCGATTCGGACATGCTCCAAGCGGCGATTGAGGCGGCGGAAGAAATGAACTCGCCCATCGTTATCGGTACGGCGGAAATTTTGTTGCCGTTCGGTGAGTTGCAACTCATCGCGCCCAGCGTAATTGCGGCGGCAAAACGCGCAAAAGTGCCCGTTGTCGTGCACTATGACCACGGTTTGACGTTCGATAGATGCATGGAAGCGT
>JAZRIK010000041.1:0-5935 GCA_045645245.1 Candidatus Scatosoma sp. | reverse complement strand
TAAACGCGCGTTCGCCAATCGCCACTACACCGTCGGGAATTTCAATTTGCGTTAAATTACTGCAATAAGAAAATGCATCTTCTGCAATTACTTTTGTGTTCTCGTGAATGGTATATGTCGAAAGTTTTCTATCCACCGTAGAAATTAATACCAAATACGGATTTTCCGCATTTCCGAGATAATTACAATTACCATATACGCTATACTGCAAGCTATCACAACGGCCGAAAGCATCTCCAACGGACGTTATTTGATTGCTCATCACAATACTTTTTAAGTTGACGCAAAGCGAAAATGCATCCCCGCCAATGCTGGTCACGTTATCAGAAAGAACAATACTCGTTAAATTTGTACACCCGCGGAAAGCATAATTTTTAATCGCCGTGACGGTATCGGGGATAATCCACTCCGTTTCCAATTCGTTGTTTAAGTACAAATTTTCCGCATAATACAACGGATTATCGTTCGCCCATTCAATCTTACACCAGCTCTCTACGTCGGTAATATACACACCCGTTAAGCCAGTACAGCCATAAAAAGCTTCCCTGTCAACCGTTCTCAAACCACAACCAATTGTGAGCTTCGTTAAGCTAGTACATTTATTAAACGCTTGATAGCCAATGCTCGTCACGTTATCAGGAATGGCAATGCTTTTCAAGCTTGAGCATTGATAAAATGCCCCTTCGCCGATTGTCGTCACACTTGCAGGCAGTACGATATTCGTCAATTTAGAACAATTCTTAAAAGTATTCTTTTCAATTTCCGTCACGTTGCCAAGGATGGACACACTCGTTAAATTTGTACAACCGGAGAAACATCCAATTTCCGTCACGCTTGCAGGCAGTTCAATGCTTGTTAAACTGGTACAATCCACAAAGCTACCCGTCTTTGTCACGCCATCGGCAAATACCACTTCCGTCAAGTTGGTACACTTGTTAAACGTACTCTCTCCCATTGTCATAACACTGCCTTGAATGACCAATTTTGTTAAAGCGGTGCAGTTATAAAACGCAGAGCCGCCGATAGACGTTATACTGCTAGGAATAATTACGCTGGTTATCTGTTTATTATAGGCAAATGCTTGCCAGCTTATCTTCGTGACAGGCACATCGTACACTTTATCCGCAATCACGATTTCGCCTACCGTGCCTGTATAGCCGGTGACGTAATACGCGCTTTTATCATCGGAAAGCGTATATACAACGCCTTGTTCGTCGGTGACAGGGACAACGGGCGGTTCGATGGTGACAGTTATGGTAATATTACAATTTTCATACTCAACAAGAATGAGCTGTTCTCCCACGATAGAGCCGTCAAAATTTAAGAAATTGAGCATAGAATATTCAAGCTCAAGCTCTAAATCGTAAGCGGTTGCATCGGTAAGAATATACGCATACCGCGCGTTTATTACATAGTTTTCCTTAACTTGTTGGAAAACGTCTTCTTTATCAGCATTAGCCGTTAACGTAATGGGTTCGCTATCCTGCGTATAAAGTTCTGCCACATACGTCTCTTCCGCCCAAATGGAGATTTCGCCGTTATTATCATAATGCCAATAATTTCCGCCGTCGTTAGGCACGTCTACAATACTTTCGATATAATAATACCGCGTTGCGTTGGTTAAAGAAGAGTTGGACGTTGTAGATCCATACCCTGCGCTAATGTGAACATTTTTATCTATTGCAATCGTTTCCCATTCTTCCGCGCTCCCTTTATAGAATACGCGCGTTAAGCTATCGCAGTTGTTAAACGCCCAAGCATTGATGGCTGTCACCCGATTACCGATAACCACGTCCGTCAACGCCGAACAGTAGCGGAATGCATAACTACCAATCGTTTCAACGCTATCAGGGATCATTACGCTTGTTAATCTTTCACACTTATAGAAAGCATAACTTTGAATGGTAGTGATACTATCGGGGACAACCACATCCGTCAATGCTTTACCCTCAACCGTCCATTTTGCACCGTAATAGTTATCCGTAATGGAAGCTACGCCCGATAATTTGCACCAATCTTCCATCGTCCCTGCGTAATCGATATTCGTGAGAGCCGAGCAACCGGAGAATACATTTATGCCCATACATTTCACGTTAGCAGGAATGGTAATGGACGGCAAACGCGAACAATCCCTAAACGCATAACCAGCAATGAGTTTGGTATCTTCGTGAATGGTATATGCAGACATGTTGGCATTTGCTGTTGAAAACAGCACAACGTAAGGATTGTTTTCATTGCCAAGATAATTACAATTTTCATATACGTTAAACGGCGGGTTTGAAACATTGTAGAAAGCATCATAGGCAATAACACGAATATTATCACCAACTTCAACTTTTTCAAGCGCCCAACACGAATGAAACGCCTCACTGTCCATTTCTTCTATGCCATTGCCGCCCAAAACGTTGACTAAATAATGACAATAATAGAACGAAGCTCGTTCCAACGTTTTCACGCTATTGGGAATAATAATTTCCTTTAATTTTTTACAGCTATTGAAGGCATAAGAGCCGATTGTTTCTACGCTATTCCCAATGACGACGTTTGTCAATCTATCACAGCTTTGGAACGTTGCACCCTCAATTGCTCGTACCCCGTCGCCGATGATAACGCTTGTTAAATTGTCACAGTCATCGAAACAATGCGCTCCCATACTCATCACGCTATCGGGGATAATTATTTCTTTTAAGCCATCGCAATCATAGAACGCAGATTTGCCAATACTTGTCACGCTGTCGGGAATTACTACGTTAACAATCGTGTCATTCGCATAAAACGCTTTTTCGTAAATGGTTTTTACGGGCAAATCGCTATACGTATCCGCAATATGCACTCTTGTTGCCTCGCCTGTATACCCAATTACTTCGGCATACGTGCCGTCGGTGGCAATATCGTACAGCACGCCTTCGGTGGGACCTGCAAGCGCATTACAGATAGAACATTCGCCCGTGGAAAGTACGTCGTGTTCCGCTTTATCCTTGATTTCGTCGCAGGTATCACAATCGTACCAGTGGAATGAATTATCAAAGCTGTATTCTTCCGCCCAAGCGTGGTCAACGATATCCGTATAGTTGGTCATTTCCACTTTACCGCAAATTTTGCAGGTTTTGGTATCATACCCTTGCGCTTGACAGGTGGGGTCGGTCGTCACTATATTCCAGTCGTGGTCGGTGTACGCGCCCTGTTTCCATTCGATTGCGTTGCAGGTAGTACAGGTATGGAAGAACAAGCGGTTTTCGCAAGGCACGTTGTCTGTCGTGAACGCAATCCATTCGCCAAAAGTATGTACGTGCGTTTCGGGCGCTTGCGCAATTTGCGTTGAGCCGTCGGCAAACGTAATCACCAAATCGCCGTTTTCGTTAAATGCCACACTTACAATCGTCGTCGCCTTTTCCATTTCGGCAAGCTGCGCAATAAGGTCGGCTGCCTGTTGTTGCAGCGCCGTAATTTTTTCGTCTTGCGTAGTGTCCGTCGCTTGAATGGTGCTTATCAGCGTTTCCACTTGGGAAAGCTTTTCATCATACGTTGCTTTCAAAGTGGCAATCGCCGTTTCCAGCGCCGTTTTGTTGTCGGAAATCGTCTGATTTGCCGCAGCAATTTTGCCTTCAAGCTCCGTCGCTTTTGCTTGGTATTCCGCTTTCAGCGTAGCAAGCGCTTCCGCATTATCTTCGTCTGCTTTTTGTAATGCCGATACTTTGTTGTTATAATCCGTTTTCAGTTGCGCAAGCGCGGCTGCGTTGTCTTGATCGGCTTTTTCAAGCACCGCAACCTTGCTTTCATAATCGCTTTTCAGCGTAGCAAGCGCTTTTGCGTTAGCTTCATCGGCTTTTTGTAATGCAGCTACTTTACTCTCGTAGTCCGCTTTCAATGTAGCAAGCGCGGTTGCATTTGCGTTATCGCTTGCAACCAACTTTTCTACTTCTGCAAGGTATTTCGCGTCCAAATCCGCTATCGCTTGCTTATTGTCGCTGTCTGCTTTGTTTAATGCTGCAACCTTATTTTCATATTCCGTGCGCAAAGCCGCCAGCGCACTTGCATTTGCGTTATCGCTTGCAATCAGCTTTTCTACTTCGGCAAGGTATTTCGCGTCCAAATCCGCTATCGCTTGCTTATTGTCGCTGTCTGCTTTGTTTAATGCAGCAACCTTATTTTCATATTCCGTGCGTAAAGCCGCCAGCGCGGTTGCGTTGTCTTGGTTGGCTTTTTCAAGCGCCGCAACTTTGCTTTGATAATCGCTTTTCAGCGTGGCAAGCGCGGTTGCGTTGTCGCTATCCGCCTTTTCGAGCGCCGCTAGCTTGCTTTCATATTCCGTTTTCAGCGTGGCAAGTGCTTGCGTATTCGCTTCAATACTTGCCTGCAACTGTGCGTCTTTCGCCTTATATTCTTGTTCCAACGCCGCAATTTTACCGTTGAGTTCGGTTTTGTTTCCGTCAATCGTCGTTTGCAGCTGCGCAATCAACGCGTCCGTTTCTTCCGAGTTATACGATTTATCGCAGCTCGCAAAGCCGATTGTGGTGCTCATACTCATCGCAAGGGTTAAAATTGCCGTAAAGAATTTCTTACTTTTCATTTTTTTGCTCCTATTTATGAAAATAGACGTTTATAAATTTATTTTACCACTTTTTCTCTGCTTTTGCAACCATTTCGCGCGTAAAAAAGCACCCCGAATATATCGGAGTGCTTTTACATTCGATTTCAAACGAACAATTAGCTCAAATTAGCAGGAGCTTCGCCGCGATCTTCGGGGAACATCGTGCCTGCGGGGATTACGGGCAAAATCATCGGGTTGATGAATGCGTTTGCCGTAAGCGAGCTTACCGTTGCGCGAAGATAGGGATAAACGATTTCCGTCATATTGATAACCAAATCTTGCTTATCTTGTTCGTCTTGCAAGTCTTCCGCTTCGAACATTCCCACAAGGCGCACCTTCAAATCGAAGGGCTTGGGAGAATCTTCGGTGGATTCCACTTTAACTTCTAACGCCAAAAACCAAAGCTTGTCGTTTTCTTGTACGCGACGGACGGTACGCGAAAATTGCGGTTTAATTTCAAATTTCGTATTTTTGTCCATCTTAATACGGTTCATCGTGTACGTGAGTTCTTCTGCGGTAATCCCGCGGAGTGCATATTTCATATCAATACCTCTTTATTTTTTCTTCGTTTATTATAGCACGCATTTGAGCGTTTGTCAATACGTCGCTATGCTATTTTTTACGCGATTGCATATATATAACCGCATTTTTGCGCTTTGAAACAGATTGCGCTCAATTTTTTTATAAAAAACGGAATTTTTCTCGCAGAAAAAATTATTTTTATTTTTTTGAAAATTTTTTTGAAAAAGTGTGCAAAATTGCTTGCGTTTCTTTGTTGGATATGGTATAGTATATAAGCTTTCGACGGAAGCTTAGCTCAGCTGGGAGAGCATCTGCCTTACAAGCAGAGGGTCACAGGTTCGAACCCTGTAGCTTCCACCAAAAAAAACAGTGCGGATTGTTTATGCGGGAATAGCTCAGTGGTAGAGCGTCACCTTGCCAAGGTGAATGTCGCGGGTTCGAATCTCGTTTCCCGCTCCAAAATATCCGTGCTGTTTTTTATTTTTATTCACCGCTGTCAAAGTCAGGCAGAGATGGCGCCATAGCCAAGTGGTAAGGCACGGGTCTGCAAAACCTTTACCCCCAGTTCAAATCTGGGTGGCGCCTCCAAAAAACACTCTGCACCCTTTTCGGTGCGGAGTGTTTTTTCTTCTTTGATAGCAAAATATATGCCGCTGTGGTGGAATAGGCAGACGCAAGGGACTTAAAATCCCTCGGTTTAACGACCGTGCCGGTTCAAGTCCGGCCAGCGGCACCACAAAACCCCAAAACCTTGAAAAAGGTTTTGGGGTTTTGTATTGATTCCTGTAATTTGGACAAACTTGTATCCACGAGCCGTCACTC
>JAZRIK010000040.1:0-32090 GCA_045645245.1 Candidatus Scatosoma sp. | reverse complement strand
GATTTTCAAGCAGGTGTATAATCGCGGTGTACCCCAACGCAGTGTGCAAGTGATTGGCGAATCGGATGAAATGGGTACGAAAGTAACCTTTATGCCCGACGCGGATATTTTTGAAACGATTGTTTTCAATTACGATACGCTCAAGGGCCGTCTGCGTGAGCTTGCTTATTTGAATAAGGGCCTTAGAATTACCTTAGAAGATACCAGAAAAGGACAAGAACAGAAAGACTCCTTCTGCTATGAAGGGGGTATTTGCTCTTTCGTGGAAGAATTAAATAAGAGCCGTGAAGAATTGCTTTTCCCCGCGCCTGTATATTTTGAGGAGCAGGACGGGGATACGGTGTGCGAAGTGGCTATCCAGTACAACGAATCGTACAGCGAGATTATTTACAGCTATGCCAACAACGTCAACACGATAGACGGCGGTACGCACGTAGAGGGCTTGAAGATGGCGCTCACGAAAGTCATCAACGACGCGGGCAGAAAGCAAAACATTTTGAAAGATTCGGAAAAATTGACGGGTGAGGACGTAAGAGAAGGTATCACGGCGGTCGTTTCCGTAAAACTTATCAACGCGCAGTTTGAATCGCAGACGAAGGACAAGCTGAACAACAGCACCATTCGTACCTTCGTGAATAAATGCGTCAGCGAACACATGTCCACCTTCTTGGAAGAAAATCCGTCCATTGCCAAAGAGTTGGTGCTTCGCTGTATCACCGCGCAAAAAGCGCGCGACGCGGCGAGAAACGCGCGTGAATTAACGCGCAGAAAGGGCGTACTCGGCTCGACCACCCAGCCCGGTAAGCTTGCCGACTGTTCGGACAAGCGCAGCGAGCTTTGCGAAATTTATATCGTAGAAGGCGACTCGGCAGGCGGTACGGCAAAGCAAGGCAGAGACAGACGGTTCCAAGCAATTTTGCCCTTGCGCGGTAAAATTTTGAACGTAGAAAAGGTGCGCTTGAACAGAGTGCTTGAAAACGAAGAAATCAAATCGATGATTACCGCGTTCGGCTGCGGAATTTTGGACGATTTTGACGAAAGTAAGTTAAGATACGATAGAATTATTTCTATGACCGACGCCGACGTTGACGGCGCGCATATTAGAATTTTGCTTTACACGTTCTTGTTTAGATATATGCGCCCGCTCATTGAACACGGTCACGTGTACGCAGCAAAACCGCCCCTTTACAAGGCAACGTATAAAGGCAACGTCGATTATTTATATTCGGAAGAAGAAAAAATCGAATACGATAAAAACGCAACGGGTAAAGTAGAATACCAACGCTACAAGGGCTTGGGCGAAATGAGCACCGAACAGCTTTGGGATACGACGATGAATCCCGAAACGCGTACGCTTATCCGCGTGACGCTGCAAAACGCAGCGGAAGCAGACCAAATGTTCTCGATGCTGATGGGCGAAAACCCTGAACTTAGACGTAAGTTTATCGAAGAGAACGCAGCGTTAGTCACTGATCTCGACGTCTAAACGCGTATATGCGTCGCAATACGTTGTCAAATTTGCGTTTTGCCTTGCTCGTGTACGCTTAAGTACACTCCCTTCGGGCAGAACGCCCGTTTTACGGCAATACACCGCACTCTCCGCGTTTTAACGGAATACGGATAACAAAAAGAAGTCCCAACAAAATCAAGAAAAAAGCGGATCATTCCGCAGGAGAAAAAATAAAATGGCGAAAAGAGAAACCAGCCCCGAATTAACCGAAGAATTTAAGCAAAAGCTCGCGATGACGAAGCTGCTCGATATCGAAGTAGATGACGAGCTCAAACGCTCGTTCATCGCTTATGCGATGGCGGTCAATAAATCGCGTGCAATCCCCGACGTTCGCGACGGGTTGAAGCCGGTGCACAGAAGAATTTTATTCTCTATGCACGAAATGGGTCTTTATAACGACAAAGCCACGAGAAAGTGCGCCCGTATCGTCGGTGACTGTATGGGTAAATATCACCCCCACGGCGACAGCTCGGTGTATGACGCACTCGTGCGTTTGGCGCAAGACTTCACTATCAACTTCCCGCTCGTTTACGGACACGGCAACTTTGGGTCTGTCGATGGCGACGGCGCGGCGGCTATGCGTTATACCGAAGCAAAGCTTTCCAAGCTGGCGGCGGAAATGCTGAAAGATTTGGATAAAGAAACGGTAGATTTCATTCCCAACTTCGACGGCAGCGAAGAAGAGCCGGTGGTGCTTCCTGCAAGATACCCCAACCTGCTTGTCAACGGCGCGGACGGTATTGCCGTGGGTATGGCGACGAATATTCCCCCCCACAACCTTGCGGAAGTCATCGACGGCACGATTGCGATGATTGACAACCCCGAAATCACGGTGGACGAGCTGATGGAATACATTCCCGCGCCCGACTTCCCTACCGGCGGGATTTTGATGGGCAGAAGCGGAATTAGACAAGCGTACAGAACGGGGCAAGGCCGTTTGGTTATTCGTTCCAAGTGCGAAATTGAAGAATACGGCACGGGCGGCAACGTGCGCTCGCGCATCGTCGTCACGGAAATTCCGTACCAAGTAAATAAAGCGCAGCTTATCAAAACGATTGCGGACATGGTCAACGATAAACGGCTGGAAGGCATCTCGGATATCCGCGACGAATCGGGTCGCGACGGTATGCGCATCGTTATCGAAGTGAAAAAGGACGCGAACGCGCAGGTTGTACTCAACACCCTTTACAAAAAGACGAAATTGCAAAGCTCGGACGGTATTATCCTGCTCGCGCTCGTAGAAAACGGTACGGAGCCCAAGACCTTGAACTTGCGCGAAATTTTGTACCACTATCTCAACCACCAAAAAGAAGTAATCACTCGCCGTACGCGGTTCGACTTGAATAAAACGGAAGAACGCGCGCACATCATCGCTGGCTTGGTTTTGGCGCTTGCGAACGTGGACGAAGTGATCAAAATCATCAAAGCGTCGGCGGATAAAAATGCGGCGGTTGCAGGATTGACGGCAGCGTTTGAGTTAGACGAAAAACAAGCCAACGCCATTTTGGAAATGCGCTTGCAAAGATTGACTTCGCTGGAAGTAGAAAAGCTCAAGGACGAGCTTGCGGCACTCCAACTCACCATTGCCGATTTGAAGGACATTCTCGCCAACGAATACCGCGTAATGGATATTATCCGCAACGACTTAACGGAAATCAAAGCGAAATATCCTTCGCCGAGAAAAACGGAAATTTCCGTGGACTACGGCAACATCGACGACGAAGATTTGATTGATAGAGAAGACGTAGTAATCTCGCTGACCCACTCGGGCTATATCAAACGCTTGCCTGTGGCTGAATACAAGGCGCAAGGCAGGGGCGGCCGCGGTATTACCGCGCATAGACCTAAAGACGAAGACTACGTGGAAAAAATGTTCGTCACCTGCACGCACGACCCTATCCTGCTCTTCTCGTCGCTGGGTAAAGTGTATTCGATCAAGGGCTACGAAATCCCCGAAGCGAATAGAACGGCGCGCGGCAGAGCGGTGGTGAATATCGTTCAGCTTGACCAAGGCGAAAAAATCGAAACGGTGCTTCCTGTGAAAGAAGACGGCACCGGCTACTTGATTATGGCAACCGAAAAGGGCTTGATCAAGAAAACGTCCACCGACGAGTTTAAGCGTATTCCTAAAAACGGTAAAATCGCGATTCGATTGCTCGAAGACGATAAACTTATTTCCGTACAGTTCACGACGGGCGAAGACGAAATTTTCATTGCGTCGCAGGGCGGTAAGTGTATCCGCTTCTCCGAACAAGACGTTCGTCCGACCGGACGCGGCACGCAAGGCGTTCGCGCAATGAACCTTGCCAAGGACGATATCGTAGTGGATATGCTGATTGTGGATAAAGAAAAAGACTTATTCACGCTCACGTCGCAAGGGTATGGTAAACGCTCCAACTTTGACGATTACCGCTTGCAAAGCCGCGGCGGTAAGGGTATCAAGGCAGGCGTATTCAACGATAAGACGGGCTACCTTGTCAATATGAAGCTCGTCACCGACGAAGACGATATTATGATTATCACGACGGGCGGCACGATTATCCGTATGCACGCGGACACGATTAGTCAAATCGGCAGAGCGACCCGCGGGGTAAGAGTAATGAACGTAAAAGACAGTTTAGTGGCAACCGTTGACGTGACTGAACGCGACGACGAAGCGGAAACGCAAGTACCCGAAGAAACGGCGGCGGATTTAAGCCCCGAAGAATTGATGGAAGGCGTGGAAGCCGAAGAAATTGACGCGGACGAAGCTGTTGTCGATGAAGCGGCGGAAGAAGCTCCCGCTGACGAAGAATAAAAATAAAACAAACGCCGCCCTGCTGGCAATCAGCAAGGCGGCGTTTTTATGGTGAATTGCAAGCAGAGCTTGCGTGAATTGCCGACACCGTCGGCGTGAATTGCGCAAAAAGGCGCGTGAATTGAAACGCTCCGCGTTTCGTTATTGCTGAATTTTATAATGAAATTCTTTTGCTTTGCTGCGTCCATTTAGGGAGAGAATACCGTGTGTCATTCTGAACGAAGTGAAGAATCTAAATATAAATTATCCCTTAACGCAACGCGTCGCACTGTCATTCTGAACGGAATGAAATACAGTGAAGAATCTCGCACGCGTTGCATTTCACGCTTGCTAAAGGCAAGCAATTCACGCAACGAAAACCGTTGCAATGCACCCCATTTGCAGGGGGCAGGTATGCGATGAAAGAAAAAAACGGCAATAAAATTGCCGTTTTTCATTTATTCAAATCGTTGTTTATTCTTCTTCGACGGGGTTCATCATATCGAAGAATTTGATTAAAAACGCGGATATCGGGAACGCCGCTTGAACGATGATAATCATTACCAAAATTTGCGATACGTTGAATTCAACGAGCGACCAGTTCGCAAACACAATTTCGCCCAAAATCGGCACGGATAATACGAAGATACAAAGGAACGCCGTGATGGCGAACAGGCACACGCGCACGATATTAAACGGCTGACAAATGCGGTACAGCATTACAAGCCCAGTAAACGTGAGCGCAATCATCATCAGCGCTTGATATTCGAGCGTTTCGTAGCCAAATTCATCTACCAGTCCAAACGCCGTACCCAGCGACGTTTCGTGCACGGTATAAAGGGTAATGATACCCAGCGCCATCGTCAAAGCCCCAGGAATTGCACGGCTTAAAACGTAGGGTATAAACTTGCCCTTTACGCGGCTCGTATTCGGTTGCAGCGACAATACGAACGAAGGAATAGCACTAATCAAAAGCTCGTACATCATCATATTATTCGTCGTGAAAAAGTACGTTTGCCCAAGCGCAATACAAGTAATTGCCAAAATCAGCGTGAGCAGCGTTTTCATAATATACAGCGACGACGAATTTTTGATATTGTTGATAACCCTGCGCCCTTCGTTTACGATTTTGGGCATCGATCCAAAGTTATTATCCTGCAAAACAAGGTTGGAAACGTTTCTCGCCGCTTCGCTGCCCGACGCAACGGAAATAGCGCAGTCCGATTCCTTCATCGCCAAAATATCGTTTACGCCGTCGCCTGTCATTGCAACGGTATTCCCCGCCTTTTTAATGGCGCGGATTAAGATGGCTTTTTGTTCGGGCGTCACGCGGCCAAACACCGTGTATTGATTTGCGGCGTTTTCCACTTCCAGCTCGGAAAGTCCTTCCAAGGAAATGAAATGCGCGGCGTTTTTAATACCCGCCCTGCGCGCCACTTCGGACACCGTCACGGGGTTGTCGCCCGAAATTACTTTCACGGCAACGTCGTTTTCCTTGAACCATTTAATCGTTTCAATTGCGTCCGGACGAATATTATCCGACAGCGTAATAATTGCCACCGTTTTCAACCCAATGGGCACCTTATCCCCTTGAATTTGCCCCGTCGAGTGCGCGAGTACGAGCACGCGCAAGCCCATTTGGGCGTATTGCTTTACGATTTTGTCGATTTTCAAGGGCATAGGTTTAAGTACAAACTCGGGCGCGCCCATTACGTACGTGCCTGCGCCTTCAAAGGTGACTGCGGAAAGCTTTCGCGCGGACGAGAAGGGCAGGGTTGCGATGGGCTGTAAAATGGACGAATGTCCAAACCGTTCGTACAGCGCAATCGACGTTTGGTTGTTATCGTTTAAGGACGCGAGCATTGAGCCCAAAATATCGTCAATGCCCAAATCGGAATTGTTATTGAGCAAAATGCAATCGCTCACCTTCATTCTGCCGTCGGTGATCGTACCCGTCTTATCCAGACACAGCACGTTGACGCGCGCAAGCATTTCGAGCGAATACATATCCTGCACGAGCGTATTATATTTCGCCAAACGAATCATACCCACCGACAGCGCGACGGTCGTCAAAAGCAGCAAGCCCGACGGAATCATACCGATCACGACGGACGCTGTTTTTTGTATCGTTTCGTTAAGAATGTCGTTGCCTGCAAGCAGCGTTTGGAAGAATCCGCCCGTTGCCGCAAAATCGGCAAGCGAACCGCCCTTATTGTTTAAGTTGTTAAAGAACATAAACAGCGCGACGGGGATAATCGTCAAACCGATGATTTTAATGAACAGTGTAATCGAGTTCATAATCTCGGAGTTAGGACGCTTATATTTCTTCGCGCGCGAAGTGAGTTTACTAATATACGTATCCTCGCCGATTTTATCCACGCGCACGGCAATTCTTCCGCTTGCCACGAACGAGCCGGCATACACAAAATCGCCGTCTTCTTTCTTGATAGGCACCGATTCACCCGTCAAAAGCGATTCGTTTAACTCGGCGTTGCCTTCCACGGCGATACAGTCGGCGGGGACTTGCTGACCGGCGACCAAAATCAAAATATCATCGACTACGATTTGCTCTACGGGAATATCCACAACCGCGCCGCTGCGCACCGCTTTCGCCGTAGGCGAAGATAGAATGGTGAGCTTGTCAATTTTGCGCTTTGCCCGAATTTCCTGTACGATACTAACGACCACGTTGCAAAGGAAAATGGCAACGAACGTGAGCTGCGTAATGGGCGCGCGCGCCAAAATGAGCGCGACTGCGGCAATCAAGCACAAAAGGTTGAAAAAGGTGCAAATATTGCCGATAAAAATACTGCGATACGATTTCGAGTATTTTTTCGTGGTTTTATTAACCAAGCCCTGATCGATACGCTCTTGCACCTGTTTTGCGGACAGACCTTCGCTTGCAAGCGCGTGAAAACGCTGCACTTCCACTACGGGAACCGCCGCTTTTTTATTTATTTTGTTCGTCTTTTTCGCTTGCGTGCTTTCGCTTGCAGCTTCAACGATATTTTGGTTATTCATAGCCGTTTTTCGCTCCGAAGAGATTATATCTCTTTCATTATATCATAGTCGAGTAAAAAATTCAAGTTTTTTGTAGAATTTTTACGGGAATTTCACTTGCGGACTTTTGATTTAATTGCTTTTATAAACAAAAAGTTGTATAATAAGAGAAACGAACAAACGGAGAGAAGCAAGATATGATCGATATCAATCTCATTCGGACAAACCCCGAACTTGTAAAAGAGAATATTAAAAAGAAATTCCAAGACCAAAAATTGCCGCTCGTTGACGAAGCGATTGCGTTGGATGGCAAACGCCGCGCGTTGATCGCCGAAGGCGACGCGCTTCGCTCGGCAAGAAACACCTTGTCTAAAAAGGTGGGCGAATATATGCGCGCAGGCAACAAGGACGAAGCGGAAAAAATCAAAGCGCAGGTAAAAGCGGACGCAGAACGCCTTGTCGCGATTGAAAAAGAAAACGAAGAAGTGGAAGTCGCGCTCAAAAAAGTGATGATGACCATTCCAAATATCATTTCCGATGACGTGCCGCTTGGTAAGGACGACAGCGAAAACGTAGAGCTTGCCCGCTTTGGCGAGCCAACCCAGCCCGCTTTTGAAGTGCCGTATCATCTCGACATTTTAGAAAAATTAGACGGTATCGACGTGGATTCCGCTCGCCGTACTTCTGGCCAGGGCTTTTACTATCTCACGGGCGATATTGCGCGTTTGCATTCGGCAGTGTTGACGTATGCGCGCGATTTTATGATTGACAAGGGCTTTACCTACGTCATTCCCCCGTATATGATTCACGGCGACGTTGTGTCGGGCGTTATGAGCTTTGCGGAAATGGAAAATATGATGTACAAAATCGAAGGGGAAGACTTGTATCTTATCGGTACGTCCGAGCACTCGATGATCGGCAGATTTATGGGTCAAATCATCGACGGCAACAAGCTTCCGCTCGCGATGACCAGCTATTCGCCTTGTTTTAGAAAGGAAAAGGGCGCGCACGGCATCGAAGAGCGCGGTATTTACCGTATTCACCAGTTCGAAAAGCAAGAAATGGTCGTGGTTTGCCGCCCCGAAGAAAGCGAAGAATGGTACGAAAAGCTTTGGAGCTATACCGTTGAATTATTCCGCTCGTTGGATATTCCCGTCCGTCAGCTGGGTTGCTGTTCAGGCGACTTGGCGGACTTAAAATACAAGAGCTGCGACGTAGAAGCGTGGAGCCCCAGACAAAAGAAATATTTCGAAGTGGGCTCGTGCTCTAACTTAACGGACGCACAGGCAAGACGGCTTGCCATTCGCTATAAAGACAGTGACGGCAAGGTGAAGCTTGCGCACACCTTAAACAACACGGTGGTTGCGCCCCCGCGTATGCTGATTGCGTTTGTGGAAAACCACTTGCAAGCGGACGGCTCGGTAAATATTCCCGAAGCGTTGCGCCCGTATATGGGTGGCAAGTCCGTGATTACTCCTAAAAACTAACAACGATAAAAGACCGCCCAAGCAGCGGTCTTTTTATAGGGAATACAACTTATAT
Organism: Candidatus Scatosoma sp.; assembly: GCA_045645245.1. GTDB lineage: Bacteria > Bacillota > Clostridia > Christensenellales > Borkfalkiaceae > Scatosoma. The sequence goes on along the minus strand of JAZRIK010000040.1, from coordinate 23,262 downwards.
AGGATACGCAATGAAATATTTGTTTTTCGATATCGAATGTGCGGGCGTGTTCAAAAACGTAGCGAAAATTTGCGCGTTTGGATACTGCCTTGTCGATGAACAATTTCATATTTTGGATAAGCAAGACGTCCTGATCAACCCCAAAGGCGGTTTTCATTTGACCGACAGAAAGGGAGTGCAAGGGCTTGTTTTGCCGTACAAATACGACGAATTTAAGACGTATCCCACCTTTCCCGAACTCGCCGACAAAATTTACGCGCTGCTCCAAGATAGCGACACGCTCGTAGTCGGACACGCGTCTATGAACGACGTAAAATATCTCAATTTGGAAAGCAAACGCTTTTCCCTGCCGTCCTTTTCGTTCTCGTTCGCCGATACGCAGTTTTTATATATGAATAAAATCGGCGAGTTTTCCCGTCAGTTCGGCTTGGGCTTGATTGCCAAGGATTTGGGGGTAGAATTCACGCCCCACCGCGCCGTTGACGACGCGTACGCCACGATGAAGGTAGCGGAAGCCATTTGCAAGCAGGAAAATTTATCCCTGCCCAAGGTACTTGAAAAATATCAAATTACGCTTGGGAAAATTGAAAACTATGAAGTGACGCAAACCACTTCCGTCGGCTACGAAGCGTATAAAAAAGCGCGCGAGCAGGCAAAGGAAGCGCGCGAGCGCGCTCGCGCGGCATTTCACGTGTTTGCCGATAAAGCCAAGCGCAAACGCGCAAAGGACGGAAAGCTCAAAGGAAAAACCGTTTGCTTTTCCCACGGATTAGAACTGCAAACGGAGCTTGCGCAAAAGCTTTTGCATTTGGCGTTTGACCAAGCGGCGTTTATTACCTTCCGCGCGGAAGAATGCAATTTATACGTGACGCTCGCAGGCGAAAGCGGTCCGCGTTTGCAATCGGTGTTAGACCGCGGCGCAAGCGTTTATACGCCTGACGAATTTTTGGCGTATTTGGGGGTATAATATGTACCGTTTGCCCCCGTTATTTATCGAAAAAATGAAAAAACAGCTTCCCGAAAACGAATGGGAAGCATTTTTCGCCGTATATAAAAATTCACCCGTAAAAGGCGTGCGTTTGAACCCGCTCAAAGGGGGCAGGTATGCGTTGAAACCGCTTTTACCCTTTGCGAAAGAGCAAATTGCATGGGAGGAAAACGGGTTTTATACAGACGAGGAAAAGCTGGGAGCAAGCCCGTTCCATTTTGCAGGGCTGTTCTATTCGCAAGAGCCGTCCGCGATGTCCGCCGCGCCCCTTTTGGACGTGCAACCGGGCGAAAAAGTACTCGATCTTTGTTCCGCGCCCGGCGGTAAAGGTACGCAAATGGCGTGTAAAATGCAAGGACAGGGAATTGCCGTACTCAACGAGCCGATTTTTTCGCGGGCGAAAATTCTTTCGTCCAACGTGGAACGAATGGGAATAAAAAACGCCGTAGTCACGAGCGAAATGCCCGAAACGCTGTCTAAAACGTTCTTCGAATATTTCGACAAAATTTTGGTTGACGCGCCCTGCTCGGGCGAAGGAATGTTTCGCAAAAATGCCGAAGAAGCGTTGGCCGAGTGGAGCGAAGAAAACGTCGCGCTTTGCGCGGAAAGACAAAAGCATATCTTATCCCACGCAACCAAAATGCTGAAAAAAGGCGGACGGCTGGTGTATTCTACCTGCACCTTTGCTTATGAAGAAGATGAGGGGCAGGTATGCGATTATTTGCTTACTCACCCCGAAATGCGGCTCATCAAACAAGAAAAATTATATCCGCACAAGGTACGCGGCGAAGGACATTTCGTTGCGTTATTTGAAAAGACAGAAAGCACGGAAATAAATAAAATACTTCGTGAGAAAAAACCGAACGTGAGCGCGCAAGGTAAAAAAGCGTGGGAAGAGTTTGCCAAGCAATCGCTTGTAAGTAATTTTGCCACACGCCTGCACGAAGGCGGCGGCGTGCTTTATCATTTGCCCGACGGCGTGTTCGAGTGGAACGGCTTACAAGTTTTGCGGGCGGGTATTCGCTTGGGCGAAGTGAAAAACGGTCGGTTGGAGCCGTCGCACTCGCTTGCGCTTGCAAGCAAGAAAGAAGAGTGGAAAAACGCCGTAGATTTTACCGTTGACGATATACGCGTAGAGAAATATTTACGCGGTGAAACGGTAGAAATCGAAAACGCAAACGGTTGGTGCTTGGTGTGCGTTTGCGGCTATCCCATCGGGCTGGGAAAAGCGGTAAACGGCACGCTAAAAAACCATTTGCCGAAAGGATTGAGAAAAAATTAAATATGCCCACAAAAACAGGCATATAATAAGGAAGAATAAATATGGATTTTGAATTCTTTATTACAAGCGCGGGGTTAGGCATCGGGCTTGCAATGGACGCGTTTTCCGTGTCGCTTGCAAACGGCTTACACGAACCGCAAATGCGCAAACGCAAGATGTCGTTGATTGCCGGTATCTTTGCTGTGTTTCAAGGCATTATGCCGATGCTGGGCTGGATTTGCGTACATACGATATTGCAGTATTTTCAAGCGTTTGAAAAAGCAATTCCGTGGATAGCGCTTATCTTGCTCGTTTTCATCGGCGGTAAAATGCTGATAGACGGCTTGAAAAAGGAAAACGAAGAAAACCCGCCGTGTATCGGCTGTAAAGGACTTTTGGTGCAGGCGGTCGCCACTTCCATCGACGCGTTATCCGTTGGCTTCACGATTGCGGAATATCAAATTTTAGAAGCGTTGGTTTGCGCGGGAGTAATTACCGCAATCACCTTTGCAATTTGCTTATTCGGCGTATTGCTGGGCAAGAAAGTGGGTATGAAATACGCGGATAAAGCAACGATTTTAGGCGGCGTTATCTTAATCGTTATCGGTATCGAAATCTTTTTAACAGGCATTTTATAATGCCTGTTTTTCTTATCGAAAGAAAGGCAAAAAAAATAAAAACGCGCGTACCGTGTACGCGTTGAAACAAAAAACGAGTATAACAAACAAAGAAAAACCCCGTTGCGGAATTATCCGCAACGGGGTGTATGCTTTATAGCTTATTTGTTGTTTTTATTCTTTTTAACGAGTTTGCTAAAGCGGATACGCTTGCCGATTGTTTTTCTAACGATTACGCTTACAACCGCACCGAGAAGAACAACCGCGATGATGATAGAACCGGCGAGCAACCACGCGCTTGCAGGGTCGATTTCCGTCGTTTCGTCTTCTTCGTCTTCCGTTTCGTCTTTTTCCACGTCAGGGCTTACCGTTTGGTCAACCAACGAATAGTCGGTGTAGAATTCGTACGTTTTACCGTTCGAATATTCCAAATAAGCTACGCCGTCGTTATAAGCGGACGAAAGATAATCTTCATACGAATCGCCCACGTTATTTTCGTCAGCCAATTCGTCATAACGCAAGAACGCGTCGGTGTCGTAGAACGAATATACGCTTTCAAAATACGAGCCAAGCGTAGCGTCGTCGTCGATTTGTTCCTTTCTCAAATCCACCAGCGAGCTGAACTTGCTGTCCGCATTGCCGGGATTGTACGAGTCCACAATCACGTACGAGCCCGCGCCGTTGACAACCGCGTTATCGCGCGTACCGTTCCAAACTTCCAAACGATAGTTTTTCGCTTTCGCGCCCGTGTGCACGTAGAAGAGCACGGTTTTCCATTCGGGGGTAGCCGTATCGCCCGTCACCGTCACGAACAATTCTTTATCAGCGTTTGCGGTGTAGCGCGCTTCCAAAGCCGTCACGCTTGCAAGGTCAAGCACTTCGTCTTGCGCTTGCTTTTTGCTGTTTGCGTAGTATTTTCCGTCTTCGCCTGCGTAGAATGCAACACCGTCGTTGCCATCGTTGAGCCATTTGTTGGTGTAGTTATACGAAACGCCGTTTTCCGCAACGAGTAAGTTGCCCGTTTCTTCGTCCTTTTCATAAGCGGAAAGGTTTGCGTAGTATTTATTTGCGTCTGCTTCGCTTGCACCGCTCCACGTAGGGTTGACCTTGTAAAGACCGTTTGCTTTTACCTTCTTAAACGCAATATCTCTCGTTTTATTGAAGTTGTTTTTGGACGGGTCTTTCGCACAAATGTTGCCGTCGTCATCGTACCAGTAAACGGTTTTCGTGCCGATGGTAAGCATATTATCGCGCGTGTCTTCCGAAGTATCCACAAGATATACGCCCGCAGTCGCGCCTTGGCTTACTTTCAAACGCAAGGATACAACTTGATAAGAATTTGCGCTTATCGTGTTGAGCTTACCGATAAAGCCGTACGACTTGGTTTGCGCACCGTCGTTGTAAATAACGAGCGGTTGGGTAGCGTCGTCGCCGATTGCCGTATCCCAAGTAGCGCCGTTGCCGCCGAGATTTTTCAAAATTTCGGTGTAGTTATCCGCGTGTTCTTTATTCAAAAGCCCTGCGTTTTCGTTTTTATTCACTTCCGCGTCCGTACCGCCCGATACGATATACGCGCTGTCCGAGTAAACGCCCTTATAGTTTTGGGGATTCGCAAAGCCCGTTTCAATTTCGTCGGTAGGAATATATGCGGTAGAGTCGAATGCGTCCGTACTCGTTTGCGTTTGGTTATTGCCTTCCAACGAAACTACTTTCGTATAGGTGTCTTCCGCAGCCAACTCAAATGCGTCCTTATCGCCGCTGAAATCGTAAATCGCAAAATCGGTGAACGCCGCAAAGCCTGCGTAGAATGCAGATTTGGTTTGACCGATAACCGTCGTAGGACCAAAGCCAAGCGAAATGGTCGCCGTTTGTTCTTCCGTCGTTTCGTTGGACAAGAAGAAGTAGCAGCGTTGCCAACCTTCGTAGATGTCTTTGTTTTCGTCGTCGATATCTACCTTGTCAATCGTCGTGGTGTCAATCGAAGAAATTATCGTCTTGTTCGTACCGTCGATAAGCGTTGCGTTTGCACCCGTAAAGCCATTCAAAGCAGAAGTTTTTACAAGGAAGGAAACCGCTTTATATGCATTCGGTTGCAAAGTAATCGTCATTGCGTCCGATTGAGCGGTATAAGCCGCGCCGTTATACGAAAGGAGCATAAGCACCTTATCGTTTGCCGATACAAGCTTGCTGTCCTTAAATACTTGATTGTAAACCGCTTGCAAATAGGTATTGTTGTCGCTTGCCATTTGCGAAACGGTGTAAATTTTCGTTTTATCGTTTGCGGTTGCGATGCCCAAGCCGTGATACGTTGCCACGTTCGCGTCTTTATTGCTGTCCGCAGCCGTGTAAACCTTGCCGTTGGTTGCGCGTTCGGTGGTGGTGTCGATATTCCACGCGCTATCCAAAACCGTCCAAGCGGTTTGGGTTGCCGCGGGCGCGAAGTCGATCGCATACACGTCGTAGCTTTCTTCCGCCGTGTTTACCGTCTTATCCGTTTCTTCCGAGCTGTGCGTGACAACCTTTGCGGAAACGCCGTTCAGCGCGTCGGCATAGTCGTCGTTAGAAATCGTCTTGCAGGAAATATCGTCGAAGAATGCGTAGCCGTTTACGTATTCGCTTCTGTCCGTACCGCCGCCAAGGCCAAGCCCGAGCACGATTTTGAACGTAGCGTCCGTATAGGTGGAGCCCTGCAAATAGAAGGTGTATTGTACCCAACCGTTGTTATCGGTCACGTCCGCAGTGTTGATGTTTTTAATCATCAAAGGATCCAGCGAAGAAGAACCGAGCGAGTTGGTAATGCTGATATACGCGCCCTTATCGACTGCTTCTTGCGCGTCGCCGCCCGTCGTGGTGGACGTAAGATCCATCGTCTTTACCCAAACGGAGAATTCCGCACTCGTCCCCGCTTTTACGGTGACGGTAGTGGAAGACTCGTATTTTTGCGCCGTACCAAAGTTTTCGTAGTTGCTCGAATAGTAATGGTTATGGAGCATCAAAACGTTAGTATCTTCTTTATCGTCGTCGTGCGTTTTGGGGTTTTCACAGGTCGGCACGTCTTCGTGGTCGATATTGAAGTTTTCATAGAACGACAAATCTTTGAGCTGTTTATCATCGTCGTCGTTATTTTCTTCCCAGAATTCATAATAAGCAAGCTTGTCTTTGACCGACATATTTGCCCAGTTATTTTTCGCGGTGTCTTCCGTCCAGTTTTCAAACGTTTCGTCTTCGAACCCGTCCGCCGAAGTAAAGAGCTCGTCCCACTTTGCCGTATCCACGATACCGCTTGCCGTCTTGGACGAAAGCGCGTTGCCAGACGTGGGCGAATTTACCTTACGCGTCCAACCGCTAACGGACGTACCGATCACGTTCAGACCCTTATTCGTGTTAAAAATTTGGAAATCGGCATTTTTAATCATACCGTCGTCTTTTTGGGTAGATTCGGTAGTGGTATCGTCCGACGGATTAGACGAAGAAGAATCATCGTCCGAGCAAGCGGAAAAACCAACGACGAAGGACGCCGTCATCATACCCGATAAAAGAAGTGCAAGAAGTTTTTTCTTGCGAGCGTTATTGTTTTTCATAGAACCACCTTTTGGTTTAGTTTTTTCTCTATTAGAGCGTATTTTATACACGCTATCGCGCACATACGCGACGATATAAAATACCACGCTATATTATTTTAGCGTAAAATCGTTTGCTTTGCAAGCGTGTACACTATCCCAAAAACGAAAAAGTTTGATATTTTGCAATTTTTTACGCAAAATATTTTTATCGCGTCCGCTTTTAAGGAATTTTTTGGTATATTTGGGCGCAGATAAAGGAGTTTGCTTTGCAAAAACAAATTATTACCACCATCAAAAGAGTGGGCTTAGGCGGCTTGGTCGGCGGCGCGAATAGCTTATTCGGCGGCGGGGGCGGAATGATTGCCGTACCCCTATTAACCGCGACGGGAATGCGCGAAAAGCAGGCGCACGCAACGGCGATTTTAATTATATTGCCCATTTCGCTCTTCTCGTTTATATTATACGCAATCAACGGCTATTTCAACGGCGCGGTACTCGTTCCCACGGCAATCGGCGTGGCGCTGGGCGGCTGGCTGGGCGCAAAGCTTTTGAATCAGCTTCCCACCAAAACCGTCAATATCGCATTCGCATTCCTGCAATTTTTAGCAGGCGCGTTTTTGCTCTTTTCCCGTTGAATTTTCTATAGGAGCGTACTATGCAATTTTATCTTTATCTCATTTTAGGTTTTTTAGGCGGGGTCCCCGCAGGAATGGGTATGGGCGGCGGCACGGTCACCATTCCCTTGCTCGTGCTCGTGGGCGGAGTGGAACAAAAAATTGCGCAATGCGCCAACCTGTTTGCCTTTTTGCCGATGAGTATCGGCGCGCTAAAAACGCACGCGGATAACGGACTGCTAAAAACGCAAGGCATTTTGTGGATTATTTTCCCTGCGCTTTTCTTGTCCGCGCTGGGCGTATGGGTCGTGGCAACCACGCCGTCGGCGCTTTTGCAAAAGGCGTTCGGCGCGTTTTTAATCGGGCTTTCGTTCGTCACCTTGTATAAGGCGAAAAACAATTGATTTTTTTGGAAGAATATGGTATGATAGGCGTATGAAAAAATACAAGTGGTTATTATTTGATTTAGACGGTACCATCATCTATTCGCACCCGGGGATTTTCTCGTGTATGCGGCTTGCCTTGCAAGAGATGAACGAAGATATAAACCCCACCGACGCATTCTTGCGCCAAACGGTCGGCCCCCCGCTTGAATACACCTTCGAGTATATTTTCGGTATGGGAACGGAGCGTGCGTTAGAAGCGACGAAGGCGTATCGAAAACACTATGCAAAAACGGGCGTTTTACAAAATGAACTCATACCTGGTGCCTTGGAAATGCTTATTTCACTCAAAAACGCAGGGTATATTTTGGGTATGGCGACTTCCAAGCCGCAACGGTTTGCCGACCAAATTGCAAACCGACTCAATATCGCGCAATACTTTACGCAAATCGTGGGCTGCGGCTTAAACGGCGAGCTGCCCACTAAATCGGACGTAGTTGCCGAAGCGATTCGCCGTTTGGGTGCGGAAAAAGATAAAACGCTGATGATCGGGGATCGGTTTCACGATTACGACGGCGCGGCGGAAAACCAAATCGATTGCGCGCTGGTGGATATAGGATACGCGGAAGAAGGGGAAATTGAACGGTGCGCCCCCGCCATCGCCGCGAAAACGATTGACGAGCTTTTGAAAAATCTGCTTTAACGCAGATTTTTCTTTTTTCGTAAGAAAAAATAAAATTTTTACGGCGCGCAAAGTGTGAGTATAGTCAAATTGCACAAAAAAACCATCGATTTTTATCAAAAAATAAAAAAAATCGGCAAAAGGGCAAAAAAATTTTCAAAAGGGTATTTACAAAACGCATTTTATATGCTAAACTATTGCCAAAATAGGGTAATATGGTTTTGCGGATAGACACAGCGAAAACGCGTACTGCCCTAATGAAAACATTCAACGCAAAAAAAGCAAATTCAATATGTAAAGAAAAGCGCGTAGGCGCGGGCAAGAAAGAGGTAGAGAAAGTGGAAAAAATCGGTATCATTGATTTAGGTTCAAATACGGCGCGGCTTGTGATCGTGGATATGTTCGCGGACGGGCATTATATGGTCGTGGACGAGTTAAAAGAGAGCGTGCGTTTGGGGCAAGATATGGACCGCGACGGGTTCTTAAAACCGCAACGGATTGCCGAAACCATTAAAACGCTGAAAATGTTCAAACGCCTTTGCGAAGCCCGCGGCGTAGAACGCATTATGGCAGTGGGTACGGCGGCGGTGCGCAAAGCGAAAAACCAACGCTCGTTTTTAGACGAAATTCAAGTTTCCTGCAATATTACCGTGCGCGTACTTTCCGAAGAAGAAGAAGCGATGCTCGTTTATCGCGGCGTTATCAATTCGATGGATATCCCCAAGGGCTTAATTTTGGAAATCGGCGGCGGCAGCACAAAAATTATTTACTATAACCGCCGTAATTTGCTTGGCTTTGCCACGTTGCCCTTTGGCGCAGTCACGCTGACCGACTTATTCCAAAACGACGCAACGCCCCAAGAAGCGGCGGCGCACGTAGAAGAATTTTTCACCGAACAGCTCAAAACGCTGCCTTGGCTGAATGAAATCGACCCCGAAGTGCAAATGATCGGTGTGGGCGGTTCGTTTAGGAATTTGTTTAAGATTAATAAACTCGTGCGGAAATATCCGCTGGACACGCCGCACAACTATCGTATCGACAAGGACGATTTCGTAGGCATTTACGATATGCTTCGCTGTCTGGACGTGGACAAGCGTAAAAAAATCAAAGGTCTTAACCCCAACCGCGCGGATATTATGCCGGCGGCAACGGCGATTGTGAAAGCGTTTATGGACTATTTAAGCATCGGCTCGTTTACCATTTGCAGCTGCGGCTTACGAGAAGGACTGATGATTAACCAAGCGTTGCCTTTAACGCAAGAAAAGCCCATTTCCGACGTGCTTTCGTATAGCTTGGAAACGCTCGTGCGCTATGCCGGCTGCGACACTAAGCACGTAGAACACGTTATGCAGCTTTCCGTGCAGCTGTTTAAGCAGCTCCGCGTATTGCACAAATTCCCACGTCAATATTTGAAAGTACTCAAAATTGCGGCGAGTATGCACGACGTAGGCGAAAGAGTGCGCTTCTACCGCCACGCAAAGCATAGCTGGTATATGACGCTCAATAGCGCGATTTACGGCGCGACGCACCGCGAAATTGTGCTCGCGGCGTTCGTAGCGGGCTGTCATAACGGCGAAGACGTGCCGTTTATCGAATGGCAAAAGTACAAAGACGTCGTAGCCGAAGAAGATTTGGACGCAGTGAAGAAACTCGGCGTACTGCTTCGAATTGCAGAAAGCTTGGATCGTTCGCATTGCGGCGTAGTGAAAGGCGTGAACTGCGACGTGCTCGGCGACGCGGTAATTATGAAAACGGAAGTGGCGGGCGACGCCGCGCTTGAACTGCGCGACGCGGAAAACGTCAACCCCGAATTTAAGCGCGCGTTTAGAAAGAATTTAGAAATTTTATAAAACGGCGCGATTACAAAAATAAAAACACAGCCGCTCTTCCCTTTTTGCGGACGGGCGGTTTCACTTATGAATTATGGAATGGATTTTAGCAAGTCAATCTCCGCGCAGAAAAGAGCTGCTCAAAGAGATTGTGGAACAATTTGAAATTATTCCTGCGCAAGGGGAAGAAATTTTACCTAAAAACGCGACGGTAGAAGAAAAGGTGCTCGCGCTCGCCAAGCAAAAGGCGGAAGAAGTTGCGTCTTTGCCCGCTTCGCAGGGCAAGTGGGTGCTGGGCGCGGATACCATCGTGGTTTTGAAAAAACAAATTTTAGGTAAACCCAAGGATGAGCAGGACGCGCAAAGAATGCTTTCTGCTTTGTCGGGAAAAACGCACGAAGTATTAACAGGCGTTTGTATGATGAAAACGGAAGGCGGTCAAACCACTTCGCTCGTTGCGGTGGGGAAAACCAAAGTGGTCTTTAACCGTTTAACGCAGGCGCAAATTCAAGCATATATCGCAAGCGGTTCGCCGATGGATAAGGCGGGCGCGTACGGAATCCAGGACGGCGGGTTGGTGAAAAAGATAAAGGGCAGCTTTTCCAACGTCGTCGGGTTGCCGGTAGAGCTTTGTAAAGCGATGATAGATCGGATAAAACAAGAAAATTAAACGCATACCTGCCCCCATCGTTTATAAAAACGGGGTAGGCAGGCACGAGATGAAAAAAGGGAGAAAACTATGTGGAAGCTTGCCATTGATTTGGGCTCGTCGATGACTAAAATATACCGTGCGGATACCAGCAGCGGTATCGTTTTAGCCGAGCCGTCGTGCGTGGCGGTCGCAGGCGAAGAACGCGAAGTGAAAGCCATCGGCAAAGAAGCGAAAAACCTAATCGGCAAAACGGCGGAATATACCAGCATCGTCTATCCCATCTACGAAGGCGAAGTGGTGGATATGCGTTTGGCGGCGGCGATGCTCAAAGAATTTTTATCCCGCATCGGCGTTAAGTTTACTTCGCTCAAACGCGCGCAAATTTTGCTTTCCGTGCCCTGCGGCGCAAGCCAACGCGTACTCGCCGATTACGCTACTTTGGCGGAAGAATGCGGACTCAAAAAGGTATTTTTTGTCGAGCAGCCGTATTTGGCGGCGGTAGGCGCAGGCGCAATCATCACCGATTCCGATCCCGTATTTTGCTTGGACATCGGCGGTGGCGTGACCAACGTGGCAGTCGTTTCCGCGGACGGAATTATCGCAGGTCTTTCTATGAACGTGGGCGGGAATAATATGGACGCCAACGTTGTGCGCCAAGTGGCGCAAACCAATATGCTGCGTATCGGCGCACTCACGGCGGAGCGCATTAAAAACGAAATCGGCTCGCTTTCCCCCGTAGCGCGCGGCGCGATGGTAGCGGAAGGCAGCTCGGTAGAAACGCACCGTCCTGCCGCGGCGAGCGTGCAAGCGTCGGACGTGACCGAATGCATACGCGTATATATAGATAAGGTGCTCGAATACGCCGGCTCGGTTTTGAAAATGCTGCCTGCGGAAGTAGCGGCAACGGTGAATAGAAACGGCGTGTTCTTATCGGGTGGCGTAATGAAAATTCCCTATTTGCCGCAGTATATCGCAAGCAAATTAGAGATGCGCTATCACGTTTGCGAAGAACCGCAATACGCAACCGTTTTAGGGGGCGGCACGGTGATTAGAAACAAAGATTTACTCACCCATTTTTGCAAAGAAATGCAAAACTGACGGTAAAAACGACTGCGGTATAATAGAAAAAAACCGATTTTTCAAAAAATTTTCCACCGCTTATAAAAGCGGGGAATTGTTAGGAAATATAAGCGATTCCGACCAAGTATTTATTTGCTTGGTCGGCTTTTTTATCCATATTTTTTATATTTTTTCAAAAAATTTTTCCAAAACCTATTGACAAATGAAAATTCCGTGCTATAATAAAGGTGCAAAAGAGAAAGAAACAAACAAAAAATGTTTCAATATCACAAAAAAAGGAGAAAACACCGATGCATGGCTAAACATAGCCGACAAGGAGTGTTGGCAAAAGGGTCGTAGGGATACGACGAAAGAAAAACACGAAATAAGGAGGGTACGAAAAGCGATGATTCCTTACGAAGTGGGGGCTGCGGCCTAAAAGAGAAAATTGACAAAAGCGTAAAGAACGAGGCAAATGGAAATTTGACGAAGTTTCGGTAGGCGCTCGGCAGGCAAGAAAAAAGCTGGCGCAAAAGTCAATGAAGCAGGGCAAAAAAAGGAATTTGACGAAATTTCAAAAGATGACCCGAAAGCGCGGTCCGTCAGCGGTATAGACGGAAAAATTTTGGAGCGAGGTATAAAGATATGACAATTTATACTTCAGAGAGTGATACTCCAACGATCTGAACGCATTTTGCGAAGGAAAATTCGCAAAGCAAAAAAAGGTTAAAGGAGGATACTGCGATGGTAAAATATCCAAACGGTAGGCACTTTAACAAAGAAGCGAAAAAAGGAGAATAGTCCGATGAACGAATTTATCTCGGAGCGTATGAGATAAAGTATCCGCAAAACAAGCGCGCGGTATAACCGCAATGAAATTGAGTTCACAAAAACGCGGAGAAAAGAGAGCAAACGCTCCCTAAAACTGAATAAGAAAAAACTCTCTCGCTGAAACAATGCGAGAGTTATTTTTTGCTTTTCCACAAGCATAATATAAACGTGCAACCGACAAAAAAAGTTGTAAAAACGCACGGATTTTTTTATTTAACCCCTTGACAAACAAGGGATTTCGTGTTATGATTGAGTTACAAAAAATGCCGAAAGGAGTTTTCAAAAATGAAAAAATTTAGAACAATTTTAGTGACGGCTTTGGCGATGCTGATGGTGCTTTTTTGTTTCGCGTCCTGCGGTAAAACGGGTAAATACGTAGCAACGTCTTACACAGTTGCAGGGTTTAATAAGAAAGTTGAAGAAACGGATAACCCTTCTTACGTAGAGCTCAAAGGCGAAAACGTAGCGGTTGTTTCCATCAACTTAACCAGCACGTTGAAGTGGTCGGGCGAAGGCACTTGGGAAGAAGTGGAAGGCAAGGAAAATACCGTTGCAATCACAGTCGGCGTTATTACCTGTGAAGCAGTGATCGACGGTAGTACGATGACGTTGGATATGGTTGTAGGTACGATTACTCTCGAAAAATAAATCAATCAAAAAGCAAGGCAAAACAACGCCTTGCTTTTTCATATTGCAACAAATAAGATAATCGCCCCGAAACTTGCGTTTCGAGGCGATTACCTATATGATAAGGGGGAAAATGATGAGTAAATTGAGTATCGTTGCTATTTGCAATCGATTTATAATTCTATTTTAGCACCCTTTACTTAAAAAGTAAAGAAATAGAAAAAAGTTTTTCAAAAAAATTAAAAGTGAACGTACAAAAACAAAAAGTGTGAAAACTTAACATTTTTTACATATTCAGGCAACCGATTACATAATCCGACATAAAAAGCAACACAAAACCACCGCGCAAAGGAATGCGCATAACGCAATAACGATGGCAACGCCCAGCTTTTTGCGTTTTGTGCCCGCAAAATACACCGCGCTGATATAAAAAACGGTGTCGGACGCGCCGTACGCCACGCACGCGCACCGACCGATATAGCTATCCACGCCATACGTTTGTAAAATTTCCGTTAATACGGCGATAGACCCGCTTCCCGACAACGGTTTGATAAATACGAGCGGCGCAATTTCCGCAGGCACGCCGACAAAGGAAAAAACGGGCGAAAGCCAGGAAAGCAGAACCGACTGCATTCCGCTCACTTGCACAAGCTTGGACAAAATCGTCACCGTCGCGATATACGGGAATATCGAACAAACCAGCGGAAGCGCTTGCTTCACCCCTTCGGTAAAGCTATCGTACAGCGGCACTTTTTTAATCAACGCAAACGCAAACGACCCCAAAAACAAAGCGGGGATAATCATAGCAAAAAACACATTCATCGCATACCTGCCCCCGCCGTTTTGCTAAAAAACCGTGTTCTTTCCGCATTTTGCAGGCGGGAAACAACGGGCGTAGGCGGTATCAAAATCCGTACGAGCGTCATCGCGAGCACAGTGGAAAAACAGCTACACAAAAAGGTGGGCAAAACGATGGATGCGGGCGCAACGCTTCCAAGCGCAACCCTAACCCCGATGATGGACGTTGGGATAAGCTGTATCGAAGTTGCATTCACTACGAAAAACATCGCGGACGAATACTCGGAAGTATCCGATTTATCGAGCAGTCGCACGCCGTTGATTCCGTACGGCGTAGCCGCGCCCGAAATGCCGAGCAGGTTGACGGACAAATTCATACACAGGCAATCGAGCGTTTCGCGATCGTCCGTTTTGAAAATTTTGCGGGTGATGGGCTTTAACGCCTTGGAAAGCACCTGCGTCAAGCCCGAATCCTTCCACACGTTCATCAGCCCCAGCCACACGGCATAGGTGGCGATGAGTGAAAAACAAAGCGCCGCGCTTTTAGAGGCGCCGTCGAGCACGGTAGATAAAAACAAATCGGGCGCGCGCACCAAAGCAACGACGCAAGCGAGCACAAAAACAATAGAAAAAATCACGTTCATACGCATACTATATGCGCTTGTACGCGCGAAAATGATTTACTTTTCTAAAGAAAAGTAGTATAATGTTAAAAAACTATGCGCCAAACGGAATAAAAACCCAACCGCGCGCAAAACCAAATAGACGAATAGAGAAAAAACAGGAGCGAACAATTATGGCAAAGCAACCTTACTATATCACGACGGCAATCGCTTATACGTCGGGCAAACCGCACATCGGCAACACGTACGAAGCGGTGCTTGCAGACGCAATCGCGCGTTTCAAGCGCAAGCAGGGCTACGACGTATTCTATCAAACGGGTACGGACGAGCACGGCCAAAAAATTCAAGAAAAAGCGGACGCTGCTGGTGTCACCCCTCAACAATACGTGGATAAAGTAGCAGGCGAAATCAAAGACATTTGGGATTTGATGAACACGTCCTACGACAAATTTATGCGCACGACAGACGCCGACCATATGCAACAGGTTGCCAAAATTTTCAAAAAATTCTACGACCAAGGCGACATTTATAAAAGCTATTACGAAGGAATGTATTGCACGCCTTGCGAATCGTTTTGGACGGAGAGTCAGCTCGTTGACGGCAAATGTCCCGACTGCGGCAGAGAAGTAAAACCCGCCAAGGAAGAAGCGTACTTTTTCAAAATGGGCAAATACGCCGACCGACTGATCGAGCATATCAACACCCACCCCGACTTTATCCGTCCCGTTTCGCGCAAAAACGAGATGATGAACAACTTCCTTTTGAAGGGACTGCAAGACTTGTGCGTGTCACGCGTGACGTTCACGTGGGGCGTACCCGTTGACTTCGATCCCAAGCACGTCGTTTACGTGTGGTTGGACGCGTTGACCAACTACATCACGGGCATCGGCTACGACGCGGACGGGAACCATAGCGAAGCGTATAAAAAATACTGGCCGGCGGACTTGCATCTTATCGGCAAAGACATTTTGCGTTTCCATACCATCTACTGGCCGATTTTCTTAATGGCGCTGGGCGAACCGCTTCCCAAACAAGTTTTCGGTCACCCTTGGCTGTTGCAGGGCGAAGGTAAAATGAGTAAATCCAAAGGCAACGTTATTTATGCCGACGACTTGGCGCGCCTGTTCGGCGTGGAAGCCGTGCGCTATTTCGTACTCCACGAAATGCCGTTTGACAACGACGGACAAATTACGTGGGAGCTGGTAGCGGAGCGTTTTAACACCGACCTTGCGAACGTTTTGGGCAACCTTGTCAGCCGCACGATCGCGATGATCAATAAGTATTTTGGCGGTACGGTGCAAAAATCGCTTGTAGAAAACGAACAAGCGCCCGATCAAGAATTCAAGACAACGATTGCTTCGGCTGCGGCGAAAGTGGTTGCGAAAGCGGACGAGCTGCGAATTGCCGACGCGATTAGCGAAATTTTCACACTTTTCCGCCGTGCGAATAAGTACATCGACGAAACGATGCCTTGGGCGCTCGCGAAAGACGAAAACCAAAAAACTCGCTTAAACGACGTGCTGTATAACCTTGCGGAAGCCATTCAAATCGGCGCGTCCCTGCTGGATAGCTTTATGCCTGAAACGAGTGCGAAAATTTTCGAAGCGTTCCATTCGACCAGCAGAACCTTGGAAGAATGCGCAGTGTTCGGCTTAAACGAAACGACGGCAGCTTCTACGATTGCGCCTTTGTTCGCGCGCTTGGATTTCAAGGCGTTGGAACCGGAAATTGAAAAAATCCGCGCCGCACAAATGGCGGAAGCGCAAGCAGCTCAACCCAAACCTGCCCCCGTCGTTTCAGAAAATACCGATAAAAAGGAAGAAGAAAAAATGCCCGAAATTACCATTGACGACTTTGCGAAAGTACAACTGCGCGTAGGCGAAATTATCGCGTGCGAAAAGGTGGAAAAATCGTCCAAGCTCTTGCACGAAACGGTCAAATTCGGCAGCGAAACGCGCTCGATTGTATCGGGAATTGCAAAGCATTATAAGCCCGAAGAGCTTGTGGGTAAAAAGGTAGTATTCGTCACCAACCTTGCGCCGAGAAAGGTATGCGGCATTATGTCGGAAGGTATGATTTTGGGCGCGGAAGACGAAAACGGGAACTTCTCGCTCATCACCCCCGATAAAGACGTCGATAGCGGCGCAACGCTCGGCTAATGTATATCGACGTACATTGCCATCTCACCGGCGACGAATATTTGGAAAACGGCGGAATAGAAAGCGTACTTGCGCGCGCCCGTGTAGCGGGCGTAGAACGAGTGATTTGTTCGGGGTTCGATTTACCATCGTCTAAAATCGCGCAACAGCTTGCTGCGCGGTTTGACGAAGTCTATTTTTGCGCGGGCTTTCATCCCAGCGAGCTTTTTAAGTACCAAAACGGCGATTTGGACGAAATCGAAAAACTTTGCAACCACGAAAAATGCGTGGCGGTAGGGGAAATCGGGCTGGATTATCACTACGATAACAATCCCCCCAAAGAAATGCAACGCGAGCTTTTTATCAAGCAATTACAGCTTGCCGACAAACTCGGTTTGCCCGTGGTATTGCACAGCCGCGACAGCGCGGAAGAAACGCTGACCATTTTACAGCAAAATGAGTTTTTGTTAAAGTGCGGCGGCTTGATGCACTGCTATTCGTATTCCCCCGAAATGGCACAGCGCTTTTTAGCGCTCGGCTTGCATTTTTCCTTTGGCGGAACGAGCACGTTTAAGAACGCGAAAAAGGTACAAGAGAGCGTTCGTCAAATACCTGCTACACATCTTTTATCCGAAACCGACTGCCCGTATCTCTCGCCCGAGCCGTTTAGGGGAAGCTTTCCCAATGAGCCGTCGCGCGTAGTTTACGTGGTAAAACAACTTGCGCAGCTCAAAGAAACAGAAGAAAAAAGTATGCAAATGCAAATAATGGAAAACGCGAAAAAACTGTTTTCTAAACTCAAATAAATCAACCATTGAAAGGTATTAATATGGACGAAATCAAAACAAACGGACAGCAAAATAACGGCGAAGGCGGCAGAAAACGCCGTAGAAAACACCGCCGTCACGGCAGTCACGGCCAAAACAACCAAAACCAAAAGCCGCAACAAAATACGGATACGGTCATTGCGAGCGAAGCGCGGCAATCCAAACAATCAACGCCGCAAAACAACCAAAAACAACAAAAAAATCAAAACGGCAATCAAAACGGCGGTAAGAAACAAAACGGGCAAAAGGCGCAGCCGCAAAAGCAAAACAACCAACCGCCCAAAAAGCAACGTCTGGATACGGTCATTGCAAACGAAACGCGGCAACAAAAACAAGCAATGCCCCAAAACAACCAAAAACAAAACAATCCAAACAACCAAAACAACCAAAAGCAAAAAAATAAAGCTCAAAACCAAAACGCAAGCAAGAAAGACACCTATTTATACGTTTTGGACGGCAATTTGTACGTCAATTTGACCAACAAATGCTCCAACGGCTGCGATTTTTGCGTGCGCAACGAACGAGACAGCTATTACGGCTATAACCTGTGGCTGAAAAACGGCGAACCGACCGCGGAAAAAGTGATTGCCGACGCCAACGCGATGGATTTATCCAAATTTAAGGAAGCGGTATTTTGCGGTTTTGGCGAACCCACCTATAAAGTGAATGAAATGGCTGCGCTGTGCGATTTCTTCCACGCAAAAGGAATTTCCACCCGCTTAAACACCAACGGACAGGGGAATTTAATCAACAAGCGCGACATCGTGCCCGACTTGAAGGGCAAAATCGACTTTGTGAATATCTCTCTCAACTTCTCGTGTGCGGAAAAATACCAACCGGTATGCCGTTCGCAGTATAGAGAAAGCGGCTTTGAAGGCATTTTAGAATTTGCCCGTCAATGCCGCCGCAACGACCTGCCCTGCCGTTTTTCCATTGTCGATTGTATCGGCGAAGAAGAAGTGGAAGCGTGCAAAAAGCTTGCCGAGAGTATGCGTATTCCCTTGTACGTGCGCAGCTATATCACCGATTCCTAATCGGTTTTCGATTAAAAATTATGCGTTTTTTACAAAAGAAAAAATTAGAAAAAGAGCAAATGCACCCGCTGCGCTGGAAGATGATTTACGTCGGCTTACCCCTGTACGTGCTCTTATCCGTCGGCGGAATGATGGGCGCAATTATGCTGGACGCACTCGTAATCAGCAAGCAGGGCGAGCTGGGCGTACTAACGGCAATCGGCGTCGTTTGGTTTGTGTTTTGCACCGTACTCACGCTTGTATTTTCCGCTAACATCACGAGAATAGAAACGCGCGCGGAAATGCAAAATTTCGCCTATTTGTTTGCAACGCCTACGCCTTTAGAGAGTGATACACTCGTCGAAAAAATCGACGAAATGGGCGTCGTTTATACGCTGGATAAAAACGGCGTTCGTATCGAGTGGGAAGCGGAAGAAGGGGGGCAGGTATTTGACGAAGTGCAAGAAAACTGCATTTCGTTTGCGTGGCACGAAGTGGAATTATGCTTGGCAACACAAGTAATTTTCCGCCGTGCGCAGCTTGCGCTTGCCATTGTCCCGCGTACAAATCCCGTGGCGTTTATATTGCCGATGAACGAAAAAGTATATGCGGCGATGCACGCGTTTAACCTTATGGAAAAAACCGCGGCAGACTGGGCGTATTTAACCTATAACCCCCAAGACGCGTTTAGACAAATTATATTATACGGTAGAGTTCTCACTATGCGCAACAAAGAAACGGGCAAAAAATTCGTCAGCGAAAACGGCGAGTTTCACCCCTAACAAACGCTATCAATAAGGATTTTTCTTATGCAAGATTTACGCTCCGTGCTCGTTAAGCACGGTTTCGAGTTCAAAAAACAATTCGGGCAAAATTTCATTTCCGACACCAACCTGCTCCACTCTATTGTAGAAGCGTCGGGCATCGATAAAACGACGACGGTGGTAGAAATCGGTTGCGGCGCAGGCACGCTCACGCGCGCGATTGCGGAAAAAGCGAAAAAGGTGTACGCGTTCGACGTGGATACCTGCTTGCAACCCGTTTTAGCGGAAACGCTCGCAGGGCTAGATAACGTGGAAGTAATATTCCGCGATTTTAGCAAAGTCAATTTAGCCGAGCTGGAAGCGGAAATCGGCGAATACACGGTGGTTGCCAACTTGCCGTATTATATCACCACGCCGCTCGTCACCAAGCTCTTGGAAGAGAGCGAAAAGGTGCAGGGCATTTCCATTATGGTACAAGAAGAAGTAGCAAAACGCTTTTGCGCGAAGGAAGACACCGCCGATTACGGCGCAATCACCGCCGCCATTGCCTTAAAGGGGAATGCAAAAATCGTCAAGCGCGTTTCTCGGAATATGTTCTACCCCCGCCCCAACGTCGATTCTGCGGTTGTCAAAATCGAATTTGAGCGCGGTAAAATATCCGTTAGAAGCGAAAAGGCATACCGCCAAACGGTAAAATGTGCGTTCTTAAACCGTCGCAAAACGCTGGAAAACAACCTTGTAAACTTTTTCTCCGTTTCCCGTGAAACAGCCAAAAATATTCTTGCGCAGGCAGGTGTAGATGAAAAAGCACGCGGAGAAACGCTTTCTCCTAAGCGCCTTGCTTTTTTGTCTAACGTGCTGGTAGATAACGGAATTTTACAAGCATAGGACAATGATAAAATAAGCGACCATACCGCATTCATCTCGTACACGGTATGGTCGTTTTCAAAAAACACGAATAAAAAAGTCTTTCGACAGGGGATCGAAAGACTTTTTTTGTTTTGGCTTGGCGCGTACCGCGCCGCCTATTTTTCAAGCAGTAGTCGAGAAAAAATTATTCCTTCTTCGCCTCTGCTACAATTTTATCAACGAGTGCAAACGGTACTTCTTCGTAGCCCAAGAACTCGGAAACGAACTTACCGCTGCCGCGGGTAAGCGAACGCAATTCCATCGTATATTCCATAATTTCCGCAAGGGGAACTTCGGCGGTGATAATCGACTTATTGCCTTCGGTATCCGTGCCCATAATACGGCCGCGGCGTTTATTAATATCGCCCATAACGTCGCCGAGATAATCGCCGGGAACGGCAATCTTTAAGGTATGCACGGGTTCAAGCAAAATGGGTTTTGCATTCTTCAAGCCTTCCTTGTACGCGATATTCGCCGCCATCTTAAACGACAACTCGTTCGAGTCAACGTCGTGATAGCTGCCGTCGTACAGCACCGCTTTCACGCCCACAACGGGATAGCCCGCCAAGGGACCGCTTTCCATACTCTCGCGCAAGCCCTTTTCAACCGCAGGGAAGTAGTTCTTCGGCACGGCGCCGCCCACAACTTCTTCATCGAATACGAAATCTTCTTCGCAAGGGGAGAAACGAATTTTAACGTGACCGTATTGACCGTGTCCGCCCGATTGTTTCTTGTGCTTGCCTTCCGCTTCCGCGCTGCCGCGAATGGTTTCGCGATACGCAATTTTCGGGGTAGAAAGCTTCATATCCACGCCATAGCGCGCTTTTACCTTTTTCACGAGCGTTTCAATTTGAATATCGCCCTGCCCGCCGAGCAAAATTTCGCCCGTTTCCACGTTCTTTTCAACCGAGAACGTAAAATCTTCTTCGCGAAGCTTTGCAAGTCCTGCAAACACCTTATCTTCTTCGCCTTTCTTTTCCGCAGAAACCGCCATAAACAGAGTGGGCTTCGGGAAATAAATGGGCTTGAAGCGCACTTTTGCGGCAGGGTCGCAAAGGGTATCGCCGGTGTTGGTGTTGCTGAGCTTATTCACCGCGCCGATATCGCCCGCATTCAAAGTGTCAACAGGTTCCATCTTCTTACCGCGGAGCACGTACACTTGTCCGATACGTTCTTCCGTTTCGGTGTTCGCGTTCCAAACGGTCGAGCCGCTCTTTAACACGCCGCGGAAGTTTTTAATATACGAAAGCTTACCCGAGAAGGGATCGATAACCGTCTTAAATACTTGTGCCGCGAAAGGCGCATTCGCGTCCGTACGCAAGGAAATAACCTTATCCGCCGCCAAATCGTCCGCAAGCGTATTCAATCTTTCACGCGCTTGGGGCATATACCGCACGATTTCATTCATCAGGTTGATAACGCCGCGGTTTTGCAGCGCCGAGCCAGCCATTACGGGAATGGTATTGACGGACGCGATACCAAGACGAATACCGTGAATGGTTTCTTCTCTGGTCAAATCGCCCGTTTCAAAGTACTTATCGAGCAAAATCTCGTCGTTTTCCGCAGCCGTTTCCATCAACTTTTCTTTCATCGTTTCCACTTCTGCGAGCATAGTTTCAGGCACGGGAATTTCTTGCGGTCCGCCTTCCTTGAACAAATACGCCTTTTCTTGCAGTACGTTGATGTAGCCCTGCATTTTTCCGTTTTCCATAATAGGAATTTGGATAGGCGCAATTTTACCCGCATACTTTTCGTGCAGCGCTTGTACGGTGCCTACGTAGTTGGCGTTATCCTTATCCATACCGTTGATAAAGATAATCAGCGGTTTACCCAAACGCAAGCAATGCTCTACGATTGCTTCCGCGCCGATAGGAATCGCGCCCGTCGCGCCGATAACGAGCAGTGCGCCGCCTGCCGCGCGCAAGCCCTCGTTGCGCTCGCCTTCAAAGTCGTAATAACCGGGCAAATCGAGCAAATTAATTTTTACGTCTTGCCAGTTCACGTACGAGCAAGAAGTGTATATAGACATTTTCTTGGCTTTTTCCAAATCGTCAAAATCGGACACCGTCGAGCCGTCGGTCACCTTGCCCTGCCGATCGATTGCGCCGCCGTTGAATAAAATTGCTTCAACGAGCGTAGTTTTGCCCTCGCCGCTGTGTCCGACGACGGCAATGTTTCTGATGTTTTCTCCGTGTTCGTTCATATATTGAACCCCCTGCATAAGTTTTTTCATTTTCGCTCGACGGGCAAACCGCTCCGCCGTCGATTTGTCCTATTATAATACATTTTTATCACTTTTTCAAGGGGGTTTTTGAAAAAATTTTGCAAACTTAGAAAATTTTTCTCAAAATACCGTATAACGCCCCAAAAACAACGAAAAACTCTTGAATAAAAGGGGTTGCGCGCTTTTATTCCCGCTTGACAAACGAAAAAAAAGCGTATATAATAAAAAGCGTTATGAAACGCATTTATTTAGACCACGCGGCAACGACGCCGCTGGATAAGCAGGTATTTGAAAAAATGACCCCGTATTTTATGGACGATTACGGGAATGCCGATTCTCCGCACGCCTTGGGCAGAAAGGCGATGAGTGCGGTAGATTTTGCGCGCGATGCAGTAGCCGAATGCATCCACGCCAACAAAAACGAAGTATATTTCACATCGGGCGGAACGGAAGCGGACAACTGGGCTGTTATCGGCGCGGCAAAAGCACAAAAAAAGCTTGGCAAAAATAAAATTATCCTTTCGTCTATCGAACATCACGCCGTTTTATATGCGGCGGAAAAGCTGCAAAACGAAGGGTACGAAGTTTGCTATTTACCCGTAAACGAAGGGGGCAGGGTTGAGACGAACACACTCGAAGCGGTAATCGACGATAAAACCGCACTCGTAGCGGTGATGGCGGACAACAACGAAACGGGCGTTTTGCAGCCCGTGCAAGAACTCGCCGAAATTGCGCATAGACACGGCGCGCTATTCTTCACCGACGCAGTACAAGCCGCACCTCATATTCCCATCGACGTAAAGGCGTGGGAGGTAGATTTACTCTCGTTCTCTTCGCATAAATTTTACGGTCCGAAAGGG
>JAZRIK010000039.1:0-1986 GCA_045645245.1 Candidatus Scatosoma sp. | reverse complement strand
CGCGTACCTGCCTACCCCATTTGTTGATAATGCGGTAGGCATTCATACGCGCAAAAGGAGGGATATTTAACATTCTTTTGCAAGAATGGCAAATGAATATTATGCGCTAAACGGAATTACGTACACCGCTTGCCCAGGGTGCTGCGTGACCTTGTATTGATTATCCACAAGCGATACCACTTGGCTTTCGCCATTCGACCAAACCACCGCATAGTTGTAGCTTTGGTTAAACGTTAAGGTCGTGGTTTGATAGCTGCCCGCGCCTGTATATACAGGGTCAACGATGTTTTGTACCATATACATATAACGGCTGTTTACACTATCGACCAGCTCGGTCACAAGCGCAGATTCTTTATCCACTTCCACTTTCGATACTTTCACAAAATCCGCCGTGACCGTGCAGTTATCCACAAACGTACCGCCGTATTTGCATAAGCCCTGACTATACACGCCGCTTGCGTTATACTTAAAGCTTAAAACGGTAGGCGCGAAGCGTTGGTTATCCGCCATTATCTTTTGCATAATACTATACAACGGCGTTTTTTCGCCAAAATGGTTGACAAACGTGCTGTTATAGGTATAAGTTTCAATATCCGTGTAATCTCTTTCAAAATACGTGAAATAGCCGATGGTTTGCACACCCAACCCTACGAGCATATTGTTCAGCCATTCCGCCGCCGCCTTATCCACGATACGCGTGTCGTTGAGCGTCATCGTTTGCGCTACGAAATTGAGCTGTACGCCCTTTTCCTTGCAAACTTCCGCCGCTACCTGCAAACCGCGGATATACAGCGCGTGCATTCCGTTTATCGTCACGGGATATTGGTCGTACATCAAATAGTCGATACCCGTTTCGTCCAAAAAGCTGGTGATATATACTTTCCAAGCCGCCAAGCGTTCGGGCGCGCTCGTACCTGCGAATTCCGCGAGCTCATCTTCCGTGATAACGATATCGTCCAAGCTTTCCGTATTAAACCCTGCGGGGGGCAAGATATTCGCCAGTACGTACGCGTCGGGATATACGCGTTTCATTGCGCGATACACTTCGCCGTAGCCCGTAAAGTTGCTATACGCCGGCTCGTCGGGGAGCAGGTTGCCATAATACGACGGGTGCGTCGTATATTCGCCCATATAACTAATCAGTATATTTTCAAGCGCCGTTTGATCCACTTCGCCTGCGTCGGTAAATACTTCGTACGTGTCCGCGAACGTATCGAACGTTTCTTCTTTTACTGCTTTTTTGCCGTCGCTGATGCTTCTCAATACGCCGTTGATACGGTAGTCGGATACAATCACCTTATCGTTGCCCGATTCTTGCGCAAGGTCTAAAATCTTTTTCAGTTCGCTGGACGCATACACGAAATTATCGCCCGATTGAATACCTGCAATGCTTTGCGGGTGCATAAACGTAAAGCCCGCGTCTTTGTACATTTCAAATTGCTCGACCGTGCGTAAATCTTTACCGCAGTCGTATTCTACCCCGTATTCCGTCCATTTGCCGCTGCTAATCGACGAATAGCCGAAGAAATCGAATTTTTTACCGCTCGACGAATAATCGGGGAGTTTATCTGCGATTTGCGCTATTTCTTCACTCGTCAATACGCGTTGTCCCTTTTCCGCCGTTTGACAAGCGGTCGCGCCGATAAGTAAAAATGCCGAAAGCGCGAAACTAATCCATTTTTTAATTTTCATTGTGCTTTACCCCCTTTTTATTCGGTTATCGTTTGGAAATTATCAAAGTACAACACGTCGCCTTTCACGGCATCATAGAAACGGAAATCAAAACCAGAGGAACTGCTTGAACTATATACTTTTTCATTTGCCATGATTGTTTCTAACAATTCTTTCGTAATCGTAATCGTCGTCCACTCGTTTGCTTTGAGCGTACCGAAACATGCCGGGTATTTACTTTCTGTTACTTTGCTTGTATAAACGAGTTGATAATTTAATTGTTTGCTGGAATATACTGCAAAGGAAACGGCAACG
>JAZRIK010000038.1:0-6054 GCA_045645245.1 Candidatus Scatosoma sp. | reverse complement strand
ACGGATAGAAACCGCACTTCGCCCTTTGCGTTCACGGGCAATAAATTCGAATTCCGTATGCTCGGTTCGTCGGCTTCCATCTCCGATTGCAACACGACTTTGAACACGGCGGTTGCCGAAGCGTTGAAGCAGTTTGCGGACGAGTTAGAGGGCGCAGCTGATTTTGAAAACGCTATGCACGAGCTTATCAAGCGCGTAGTAAAGACGCACAAGCGGATTATTTTCAACGGCAACGGCTACGGTGAAGAATGGATTCGCGAAGCGAATAAGCGCGGGCTTTTGAATTTGCAAACGACGCCCGACGCACTCCCCTATTTTATTAAGGAAAAGAATATTGCGCTGTTCACCTCGCACAAGGTCTACACGCAAAAGGAAATGCTTTCCCGTTATGAAATTTTAATGGAAAGCTATTGCAAGCTGCTCCATATCGAAGGCCGCACGATGGTCGATATGGCGATGAAGGACATTTTGCCCGCGGCGAGCGCGTACAGCCACTCGCTTTCGGACGCGTTGCTGTCCAAAAAATCGGTTTGCTCGGGTTTAGACTGCGCGTACGAAGAAGAATTACTGACAAAAATCAGCGATTTGGTTGCGAGCGCATACGATACCGTGAAAAAACTGGATAAAGCGCTTGCGAGTGCGGAAAAATGCGCGGACGTGACCAAACGCGGCGGATATTATAAGCAAAAGGTGCTGTCCTTGATGGGTAAACTGCGCAAGAACGCGGACGAGCTGGAAATGCTGGTCGCCGCTGATTTTTGGCCTATCCCCACCTACGGCGATTTGTTATTTGGAGTATAAAAAAATGGCTTTTAACGTAGAAAAAGCAACGCAGGGCGCGATTGAGTGGATCGCAAGTTGGTTTGAACAAAACGGAAAAAATTGCAACGCCGTCATCGGGATTTCGGGCGGAAAGGATTCGAGCGTGGTCGCTGCCTTGTGCGTAAAAGCGCTTGGAAAAGACCGCGTTATCGGCGTGTTGATGCCCAACGGCGAGCAGGCGGATATCGATTGCTCGAAACAACTCGTCGCATACCTGGGTATCCCCTTTTACGTTTGCAATGTAAAAGACGCGGTAGATGGCGTTAAAAAATCGCTTAAAGACGCGGGCGTGGAAACCACCCGCCAAGCGCAAGTAAACCTGCCCCCGCGCGTGCGAATGGCGACCTTGTACGCCCTTTCGCAATCGTTAAACGGTAGAGTGGCAAATACCTGCAACTTATCCGAAGACTGGGTGGGATATTCTACCCGCTACGGCGACGCGGCAGGCGATTTTTCGCCGCTTGGAAAGCTGACCGTGCAAGAAGTGAAAGCCATCGGAAAGCATTTGGGCTTGCCTGAAAACTTGGTGGAAAAAGTGCCGTCGGACGGCTTATCGGGAAAAACGGACGAAGATAATTTGGGCTTTACGTACGCGGTGCTGGATAGATATATCCGCGACGGCGTGTGCGATGACGAACAAACGAAAGCGAAAATCGATCGCTTGCACGTTTTGAACGAGTTTAAGTTAAAGCCGATCCCTTGCTTTGAATATGAAGAATGAAAGATGCCCCCACCTGTCTTACGAAAGTGATATGCACCCCAAAAGTTTGTCTAACTTTTGGGGTGCATAGCATGATTGTATATTTAGTTTGTTTGGCAATTTTATTATACCACTACTAAATAAAAAATGCAAGTGTATTGCGCAAAAAAATAGTCTGTAAAAAACGCAGGGCTGACCGCTATGGTCAGCCCTGCTTGCATTATAAATTATTCTTACCAAATAATGATGCGTTTTTCGGGTGCAATATACATTTTGTCCGTTTCTTTTACGTCGAATGCTGCGTACCACTCGTTAAAGTTTCTCGGAGTCATATTTGCACGCAAGATCGCGGGGCCGTGTACGTCCACCGCCAAAAGCATTTTCGAGTATTCGGGGCGCGCTTTTTGGCACCATACTCTTGCCCAGTTGCTAAAATACTCTTCATACGAAACGCCGTTTGTTTTGGACATAATGTCGAGCGTGACCGACATACCGCCGTTGTCCGCCATATTTTCGCTGACGATGAACGCGCCGTTTACTTTGCCCCAAGGCAGCTCGATTCCGTCAAATTGCTCAATCATTTGCTGCACTTTCGTTTCAAATCTTTGGAAGTCTTCCGCAGTCCACCAGTCGTTAATGTTGCCGTTTTCGTCGCATTTTGCGCCGTTGCTGTCGAACGCGTGGGAGATTTCGTGGCCGATAACCGCGCCGATACCGCCAAGGTTTTCGCTTCTCGTTTGCTTTAACGAGTAGAACGGTGCTTGCAAAATTGCCGCAGGGAAGGTGATATCGTTCACGAACGGGTCGTAGCAGGCGTTGACCATATGGCCGGGCATTGCCCAGTTTTCGGGCTCGGTGGGCTTGTCGAGCTTACTCAATGCGTCTTCTTCTCTAATCGCTTTCAAGGCGAGCACGATATCGAACAGCGAATCGTCTGCGTTGAAGGTAAGCTTTTCGTAGATAGCGCGCACTTTGTCGGGATAACCCATCTTCACGCCCATTTTCGATAACTTCAAAATGGCTTTTTGCTTGGTTTCTTCGCCTAAAATTTCGTTGGTTTTGATTCTTTCTCTATACGTATCAATAATTTGATATACGATTTCCGTAATATCCTTTTTTGCTTCTTCGCCAAAGTATTTTTCGCCGTAATAGATACCGACTGGCTCGGAATACATACCCGACGCAAGGTTGTAGGCAAACTTATCAATCGCTTGCATTTTCGCAACGCCCGTGAGCGCGCGGGTGAACATTCCGCCCATATCGCGGAGCTCTTCGGACAACAGCGAGCACGACTTCAAAAGCCCCGTCACGTATGCCCAGTGCTTGTAGAGCTCTAAATTGTCCGCGTTGAGCACCTTGGCAAATTCGCCAAAATATCTAGGCTCGGTCACTACTACGGTTGCGGGAACGTGGCCGAATAAGCTGTTCAAAATGCCGTCAAAATCGAGCGTGGAGAGCATTTGCGCTACCGCACTCGTGTCCATCGGGTTGTACATTTCCACGTATTTCGACCATTCTTCACGCGTTTTTACCAGTCCGCCAAGAATTTCGTCGAACGCAAGCGCGTCGTTTACGTACTGTTCTTGTGCTTCGGGCGCAAGGTCGGTTTTTGCCATTACCGTCTTGGCAACGTTCGCCCAAATGCCCAAAAGCTGGGTTTTTTGCGCCGACATTTGCGGTTTATAGTAGGATGCGTCGGGCAAAATTACGCTTGCGCCTTGGATATACACAAGGCGGCGTTTGGTGTTTTTCATATCCGTATCCGCACCAACGTTAATGGGGGTGGGAATTCCTTTCAACGACAGCGTTTTATACAAACGGCTGAAATCGTCCAAAGTCTTTACTTCGTCGAGAATTGCAAGATTTTTGAGCGCGGGCGTAATGCCGTGTTTTGCTTTTCTGTCCGCGTCTTTTGCAATCGCGTACAGCTCGCACGCGCGTTTGAGATATTCGTTGGGGTATGCCTTGCTTTGCGAAAGCGTTTCAAATTCGTTCATCATAATTTTTTCAACGCCTTCGGCAAGCTGATTAAAACCGCCGGCGGACGGTTTGTCGTCGGGAATGACTAACTCGTCGAGCGTTTTTTGGTTGACGTACATATAAAGGTCGTCTTGCACTCTAATATTTTCCATAACATATCTCCTATTGATTGTATTCAGTTTGCGCAATTTTTACTTTGCTTGCGTTTATTATACCACACAATTATCAAAAACACAATATAAAAACGGCAGAAAATAGGCGTAATATATAAATTTGATAGATTTTACCGTTTACACAACCGCCAACACGCCCAGCGCGGCAATTAAGCTGGGAATGGCAACCATAATGCCGATTTTCAAAAAATCGGCGTACCCAAACTTTAATCCGTGTTCTTTTAAAATGGAACTCCACATAATCCCTGCAAGCGCGCCGATCGGCGTTAGACAAGCGCCAAGGTTAGAGCCCACTACCGTAGCATATACCGCCACTTGACTTACTCCGCCTGAAAGAATCGCCGAGTACAACACGCTCATAGGAATATTGTTGATTAAATTTGCCGTCAAAAAGGAAGTAATACCATAGCTCCATACGGGCGCGGAAGTATTCAATAAATGGAAAATGTATTCCGTCACGCCGTTGGTATGTAAAGCTTCGACCATCACGAACATAGACAAAATAAACGGTATCAATTCCCAAGGCGCGCGTTTTAGACACGTGAACATTTGCGTGGGCTTGCTTTTGCGGACGAGTGCCGTAATCAGCGTAAAACATAACAAGCTTATCGCCGCTGCAAAGGACACCAGCCACATTTCCAGCCCGATATAAGAACCAATCGCCAAAAGCAGCGTGCACACCGACAAGTGAGCAATCCCCACAATCAGCGACAACCGATCCTCGATATGAACGGTTTCAGGCGTTGCTTGAATCGGCTGTGATAATTTTTTGCGAAACGTAAGATACAAGCATAAAAGCGCAACTGTGCCCGAGATAAGCGTTGGCAATATCATCGTGGTAAGATACGATACAAAATCGCCCCCCGCCGCCGTCACCAAATAAATATTCGTCGGGTTGCCGATGATAAGTGCCATACTCCACGTGTTTGCCGCCACAAATTCTGCTGCAAGGTACGGCAACGGGCTGATCCGCGCATTTTTTGCAAAGTAGCAAATAAACGGCGTAAACGACAAAATAATAACGTCGTTGGAAGTGAATACGGTTAAGACGGAAACGATGATATAGAGAATGAAAAATAATCGTCTTTGACTGGTTCCCGCTTTGCGAAGGGTCGCACTTGCCAAATACCGAAAGAACCCCAACTCGTCTAAAAAGATGGAGAGTAAAGTCATGGAAATGAACAGTACGAGAATTTTCAACGGATTGATTGCCGTGTCCGCAAACAATGCTTTACCTACGTCAACGGGGTCAACTAAACCGAAAATCAGCAGGAAAACCGCGCCGATTACCGTCACCACCCAGTACGTGCCCAACGATATACGACCGCATTTGATTTTTGGAACGAATAAGACCGCGAAGATCATTCCCAAGCAAGTTATAACGCTGATAACAATGGATAAAATCATACCGTTTTTTGCGTAATATCGTTTGATTTTGGCTGTAATGCGCCGACTATATTACTCCGCATGTGAAAATATATCATTAACGGTTGCCTTTGTCAAGCTATCCACTCGCGGTTTTGTAAAATTGTCTATTTTTATTTTAAAAAATATTTTCTCTTGGTTTAAAAATACGGAAAGCTCAAAAGCAGCAAATATGCCTACCCTTTTGAATGGATATTGAGCGAATTTGTGGCTGTTTTTGCGCGATGATAAGCGGAATAAGATGGAAAAACACCTAAAAAGTTGAAGTGTTTCTATTTTTTTGAAAAAGGTAAAAATGCTATTAAAAAAGAATTGACAATCGTGTTTGCATTTGGTATAATATCGTTTGTAATTATTCGAGGCGTAGCGCAGCTGGTAGCGCGTTGCGTTCGGGACGCGAACCACCGAATAGAAATTTGCAAGTTTTGCAAATCGCTGAACGCCTTGAAAAACCTGACAATTTTGTCAGTACAACTTAATGAAAAAATCCCGAAATGAGTGGTTTGACTACATGTTTGACCACTTACGAAAAAAGCCAAATCGAGGCGTAGCGCAGCTGGTAGCGCGTTGCGTTCGGGACACCCACAAGGGCTTTTCTTGGTAGATTTGTTCGAACCTCTGAACCCCTTGACAACACTGACAATTCGGGCGGTACACTTTTTCAAAAAACGTTCGAAATAAGTGGCTTGACCACATGTTTGACCACTTACGAAAACAGATAAAAAACTGAAAAATCGAGGCGTAGCGCAGCTGGTAGCGCGTCGCGTTCGGGACACCGCCACCGGTCTTAAAGCAGTGATTTTTCAAAATCGCTGAACCCCTTGAAAAACCTAACAATTCGGGCGGTATCATTTTATAAAAAAAGTTCGAAATAAGCGGTTTGACCACATGTTTGACCACTTACGAAAAATATAAAAACTTAAAAAATCGAGGCGTAGCGCAGCTGGTAGCGCG
>JAZRIK010000037.1:0-16446 GCA_045645245.1 Candidatus Scatosoma sp. | reverse complement strand
AGCGATCTCGATTCGCTCGTTAAATGTATTATGCAAGAAATGCAGCTTTCGCACACGCTGTTGTTAAAGCAGCGCCAGCAAAAAGCGCGCGAAAGCAAAAAAGCAGAAAAAGCGTAAGCAGTTTCCCCCATTTGACAGGGGCAGGTATGCGATGAATAAGCAAAACGGTGGGTTTCCCCCACCGTTATTTTATCTTATAAACTATCTATAAATTGTTTTAATAATTGCTTTTGTTGAAAATCCAATTTTTCTATCGCAATAGTAAAATGTAGGACCTTTTTTTCTTGTTTTGTGCTTGGCGATTGTCCATCCAATGTTTGCTCTCGTAAATTCTCGATTTTAGATACGATTTCTGCGCAAGAATAATTATTTTTTATCGGTGCCCCACGATTTGTTCTTTGCACCTTTTGTTCCCCGCTTAAAACGCTTATGATTTTTTGCACTAACTCCGTTTTTGCATAACAAGTCGGGCGGGGAAGATTGAGAAAACGACCATAAGACCTTAAGGCAACAATCCCTTGTCGTATAAGATAATGAAAGCATAATTCTTTAAATTTTTCCATTTTTTTCTCTTGTGTATCCATAACATTTAATATTTTATCATTAGTAATGCCAATAAGTCAAGAATTTTTATTATAAATACTAATAAAATATTAGTAGGGGTAATAAAAATGGTCACTTTAGAACAAATTCAAAAAGCGCTTGCAGAAGCGTTGAAACAAAGAACAATTACGCAAGAAGAATTAGCCAAACAAATCGGCGTTAATCAATCTATGATTTCGCATTATATTACAGGACGTAGTATGCCTGCGTTAGACACCCTTTCGCGGATTTGTACTGTTTTGGATTTAGATGCGAATGACGTTCTATGCGTTGAAAGACCGCGTTATTAAAACGGAAAAGCACCCTTGCAGGGGTGCTTTTTTATTTTAAGTGAATAACTTATTCTTTTGCCTGGTTTCGTCTTTGCTCCATAAAACGATCCAAGAAGCATACCCATTTTACACTCGTTCGTCCGTCGGGCGTCGGGTACAAGTATATCAATTTTCCGTTATGGTATATGTCGAAATGTTCCCCGGGAGTAATCGGGAATGCGCCGATTTTGCTTGTCGATATGGAAAACTCTATCGCTTCGCCGTGCAGCGTGCCGGATAATTTGAAAACGTCTTTATCTATATAAATTTCGCCTTCACCCGCCTGCGCGTCCATAAAGCCGTCCGCGCCGCAAGCGCCCAACCGCGCCGTAGTTTGTAAATATTCCGTTTCCGTGTCTATCGAATTTTGCTGCCACGCAAACCATTCGTTCACGCTGTCAAACGGCGCGCCGTGCAAGCGATAAAAGTTGTCGAGTGTCGCGTCCAAACCGCATTCACAACGAATATGATTGCCTTCGGAAGAAATTTTCCATTCCTGTTTACACTTGGGGCATTTGAAAAGAATTTTATCTACGCCTTCCGCCATCGTATCGCACTTGAATTCGATCCCTTGCGTCGCCAGCTCGTCATCGTGGCGTATTGCGGTTTCGACGATTGCTTTGATGTCGGCCACGCCTGTTTCCGCCACTTCGTCGGCGGTCAGTAAACGCTTTACGGAAGCGTGAATTTTACCGATTCTGTCTTCCCCTTTATTACGCCATTTCGGGAACGTGCAATACGCGCCTTCCGCTTTCCACGCGTAAAGATCCACGCCAAGCTTTTTGATTAATTCCGCCGTCCCGTCTGCAACAGGAAGCGTACGGCCAAAACAAGAAAGCCGACCTTCGGGGAAAATGACAATAACCGCGTTTTCCTTTTTTGCACGCAAAATATTTTTAATAGTGGAAACGTCGGGCGTGAACATTTTTTTCGTAATAACGTGCATCCACTTCACCAGCCGTGCCGTGGACGGTTTGCGAATCAAATGCTCGCTGGCTATGTAGGTGGGACGAATCGGATGTAGCGTAAGCGCGGAAAGAATATGGTCCTTATCGCAAGTATGCGAACCCACCACGATCGCAGGCCCTTTGATTTCCTTCACAATTTCATTATCAAACGTGATATTGTATTTTTTTATGTATTGACGCTTGATAATCGGATATAAAATCGAATACAATACGGGATTAATCTTGCCGATTTTCTTATTTGCCGTTTTTTTCTTGCCCATAACGCCGCGTTCCTTGTGTTTTTGTTTTATCATAGCATAATCGACAAAAAATGTCAATTCTTTTTTGAGTTTTCAGTTTTTGGGGGTTGAGAGAGTATAAAAAAACGCCTAAAATTAGGCGTTTTTGTGTTGTTTTCTATTCTTGCCGCAACCACTCATAAGCCCTTAATTTCGTACTCGCTTCCGCGTAAAAGTTCCCTTGCTTTGCTTATTATAATTTCACACATCGCACTTTTTAATTTTGTGTTTGAGTAAAATTATAGGTTTTTATGAAATATTTTTATTTTTTGAGTAAAAACACTTGACAATACTTTTTTATTATGGTAAAGTATAGGCACAATAGCAAAAGGAGTTTTTATAAATGGATAAAAAGTCTTTAACTTTTACCGTCTCAAAAAAGGTTGCGGATATGTTTTCGTTGGCTACGGCTCTTATGGATAAAGACGAAAACGAAGTTTTTGAAGAATTAGCAAAACGTTATGCAACGGAAACGTTGCAACGAATGAACACCGAATCTTGTGAGCCACCCAAGGAAAGCGATTTCATTACCCCTGCCCCCACAAGCTATTCGGCTTATAATGAGCCTACCTGCAAAGCCGAGAAGAAAGTTCCGCTTTGGGCGCGCAGATTAAACCAAATCAACGCCCAAATTATACGTGCCTATTTCTATACCGAGCAAAACGGTATCGCAAGCCGTCGCAAAATGCGAGAATTTTTCCTACAAGCAAATCCCGATAAGAGTTTGGCTCAATTCGAGTGTAATTTATCGAGTATGTGTACAGACAAATCCAACGCGCACGGACATATTTTTGATTGCTACGGCGACGAAGTTCATATCGCAAATGTAGCATACAACGTACTTTTAGCGCATAAGAAAATGTTTATAAGATAAGGAGAGTATTATGGATAAATTAGATTTGATTACTTCGATTAAAAAGAATTATAAGGCTGTACAAGCAATGAAAATTGAAAACGCCCAAGCCTTTGCCGTAAATATTCGTTCTTCGTTAGAATTTGCCGTAAAATTGTTTTGGCAGGAAAAATTAGGAAAAATTCCCGTATGGATAAATTCAAACGGACGCGAAGACTTTAATCTTAATGAATCAATAAAAGATTCTCGTTTTTCAAGCCATTTTGAAAGATGGACTATTACTTATATGCACTTGATTCGCCAAGATTGCAATGATATTATACACGGGCAAAAAGAACTAACTATCGGCACCGCAAAAGAACTTATAGAAAACTTGGAAAAGTGTATTAAAGCTATTGAAAAATTGTTAGACTGTCCTATAATTACAATCTTACAAGAAGAAGTTATACCCCCTTCCGCCCCTGTAAGTACGCCTGTGGTAGAGAAAAAACAGCGTGAAAAGGTAAAACACTCTCGCTTTGGTGAAGGTGAAATTGTTTCTATAAAAGGGGATATTATAAAAGTAGTATTTGGTGTAACTATTAAAGAATTTCCATATCCAAGCAGTATGAACAATGGAACTCTTATCCCTATTCAAAATCCTATTGCACAGCCTGCTATTAGCGTACCCAAAGTAAGACCATCTACTTCCTCGCAAAAACATCGTTGGACTTTTGACGAAGATAAAACTTGTTGTCGTATTTTTATAGAAACCTATATCACTAATCATACTTATTGTCCATTCGATTCACTTGCAACGAAAATTTTAACTATTTATCCTAATATGAAATTCTCGTCTATTAAGATGAAACTTCAAAATATCAAGCGCATTTGTTTAGACTACGGAATTAAAGATAGTTCTACGATTAGTCCTTTGGATAATTATTCCAATCAAAATCTTCAAGCAATGAAAGAAGAATTGTTGGCAGTAGGTATCATAATTTAATTATAACAGCGTGGAGATTTTAACTACCACGCTGTTATATTTTTAGTTATTAAAGCCACAAAACCCTTGCTTTTCAAGGTTGATTTTTCGCTTAATGGTGATATTTATCCGATTATAGCCCGAAACACGATAAGACTTCTTATGGTATTTACGGCTACCACTAATACAGCAGGGGAAAAGGGGATAAAAAGCAAAACACACTTCCATACCCCTATAAATTCAAGGTCGTGGAAGTGTGCTTGGTTGGAACAAAAGTAGTACATAAAAAGCAGGTGACGAGAGTCGCGCCTTTGGCGGCGCGCCCCGCTCGGCAATTATCAATTGCCGCCTTTGCCTGACAAGCAAACGGAAGACTAAGTTCGTAAGGCAAAGCGCTCGTTCCCACTCGCGGCTCCACCCTCGACTCTCGTCAGTATTCGTTTTATTTCCAAAAACAAAAGCACCCACGAGGGGTGCTCTTTGTTTTTGGAGCAGGTGACGGGGGTCGAACTCGCCGGGAACAGCTTGGGAAGCTGCCGCCATACCGCTAGGCGACACCTGCATAAACGCTGATTGTTTTCAGCGTTTTTATTATATCTTTTTTCTCTTCCTTTGTCAACAGTTTTTTGCTTTGTTTTGGCTAATACTTGAAAAACTTGCGCTATACGCTCAACTTCGCTTTGTGGCATTCTTCGCATTTGCCGAAAAACTCTATCTTATATCCGTCCAACGCAAACCCATCGTGCGCTTTCGCCTGTAAATTCTCTGCGCTCAGCTCCGCTACGTCCACGTCCGCCACCTTTCCGCATTCCACACACCGCGCGTGACAATGCGAAAACGTTTGATAATCGTAGCGTACTTCATTCCCTGCCAAACGCAATTCCAGCGCTCGTCCGCTCGCAGCAAACCCGCCGAGTACGCGAAAAACCGTCGCGCGCGATACCGTCGGATGCCGTTCGCGCACCCACGCATACACTTCCGTCGCCGTCGGATGATTGAGCGTCGTCAATGCGTCGTATATGACCTGCTTTTGCTTCGTTTGCCGTTCTTGCATTCTATATCCCCCTTTACTTAATGAGATTGAATATCGATTATATTATAACACGAGATTGTCGGCTCGTCAAGAGTTTTTGACAAAAAATCCAAAGAATATCAAAAAAGACGGCGTTGCCTTTGATGAGCAACCCCGTCTTTGAGCAAAAAACGAGCGATTAGTTGACGTTTTTCAAGTTTACAATAGAGATTTCCGCGCCTGTATTCGCGTCCGTATAAATCAAATATTTTTCTTCGCCGAAGCCGCACATAAACTCGTATGCGGTGCGTTCGCCGCGCAAGGTTTCCACTACCGTTAAGCGGGAAGAAAGCACTTCCAACCCATCGTGGAGTTTTTCTTGCGCTGTTTTTTGACTGATTTTCGCGGTAGGAGCGGTGCGCTGTTTGTGGTTTTTGATATATTTGCTTGCGTCAAACGCCGTCACAACGCCGCGCGTACGGCAAACCTTTACGCGAACGGTATCGGGATAGAACGCCACGTCGTCGGCGGTATAAACGAAGGTGAAATCGTTATCCGTACCGTTTTCTCTAAACCGCATTGCCGACATATTTTCGTAGCCAAGCTTTTGCAAAAATTGCTTTGCAATCGTTTCCGCATTTTCGGTATCGAACGTTTCTTGGTTGCAATCTTCGAAATAGTCGAAGCGAACGAGCGCGCCCGTTTGATTGTCGATTTCCGCAAACAACAGCGTACCCTTGTCGTCGTGGCCCTGTACGTTATACGCCGTAAAATCTTTACATACCGTTTCACCGATACAATCGAATTGTTGAATGGAATAATCGGCAAAATATTGATGGCAAAGTTTTTCCGCTTCAGCGGTGTCTATTTTTGCTTCTCTACGGTGTTCAAAAGGCGGCATTTTTTCATTTCGCTGCATACCTGCCCCGTCCATTTTATCTTTCCACTCGTCCATCTTGTCTTGGATTTTATCGCCGGCTTCGTTCATTTTTTCTTTCATTTTTTCGCCTGCGTCTTCCATTTTTTCTTTGACGTCTTCGCCGGCTTTGCGCATTTTATCCATCATTCCGCCGTTTTCGGGCATCGTGAGTTTTTCCAGCTCTTGCATCGTATCGGCGATCATACCTTCGCCCTTTTTCATAAACGAAGTAATATCGTTATCGCTTAAATTGTCGGCAAAATTCTCCACCTTATCGCGCATCGAATGGTTGATTTCGTAAAAACGTTGTAAAAGCGCCACGTCGCGTTCGCTTAATTTTTCACCATTACGCAGCTTGGAAAGCATACGCTCGCAAGCGTCCCCAACGTCGTTGATAAATTTCGTGACGTTGCCGGCTTTATCAGGAGACATCGGCAGCTTTTCAAGATCTAACTCCGCCAAACGCGTTTGCACCAACAAGTCGGTTAAAATGCGACTCTGTTGCTCGGGCGTTGCCGCAATACGAACTCTGTCCAAGTCGTCGTCCACGTGACCCATAATTCCCACCAGCTCGTACGTAGCGCTGCGATATGCCGCGTTTGCAACGTCGTTGAATTTATTCATTTCCATCGCGCCCAGCGTGACTGCCGTCGTTAAACCGAGCGTGACTACGCCAAGCGATACCACTGCGGCAATCCAACCGCTGTTGTTGTCGCGTTTATGACCGTGTTCCTTGCGGCGCTCCGACGCGCGTTTTCTTCTTTCTTCGCGCTCGGCTTTTTTACGCGCCTTTTCTTTTGAGCGCGCTTGCAGTTGGTTTGCTCTTGCGTGCGCACGCTCGCGACGAAGCTCTTCCAAGCGTTGCTCGCGTTCGCGTTTTTGTTGTTCTCTTTCCGCTTTTTTGCGCGCCTTTTCTTCTTGTTTCTTTAAGGCTTTTTCCACTCTTTCAGCCGCTTTTTCACTTTCGTCCTTGGCTTTTTTCGCCACTGCCTTCGCGTGCTCGGCAGTTTTTTTCGCAGCGTTGTCCGCTTTCTTTTTAATTTCTTTTTCCACCACTTCTACCTTTTCCGCGCCCGAAGACGTGTTGGCGGCGATTTTCGTTTTCTTTTCTTTCATATTCCCTCCTATCTAAATGCCACTCTTTGCATTATATCGCAAAAACGTGTTTACCGATGACCGTAATCGTCGGGCGACCAAAAATCCACGAGCTCGTCGCGACGGCAGGATTATAATAATAAATCGCACCGCCCGAAGGGTCCCAGCCGTTGATGGCGTCGCGCGCCGCTTTCATCGCCGTTTCGTTGGGCGTTAAGTTAATTTGCCCGTCCGATACCGCCGTGAATGCGTGTTTTTGATACACTACGCCCGAAATGGTGTTGGGGAATTGCGGGTTTCTAACACGGTTCAATACCACCGCGCCGATCGCTACTTGTCCCACGTACGGCTCGCCCCTGCCTTCCGCGTAAATCGTCCGCGCAAGCAAATACACTTCCGAGCTGGAAAACCCGTTCATTCCGCCCGTTTGCGGCGTTCCGCTATTCAACGCTTGATACGAATCGTTCATACCCAGCGCCTGATAAGTGGCTTTGCCTACTACGCCGTCCGCTTTCAGTCCGTTCTTTTTTTGGAATGCAATGACAGCCGCTCGCGTACCCGCGCCAAATACGCCGTCCACGCTTCCGTTATAATATCCCCATTGTTTTAAGCGGCGTTGCACTTCTTTTACTTCGCCGCCCTTCGCGCCTTGCCGCAAAACCGCAGTTGATACCGCCGTTTGCTCGTTTTGCATATAAATCGTGTCGGCGTTATGCACCGAGCGCACTGCCGCCGTCACAGCAACGGGCAACGTAAACGCGCCTGCAATCGCAGCACTCAAAATCGCTTTTTTGATTGATTTTTTCATACTTTTCCCTCCTGTATGTACCCATCAAAACGCGTTTCGTCGCATACCTGCCCACTTCGTTTTCGTTTTTTAGCTGTTTTTCCAACGGTTGATGATTTCTAAAATTTTACTCTTATAAATTACGTTTCCCCCGCTGGGCGCAACAAAGCAAAGGGGCGGATATACTACGCACCACCAGTTATCCCCCTGTCCTTTGCCAAGCTCGATAATCAGCGCGTCGTACTCGCCGGCAGGCAGCGTAAGCCCTTCGTAAACGCGCGTGGGGAATTGCTCCCGCCGAATATATGCGCGCGCTTTATATTCAAATCCGTGTTGCGCCAGCGTACCGTTTGCCACCCGTTCCACTTCGTTTAATCTAGACGAAAGCCCCTGTAAAGCGGCTGCTTGCGTTGGATAATTTGCCACCAGCGGCGTTAAATATGCCACCACTTCATCGCGGACGGCATACTTTACCGTTTGCGCGTCCTTTTCGTTGGAATCGGCGCGGATATGAATGCGCAAATATTCCGTTTGAGTTTTGGTAGGAAAAGAATTTGCGCCTTGACAGCCGACAAAAATTCCGCACGTCATTACACTTATTATGATAGACAAGAAAAAAATTATGCAACGTTTGTTCATAAAAAAATAACCTCCGTGTTGTTTCACACGAAAGTTATTGCCTGTATTTTATGAAATTATACGCGGTTTGTAATAAAATTTACACCTTTTCATTCCAGCTATGGTGATGCAATTCGCCCGTTTCCAAAAGTCCTTGATAATTCGTTTGACGAAGCGCTTCGTACAGCGCAATCGCCACCGAGTTGCTTAAATTGAGCGAGCGCGCCTTTTCGAACATCGGAATACGCAAACAAGTTTCTTTATTTTCCAGCAAAAGCTCTTCGGGCAGCCCGCGCGTTTCTTTACCAAACACCAAAAAATCGCCGTCTTGAAAGCTCACGTCGCTGTGACGATGCTGCGCCTTGGTTGTGAAAAAATATTTTGTGCCGTTTGGGTTCTTTTCTAAAAATTCTGAAAAACTGTCATAGTAGAATATTTCCACTAAATTCCAATAATCCAACCCCGCGCGCTTTAAGTATTTATCGCTTACTTCAAAGCCAAGCGGTCTTATCATATGCAAACGCGTACCCGTCGCCGCGCAAGTGCGCGCGATATTGCCTGCGTTTTGTGGAATTTCCGGCTCTACGAGCACGATATTAAACATTTTTCTCGCTCCCTTTTCTATTTTTATATCTATATATATTGTACTCTTTTTGTGGTATTTTGGCAAGCGTTTTACCGCTCTTTTCCAAAAGCCGAAGGGTATGGAAGCGGAAAAAGCGGGCATACTAAACAAAGGAAAGGCGTCAACTTTGGACGTTTTAGGAGGAAGTATATGCAATTTGAAAACACGGAAACTTATAAAAATCTTGCCCGCGCATTTGCAGGCGAATGCCAAGCGGGTATGCGCTATCAAATGATTGCCAAGCTCGCTATGCAGGAAAAGTTAAAAACACTTGCGGACGCAGTGCGCACCATTGCCAAAAATGAAACGGTGCACGCTACGCAGTTTTTTAATAAAATTTTGCAATACGCAGGCAGCAGGGATAACATCTCGTTTGAGGCGGATTATCCTTTCCACGCAGGTACGCTTGCCGAAGGATTGCGCTTTGCAGCAAACGATGAATTGAGCGAATCGGAAGAAATCTATCCCAGCTTTGCGAAAGTGGCGAAAAAAGAAGGATTTCAAGACGTTGCCGCACTCTTTGAAATGATTGCGGACGTGGAAGAGCATCACAAAATCGTATTTCAGTATTTGTGCGAAAGCGTGAAAAACGGAACGTTATACGAGTGCGAACACCCGATGCTTTGGGTGTGCAGCGAATGCGGTTATATGCACGTAGGCACAAAAGCTTGGAAAACGTGTCCGCTTTGTAAAGCAGAACAAGGGTACGTGGATTTGCATTTGCCGTTTGAAGGCGTGAGAGAATAAGAAAACAGAAAAAGGAAAACGCCTTTTCAATTTTTTGAAAATAAGGAGAAAGAAAATGAAAAACAAACAAAACAACGGACAAACCAAAAACCAAAAAGCAAAAAACTGCGGCAGCAAAAACTGCGGCGAAAAGAACTGCTCTAACAGCGAAAACCACACCTATAAATATGGCGGCAACAACGACTAAAAAACACGTTCGTCGCATACCTGCCCCCACTCAACAAGCTTTAAGTGTGTTTACAAAGCCGTCGAATACGGACGTAAACGGTAGTTATACGGGCAGACCGAAAAATAAAAAAGAAGTCCCTGTGCAAGACGCGGACGACTTATAAAAAGAAAGGGTTTTGGCTTTCGCCAAAACCCTTTTGCTTATCTGTCGCTATTAGAAATCGTCGTCCTTTCTTTTACGCTTTTTTGCGCCGCTTTTGGGCGTAGGCGCGTCATCGTCGTCGAAGTCGTCGTCATCATCGTCATCGTCGTCGTCATCGTCGTCAAAGTCGTAATAATCGTCCGCGGATACATATTCGAAATCGTCTTCTTCCGCCGCCGTTTCTTCCTCTTCTTCGATTTCTTCCTCTTCGTCAAATTCAGAATCGGGAATGCCCAAATCTAAATCGTCTTCTTCATCGTCCAAATAACTTCTCCACGACGCGTCTTCGGTATCTTCGTCTTCTTCGGTGGTATCGTCTTCGTAGGCGGTTTTCTTTTTGCAATTTTCGCACATTTTTTCGCCAAATTGCATATAGTTTTCCCCGCAAATCGGGCAAAGCTCCGTTTCTTCTACCGCTTCTTCCGCTTCAAAATCGTCCGTGAAGGTTTTTTGACCGTTTAATTCTTTGATGCATACTTCGCAATATTCCGCTTCGTCCGCGTCGATAAAGTTCAACTCGCATCTGGGGCATAACACGTATCTTGCCATATAAATTCTTTTCCCTCGTTCGGCGTTTTTCGCCTTTCATATATATTTTGCTATATTATATTAAGATTTAGTGATTTTGTAAACTGTTTTTACGCACTTTT
The DNA here is from genome assembly GCA_045645245.1 of Candidatus Scatosoma sp. Classification (GTDB taxonomy): domain Bacteria; phylum Bacillota; class Clostridia; order Christensenellales; family Borkfalkiaceae; genus Scatosoma. The sequence continues at coordinate 5,646 of JAZRIK010000037.1, read as the reverse complement.
TTCAACTTTTTTTACTTTTTACAAAAAAAGATACCACTTATCTTTCAAAGTGATATCTTTTTACGATTATTCGTCTTTATTTTCAGTATTTTCCGCCGTTTCTTCTACGGTATCGTCCGCATAAACGTCTATACTCTTGTCGTCCGTCGTGTCAATCATCGCGCGCTTGTATGCGTTTACGGTTGCTTCCGCTTTCTCTTTTGCAAGCTTCTTCTTGCGAATTACCAACCACGCAGCCACAGCGCCGCCTGCTACCACGAGTACGCTGCCTGCCGCAATCAGAATAATTGCCCACGTTTCCAAGCCGCCGTCGTTATCGTCATCGTCCGTTTCTTGCATTAAGCTTTGTTCCCAAGCCGCTTGCATTGCTTCTTGGTCGTCTTCGTTTACTTTACCAACCGTTGCGAAGAACGCGCTTTGGAATTCATATTTGCCTTCCGACATTTCCGTCACAAACGCTTCAAATTCTTCCACTTGATATTCTTCGTAGAGCGAAGCTTTTTCGTCGAAGAGCGCACGCTCGCCCGTTTGGAAATAATAGGTCATTGCGTTTGCTACGTCTGTATCGTCGTATTCTTCGATATACTTGGTCACTTCGTCGTATTTTTCGTTTCTTGCAACCAAATCCGCTTGCAAATCGGGCAATTTTGCCACACTGATATAGTTATACGAAACAGCGCCGATTGCTTGTTCGTTAGAATAAAGCACTACGCCGTTAAACAATTCGGGTGCATACCAAGAAGAATTCCACTCAACGCCCGCAACCGTCACAGGTTGATATTCTACGTTCGCTTTATCCAAGGTGGATGCGATGGTATAATCAATCGCCGTGCCGTTTACTTTAATTCTCGAAAGCTTATTACCGTTGCCTGCGCCGTCGCTCCAAGCTTGATAATAATACAAATAGCCGTTATCCAACGTCCAAAGCGTTGCGTCGCTTACGTTGTACGCCATCGCAATCGGCGTTTGATAATCGTCGCCGCCCTTATAAAGCACGGTGCCGTTGAAATAGTAGTAAACGTGCTTGTCGCCGTCCTTGGTCAAAAGCGCGTTGCTCAAAAGCGAAGAATCTGCATTGACCATATCGATCGCAGCGGACGCATTGCCGCTAATGGCTTTCCAGCCGCTTGCATTCTTGTCCGTATCCGCTAAATATAAAAGCGGGGTTTGTACGTCGGACGAGTTGTTGCCGCCCGCTTCTTTTCTGGTGAAATACAAGCCGTTATCGTTGTACGATACGATGGTGTAGGTGTATCCGTCGGGTGCGGACGGTTGATTGTTATCGTCAATCGTTTCGTTGTATTGCGTATGGCTGACTGCATTCGCACCGATACCGTCCAGCACAAGCGTACCAAGGTTGACGTAAGGGAAGGTCGAATAGTCGCTAAAATCGTACGGTTCGTCTTGTTTCGCGTCTTTCGCTTCTTCGTTTTCCGCTTTCAAGTATTCTTCGCTGAACGAGTACGTTTTACCGTCTTTTACTTTATACGAAACCTTGCCGTTTTCCGTCTTGGTTTCTTCCACTCTTGCAGAAGCGTTTACACTGTAAAGCTGGTTATAGCTAAGCGTTCTTGCGTTGTCGCTGTCGATGTCCACCGTCACGCTCATCGTATAATATACGTTGGGATTATCCGCGTTTTTCGTATCGTAATAGAATGCGCTTGCGCCTTCCACGAGCGTACGGGACACCTTGTCCTGCGTATCGTACGATTTGAGTGCGCCGTCTTCTTCGTACAAGCAATATACTACGTCGTTTTCTTCAACAAAACGATAGTTAGACGCGTTGTTGGATAAACGGAAATAGAAATCGCTCATCGGGCCTTCACTGCCGTCAAGCTTTGCGCGCTTAAAGTCGATCCAGTCGCTTTCCACTTCGCCCGTTTGTACGTTTTTATCCGTCGTAGGCGTTGCATAGTAAACGTAGCCGTCGAAAATATAGATACCTGCGCCAAAGTTTTGCGCTGCGAATAACGACGGTACGATGGTTTTTACGTTATCGTAATTCCCCGCCGACAAATCCGCGGTAGAAATACGCATCAATGCGCCCTTTACCACTTCGCCGTATTCGTTGGCTACGGTATAATCTTCCGCGCCGTTGATAAAATACACAAAATCGCCTTCTTGAACGGCAAAACCGCCGTTGGAATATACGGGTTGACCGGAAACGTAATCATCGATAGGATCGCCCTTATACGCCGTTTTGGAACAGCCCGACATCGCCACGATTGAGCTTACGCTCACCGTCGCCAAAGCAAGCGCGAGTATTTTTTGAATTTTACTCTTCATATATGCCTCCATTGCTTAAAAAGCTAAGCCGCGTACCTTATAGGTACGATTGCGTTTTTCGTACTTTTGGTCGGAATGACCGACGATATTAACGCATATTCTATTATATATCAAAATGCAAATCAAAGCAAACAAAAACGCCCCGTTTTTCTCGTTTTTTCTATGATTTTTTTGCAAAAGGAGTATTTTTTATGATGGAGCCTTTCGGTTTACTCAGTTTTTTACAATCTATGCTAACGCAACCGCCGCAAAACACGGAAAATAAGGAAAATACGGTTGCGCCCAACGCCGACGCTGCGCCCGATCATTCTTTATCCGAAAATATGGATACTACCCCCCAAACGAGTGCGGAAAATGAAAAAAAGCAGGACGCCATTCTGGCTTTTTTAACGGCGCACGAACGGCACGCGGGCAGAATAAAAAAGTAGCGGTTTTTTATTCCCCTTTCGTTTATTGACAAAAAGCCGAGTGGAAAAACCCACTCGGCTTTTTATGTATTTTGCTAATTGTCAAACGGAAATTATTCTGCTTGCTCTTCCGTTGCTTGCGCTTCTTGCGGTTCTGCTTGCGCAGCTTGTTCTTGGCTTGCCAAATATCTCGCATATTTGAAGCCGTTCGAGCAGCCCACCAAAGCTACGATACTACCGATGAGCGAAGGCCAGCCGTAGTACACCATATAAATTGCAAAGCCGAGCGCGCAAACGCTAAAGAAAAGCGTAAGCCCTACGGCAAGACCGCTGCTGGATTTTTTAGAAAAAATTGCAGGAATCAGCGCAGCCACGCCGAGCGCAAGACCTAAATAGAAAATAATAGGGAAATCGTCCGCGTCCAGCATAAGCTTCCACACAAGCCAGTTCAATGGAATAATCGCAGTACCTACTAATCTCAAAATCCAACCGTTGGATTTGGGTGCGTCTAACAACACTTTTCTGGGGATATTTACCCAAATCAAGTAGATGATGCCGGGCACGAACGCGCAGCACAACAACACGATCAATAAGGGTACGTTGAGTTTCTTTTTGACATATTGATATTTTGCCATAATGTTTCTCCTTTACTTTTCAGTATTATCATTATTATAGACCCAACAAACGGCTTTGTCAAGGGGTAATCGTCTTTTTTATTGCAAAAATCGCGTTTTTTTGATAAAATTACGCGTTTTTCGCCTGTTTTTACATTCGTTTGCGCCTTTTTACCAGATAAACGGGATTAGGCGGTATTTTACTTTTTGCATATATTCTGCATAACCGACAAGCTCACGGTCAAGGACTTTTTCTTCGTTTTGAATGCGCTTTACGATGAGTATCGGGTACGCCAAAAATACGAAAAATGCAAACAGCGAGCCCAAAACAAGCGGCATCGATAAAAACAAAAGCAGCGTCGCGCTGTACATCGGGTGGCGCACTACGCCGTATAAACCCGTATCGATTACTTTTTGATTTTCCTGCACTTTTATCGTGCGGCTCAAATAGGTGTTTTCTCGCAGTACTTCCGCATACAAAATATACGCGAGTAAAAAGACGGCGGCTGCGGCAATCGGTACACCCGTGGGCAAAGGCAACCACGAAAAACGAAAATCCAGCCCAGCTAAAACGAAACCGATAATAAACATCAGTCCGCTTAATTTGACCACCAAATCTTGCTGTTTTTCTTTCTCTTTCGCGTTCAGGCGTTCTTTCAAAAGCACAGGATTTTTAACCAGCATAACCAGCCCTGCGATAAACATAGGAATAAACAAAATTCCCATAAGCAGCCAGCCCTGCCAAAATGCAAGCGTCCCCGCGGGCAGGAAAATACATACGCCTACCAACAACGCGCCGAGTAGAAATTTAACAATCGCTTGTGCAAATAATTTCATCTTTTACTCCTTTCTCGTGCATTCTTCCGCTTTATTATAACACAAAGGTAAAGAAAAGTAAATAGCATTGACGAATTTTAGATTCTTCACTTCCTTCAGAATGACAAATCGGGGATATTTGTCAAAATAAATGACGGCAAGATAAATTATCAAACAATCGCGCATATAAAAAGACCCTTCGCTGGGAAGGGTCTTTTTCACGGAGTTCGTATGGTTTTTTATTCTTTCTTTAATACCTTTTTGCACCAAGTACGCTTGCCGCATTTGGGGCATTTCAAATAACGGGTGGTGCCCATATGCATTGCGTTGAGCGCCTGCGTATAGGTAGGTACGATTTCGTTGCCGCAATTTTTGCACTTGTACGCGCCTACGCTTACTTCTAGCTTTAATGCGTAAAAGCAAGGCACCAAAAATACAATGCAAACCGCAAGAATTGTGACACCCTGCCATATTCCTTCGGGTATCAGCCATGCCGCCACGCAAACACCGCCAAGTAAGCCGATGATACTTGCAATCATAATTACCCACATAGCCGCCCAAACGGTTTTGTTTTTTTGTTCGATTTCTTTTGCCATATCCAGCAAAAGCTGTTCGTTTTTTTGATTGTTGTTTTCCATAATAATTGTCTCCCCTGTTAATAATTCGTTGACGGTGATTTTCAAGGTAGCGCACAAATCGAGCATCAGCGAAGAATCGGGCATCGATTTGCCTGTTTCCCACTTGGATACCGCCCTGTCCGTCACGCCTAATTTTTCCGCCAACTGCATTTGTGTTAAATTGACTTTTTTCCTGCGCTCGGCTATGAAATTTCCGATTTTTACTAGATCCATTTTTTACCTCCGTTTGATATAAGTATATACGCTGCCTACGCAAAAGTCCACATACCGTTGGTTGAGTGGGGAAAACTCCACCAACGGTAGAGAAGTATTGCTCTAAAAATAAGAGTTTTGCCGTCAAATTCAAATAAAAAAGTGCATACGGCGTAAAGGTCGTACGCACTTTTTATCCATTAATCACTTAAAATATGCTTGTCAATTTCGTCAAGCAGCTCGCCAGAAGTCGAGTTGACCTTTCTCACAAACAAACAGCCCATATTTTTCAGCCACTGATAATCTTCTTTATCTCTAAACACGGTGGCATAAACGGGATATTCGAGATAGGTTAAATTGAATAGCGTCTCCTTACCGAAACGGTCGATAATAATCTCTTTACATACCTTGTCCTTAAAATGAGAGTTATGTATAATTGTATGGATATACATTTCGTCAGGGGGAAATCGATGCTTTACATACTTATTGTACGCCCGATTATTTTCATACACGTTTAAGACGTAATTTACGCAATCCCGCGTTAATGCAATATGCGCCTTTCCGTGATAAATATTCCATTTTTCTTTTCCGTTTTTGAACGTTGCCTTGCGGTACTTGATACCCGTTTTATTTAATTTTACTAAAAATACACGCAGGCATTTTTGAAAAAAGTTGGGTTTGCCGTCCATCATC
>JAZRIK010000036.1:0-3732 GCA_045645245.1 Candidatus Scatosoma sp. | reverse complement strand
ATTTTCATCCTTGGGTACGGGAATATGATACAACTTTTCCCCGCCCTTTAAGACGTTTGTAATCAGCTTGCTTGCTTTTGCTGGAGCCAACGCAAAGGAGATGAGCGTGGGAGGCACGTGAATACTTTCAAACGTACCGCTCATCGAGTCTTTCCCGCCGATTGCACCCAAGCCCAAGCCCATTTGCGCATAAACCGCGCCAAGAAGCGCGGATGCTGGAACACCCCAAACACTCGCTTCGCCCGTCATTCTTTGGAAAAATTCTTGTAAAGTCAAACGAATATCTTGATAATTTGCGCCCGTCGCCACTACTTTGGACACCGAGCCGACGATGGAATAAATTGCGCCGATAAACGGGCTGCTTTCCATCAAATACGGCGAGTAGCCGTACGCGGAAACGGTACAAACGTCCGTTTCGCCGCCGCAAATTTTCGCAGCCATCGCAATCGCGGGCGTGCGTTGCGTTTTACCGCCCCAAGGCATATACACCGTTCTCGAACCGACGGTCGAATCGAACGTTTCGGAAAGTCCTTTCTTTGCGCACACGTTCAAATCGCCGATTACTTTTTTCGTCGTTTCCGCAAACGAAAGCCCCGTCTTTTTATCAAACCAAGCGGTTTTTTTATCTTGAATTTCCACTTCCGCTACTTGTTTTACACCGTTGGTGTTCAAGAATTCGCGGGAAATATCCACAATCGTTTCGCCTTTGAGCAGCATTCTCATTCTGCCCGTGTCCGTGACGAGCGCAACGGGCGTAGCGGCAAGATTTTCTTCCGCCGCGAGCGCGATAAACCCGTCCACGTCCTTTTTATCCACGACCACCGCCATACGCTCCTGCGACTCGGAAATGGCAAGCTCCGTGCCGTTTAAGCCGGCGTATTTTTTAGGCACTTTATCCAAATAAATATCCAGTCCGTCCGCAAGCTCGCCGATGGCTACCGATACGCCGCCTGCGCCAAAGTCGTTGCATTTTTTAATTTTTCTCGTCGCTTGCTTATTCAGGAATAAGCGTTGCAATTTTCTTTCGGTGAGTGCGTTGCCTTTTTGCACTTCCGCGCCGCACGTTTCCACCGATTTGCTATCGTGGGCTTTGGACGAGCCGGTTGCGCCGCCGCAGCCGTCACGACCCGTTTCACCGCCAAGCAAAATAATTACGTCGCCTGCCTTGGGCGTTTCGCGATATACCATTTCCTTTCTCGCGCCGCCTACGACAAAGCCCGTTTCCAAGCGTTTCGCTTTATACCCCTCGTGATATACTTCGTCAACGATACCCGTCGCCAAACCGATTTGGTTTCCGTACGACGAGAATCCAGCCGCCGCGCGTTGGGTAATTACGCGTTGCGGAAGCTTGCCTTTGAGCGTATCTTCCAGCTTTTCTCTGGGGTCGGACGCACCCGTCACGCGCATCGCTTGATATACGTACGTTCTACCGCTCAACGGGTCGCGGATCGCGCCGCCCAAGCAGGTCGCCGCGCCGCCAAACGGCTCGATTTCCGTCGGGTGGTTGTGCGTTTCGTTTTTGAACATCACAAGATATTGTTCTTTCTTTCCGTCGATTTCCGCTTCAATTTGAATAGAACAAGCGTTGATTTCTTCGGAAATATCCAAATTGTCTAATTTTCCGTCCTTTTTCAGCTTTTTCGCCGCAATCGTCGCCAAATCCATTAAACAAGGATACTTGTCGGGACGGTTGCCGTTGAGCTCCTTATACAAATCTTCGTATAAATGATATGCCTTTTCAATCGTCTTGTTTTCCGAGTTAATTTTAATATTTTTCAGCTCGGTCGCAAACGTCGTATGGCGGCAATGATCCGACCAGTACGTATCGATTACTTTGAGTTCCGTTTCCGTCGGGTCACGTTTTTCACTCGAAAAATAATCGCGCACAAAAATCAAATCGTTTACGCTCATCGCAAAGCCGATTGCCTTATGATACGCCGCAATTTCTTCGTCCGTTTTTTGCGTAAAGCCGACGAGCGTTTGCACGGGCGCGCCTTCAACCGTAGCGCGCACGAGCGTTTCGGGTTTTTCAAACCCGACTTCTTCACTCTCCACAGGGTTGATGATGTGTTTTTTGATACGAGCAAGTTCGTCGTCCGTCACTCCTTTTACAAGGTAAATGCGCGCGCATTTTACTTCGGGCCGCGATTTTTTAGTGAGTAATTGCACGCACTGCGCCGCACTGTCCGCGCGTTGGTCGTATTGCCCTGTTAAGTAGCTTACGGCAAACGCCTTATAGCCGTCGGGAATGGTAAGCGTTTCCAAATACACGTTATCCACTGGCGGCTCGGAAAAGACGGTGGGAAGCGCCGCGTCCAGCTCGGCTTTGGTCATACCTTCCACGTCGTAGCGCAAAATCAAACGAAAATCTTCCGCGTCGATTTTGAGCAGCGTTTTTACGTCCGCTTGTTCCTTTTTGGCTTGTACGTTGTCTTTCTTTTCTACGAAAATTCTGTAAATCATATTGCTTTATTCCTTTCTTTCGTCACGATATTTAATACCGATATCCGTGCGATAGTGCATATTTTCAAAATGAATATTTTTTACGGCTGCATACGCTTTCGTGCGCGCACTTTCTATGTCGTCGCCCTTGGCGCAAACGCCCAACACTCTGCCCCCGTCCGTGAGCAGCTTATTTTGCATTCGTCTCGTACCTGCATGGCACAAAACGATATTTTCATCCAAATTTCCGATGGTGATTTCCTTGCCCTTTTGATAGCTTTGGGGATATCCGCCGCTCGCCAAAACAACGCATACGCAAGCGCCGCTTTCCCACTCTATTTCCACTTCGTTCAAGCGCTCGTCCACCACCGCTTCAAAAATTTCCATCAAGTCGGTTTTAAGCATCGGCAAAATAACCTGCGTTTCGGGATCGCCAAAGCGAGAGTTATACTCAATCACCTTCATTCCGTCTTTGGTTTTCATCAAGCCAAAATACAAAACGCCCTTAAACGGCCGACCTTCTTTATTCATCGCTGCAACGGTGGGCTTCATAATTTTTTCCATTACTTCGCTCGCCGTCTTTTCACCATAAAACGGCGCGGGTGCAAACGTACCCATACCGCCGGTATTCAGACCTTCATCGTTATCCAACGCGCGCTTATGATCGCAGCTGGTTATCATCGGCTTAATCGTCTTGCCGTCGGTGAATGCCAAAGCGGAAACTTCGGGCCCTTCTAAAAATTCTTCAATAACGACGGTACTGCCTGCCGCGCCGAATTTATTATCCAGCATCATTTCCGCAAGTCCGTCCAGCGCTTCTTCGCGCGTTTTACAAATGAGTACGCCCTTCCCAAGCGCCAAACCGTCCGCTTTCAAAACGACGGGAATATCGCACGTTTCCACGTACGCTTTCGCTTTCTCATACGACGAAAACGTTTCGTATTTTGCCGTGGGAATGTTATACTTTTTCATCAATTCTTTGGAAAACGCTTTACTCGCTTCGATAATCGCGGCGTTTTTGCGCGGACCGAATGCGCGGTGACCGCGTTTTTCCAGCTCATCGACCAGCCCGAGCGCCAACGGATCGTCGGGGGTGACGACGGTAAAATCGATTTCGGGGTGACTATCCACCCATTCGCCGACCGCCTGCACGTTGCAATAATCCACGTCCACCAGCGTAGCAATTTCCGCAATGCCTGCATTGCCCTTCATTGCATAAATTTTGTTTACTTTGGGCGAGCGAGCCAACGCCTGACAAACTGCGTGCTCTCTACCGCCGTTTCCGATAAC
>JAZRIK010000035.1:0-2634 GCA_045645245.1 Candidatus Scatosoma sp. | reverse complement strand
CGAAGGAACGGTAAATTCCAAACGCATTCTATTCCCCACCGCGGTCATTTGTATCAAATTGCCTTTGCGGTTGCCCATAGCGGAGAAGACGGGACCCGTCATATCTTCGGGTACGTCCGCAACGAACAGTTCGATAGGCTCGTGGCGCACACCGTCGATTTCTTTATACAATACCTTCGGCGTAGATACTTGGAACTCGTAACCTTCTCTTCTCATCGTTTCGATTAAAATGGAAAGGTGCATTTCCCCACGGCCGCAAACGCGGAAGCTGTCCGCAAAGTCGGTGTCGGAAACGCGCAAGGAAACGTCGCGCAAAAGCTCTTTATATAATCTATCGCGCAGCTGGCGCGTAGTGACAAACTTCCCTTCCTTGCCCGCAAACGGACTGTCGTTGACCGAGAAGGTCATTTCCACCGTCGGGTCTTCGATTTTAACAAATTCGACCGGCTCTACACAGCTCGGTACGCACACGGTATCCCCGATATTTAAGCCGTCAATACCCGAAAATACGACGATATCCCCCGCTTTCGCTTGGGCTACGGGTACGCGTTCCAGCCCTTCGATTTGGTAAAGGTTGGCAATTTTGCAATTCGTACGCACCTTGCCTTTTTCGTTGTAGTTGCAAATGGTGACGGGCTCGTTAGAACGGATTACGCCGCGTTCGATTTTACCGATACCGATACGACCGACGAACTCGTTATAATCGATACAGGAAACAAGCAGCTGTCCCGCGCCTTCCGTATCCGTATCCATAGGCGGAATGGTTTCCAAAATGGTATCGAAAAGCGGATTTAAGTTGGGCTCTTGCTTGTCGGGATCGAGCGACGAAGTGCCTTGACGGCCGCAGCAATACACGATAGGGCTTTCCAACTGTTCGTCCGTCGCGTCCAAATCCATCATCAAAAGCTGCATTTCTTCCACTACTTCGGCAATACGCGCGTCGGGACGATCTACTTTATTGATTACGATGATGGTTTTTAAGCCGAGTGCAAGCGCCTTTTGCATAACGAAACGCGTTTGCGGCAAGGGTCCTTCCGCCGAGTCAACGAGAATAATCGCGCCGTTTACCATCTTCAAAACGCGCTCCACTTCACCCGAGAAATCGGCGTGCCCCGGCGTGTCGATGATATTAATTTTTACGCCGTTATAATGCGCGGACGTATTTTTTGCCAAAATGGTAATTCCGCGTTCTTTTTCGAGATCCCCCGAGTCCATAACGCGGTCTTGTACCTGTTGATTGTCCCTAAATACGCCGCCTTGCGCAAGCATTTCGTTGACGAGCGTGGTTTTACCGTGGTCAACGTGCGCGATGATGGCAACGTTTCTCAAATCTTCTCTTAACACTGTCTTTCTCCTAAATCAAGTATAAAAATTTTTCAACTGTACTATTGTAATACTTTTTTTATCGTTTAGCAAGGAAAATTGCCCCTTTGGGGCAAATTTTTTTGTGTATTTAGTCTATTTTCTTGGGATTTTTATGAACGTACCGCGTAAAACGAATGGTATAGCCGTTATCGTCGATCGGCTCCCCTTCATCCACGCACACAAAGCTTTCGTCTTTGTCCAAGTTCGGAAAAAAGACAGTTGCCCCGCCGATTGCTTCTACTTTGGTCACCAAAGCTTCGTGACAATAGGGCAAAAGCGCTTTGTAAATTTCACCGCCGCCGATGATGTAAATTTGCTCGTTTTCACGCTTTTTCAACTCTTCAAATAACTGCTCGTAAGAACGCACGATAACGCATTCATCGCATACCTGCCCCCTTGTAAGCACGATATTCACCCTATTTTTCAGCGGTTTTTGGTTCGGGAAAGAGCGCAGGGTGTTGCCCCCCATCACGACGGTATTTCCCATCGTCGTTTCCCTAAAAAATTTCATATCCTTGGGCAGGGAAAACATCATATCGTTGTTCTTTCCGATCCCCCATTCTTTGTCCGCATGTACAATTGCTTTTATCATATTGCTACCGGTATTTTTTTGTCTAATTTTTCGTATTCGTAATCAACAAGCTCAAAACTATCCACCGTAAAATCGTAAAAATTCGTCACGGTAGGATCAACGATCAGCTTCGGGGCTTTGTGCTGGGGCTTGTCCAAAATTTCTTTTACGAGCGGAATATGTCTATCGTAAATATGCGCGTCCGCAATCACGTGTACCAGCTCGCCCGCTTTTAAGCCCGATACCTGCGCAAGCATAATTAAAAGCACCGCATACTGCACCACGTTCCAGTTATTTGCCGTGAGCATATCGTTGGAGCGTTGGTTCAAAATTCCGTTGAGCGTATCCCCCGTCACGTTAAACGTCATCGAGTACGCGCACGGATACAAGTGCATTTCGTGCAAGTCGGCAAAGTTGTAAATATTTGTCATAATCCGACGGCTGGCAGGGTTATTTTTCAAGTCGAACAGCACTCTATCCACTTGGTCGAACTCCCCTTCCTTGTATTTATGCTTCACGCCCAGCTGATAGCCGTACGCCTTACCGATCGAACCCGTTTCGTCCGCCCAGCTATCCCAAATATGCGAGTTCAAATCCTTGACGTTGGTGCTCTTTTTGTTCCAAATCCAAAGGAGCTCAACAACGCACGAACGAACCGCCGTTCTGCGAATGGTTAAAATAGGGAATTCTTCTTGCAG
>JAZRIK010000034.1:0-5765 GCA_045645245.1 Candidatus Scatosoma sp. | reverse complement strand
ATTGACAACGGTCGTCGCGGTAAGGCATTATCCGGTCCTTCCAACCGCGATTTGAAATCGCTTTCCGCAATGCTCCGCGGTAAGCAAGGCCGTTTCCGTCAAAACCTGCTTGGTAAGCGTGTTGACTATTCCGGCCGTTCGGTTATCGTCGTTGGGCCCGAACTCAAAATTTATCAATGCGGTTTGCCCAAAGAAATGGCAATCGAGCTTTTCAAGCCGTTCATTATGAAGCGTTTGGTGGAAAGCGGTCAATGCCATAACATCAAAACGGCAAAACGCGCGGTAGAAAAGGCAAAGGATATGGTTTGGAACGTTTTAGAAGACGTTATCAAAGACCACCCCGTACTTTTGAACCGTGCGCCTACGCTCCACCGTTTGTCCATTCAAGCGTTCGAACCGGTACTCATCGAAGGCAGAGCGATTAAAATTTCGCCCCTTGTTTGCGGACCTTTCAACGCCGACTTCGACGGTGACCAAATGGCCGTGCACCTTCCCTTGTCGGTAGAAGCGCAAGCGGAAGCAAGATTTTTGATGCTTTCGGCGAACAACATTTTGAAGCTTGCCGACGGTAAATCGGTTATGTCGCCTACGCAAGATATGATTATCGGCGCTTACTATTTAACCATTAAGCGTCGCGAAGAAGGCAAAAAATACGACGAACAAGGTCGCCCTGACGAAAACGGCGAAGTATATCAAGCGCCCATCTATTCGTCGGAAAACGAAGCGATTCTTGCATATCAAAATAAAGTCGCGCACGAGCAAGACGAAATGTACCTTAAACGCGTAGTGGAATTGCCCGAAGGCAAGTTCGACGATTTGCCCTTGCCTTACGTTTGCCCCGTTGAAAACAAAGACGGCGAAACGGTTATCAAGAGCGCAACCGTCCGCCGCAATGAAAAGACGGGCAAGCTGGAAGTGTCGGGTGTAATCAAAACCACCATCGGTCGTTTGATTTACAACGAAGGACTTCCCCAAGACCTTGGCTTTGTTAAGAGAAACACGCCCGAATCGTACTTGCGTTTGGAACTGGATACCGAATTCATCGGCAATGCCCGCGCAATCGGCAAAAAGCATTTGTCGCGTATCGTAGAAGCATCGTTTAGAACGGGTAAAGCACCCAAAGCGTCGTACGTACTCGACGCGATGAAGGAACGCGGTTATAAATATTCGACGCTGGCAGCATTGACGACGTCGGTATTCGATATGAAGATTCCTGCTGAAAAGCAAGCAATCATCGACAACGCGGAAAAAGAAGTGGGCAAAATCGCGAAGAAATACGCGCGTGGTTTGCTCAACGAAGAAGAAAGATACAGCGCGGTAATCGCGCAATGGGACTCGGCTACCGACCAAGTAGCGTCGCTTTTGAAAAAGCAAGGCGAAGAAGATAAGTTCAATCCGATTTGGATGATGGCTGACTCGGGCGCGCGTGGTTCGATCGACCAAATTAAGCAGCTCGCAGGTATGCGTGGTCTAATGGTTAACCCGCAAGGTAAAAAGATCGAAGTTCCCGTTAAATCGTGTTTCAGAAACGGTCTTTCCGTTCTCGAATATTTCATTTCGTCGCACGGCGGCCGTAAAGGTTTGACGGATACCGCACTCAAAACGGCAGACTCCGGTTATTTGACCCGCCGTCTTGTTGACGTATCGCACGAAATCATCGTTCGCGAAGACGATTGCTGCGTAGGCAGAAAGCCGCAAGGTATGAAAGTACGCGCTATCTTTGATACGGTCGGCAAAGAAATCGAAGGCTTAAAATCGAGAATTTTGGGTAGATTTGCTGCGGAAGACGTAGTAAACCCTGCAACGGGCGAAGTGCTTGTCGGTATGAATCAATTCATCGATGAAAAAGAAGCGGACGAAATCTGCGCGGCAGGTATTCAAGAAGTGGCAATCCGCAGCATCTTTGGTTGCTCGTCGAGATACGGCGTATGCGCGAAGTGCTATGGTAAAAATATGGCTACGACGTTGCCTGTACAAGTGGGCGAAGCGGTTGGTACGATTGCTGCGCAATCCATCGGTGAACCCGGTACACAGCTTACGATGCGTACCTTCCACACCGGCGGTATCGCTGCAACGGGCGACATCACGCAAGGTTTGCCCCGTGTAGAAGAATTGTTCGAAGTTCGTAAACCCAAGGGCTGCGCAACCATCTGCGAAGTGGAAGGTATCGTGGCTTTGGACGACTCCGACGGCTCCAAGCACATCAAGATTATGGACGAGCAAACGGGCGAACTCAAGAAAGAATACTCGTTGCCGTTCAACGCGGAAATCAAAGTAAAAGAAGGCGAAAAGGTTGTTCCCGGCGTGCTCTTGAATGCCGGCAGCGTATATCCCCAAGACATTTTGCGCATTCAAGGCGTGAAAGGCGTGCAAGACTATATCTTGGAACAAGTACAATCGGTATATCGTTCGCAAGGGGTTGAAATCAACGATAAACACGTTGAAATCATCGTACGTCAAATGCTTAAGAAAGTTCGTATCGAAAATGCAGGCGATACCGACCTTCTTCCGGGCGAGCTTGTGGATATGGTCACCTTCCAAGACGAAAACTTGAAAGCGATGCAAAAAGGCGGCAAGCCCGCACTTGCAAAGCGCGTACTGCTTGGTATCACCAAAGCGGCGCTTGCAACGGACAGCTTCTTGTCGGCTGCGTCCTTCCAAGAAACGTCGAGAGTGCTCACCGAAGCGGCAATCCGCACCAAGCGCGATTACCTTGTCGGCTTGAAAGAAAACGTTATCATCGGTAAGTTGATTCCTGCCGGTACGGGTACAAAATCGTATAAGAGCGTGACACCGCAATATATCGGAAACTACTCGGCTGCTCCCCAAGAAGTAGCAAGCGAAGTGGAAGAAGAAGCAACTGCTGAATAATAGCAACACAAAAAGGTCTTTCTTTCGGGAAAGACCTTTTGATATTTTGCGCATTGACAAGATAGGAAAAACGTGTTATAATGAGATAGGGTATCGGCAGGAAAATTGAGAAAAATAGTTAAATGCGGTAGGCAGGTATGCGATGAACGGTATTTTCGCGTAAAAATCAGCCAAGCATAGCAAAGGATAAAAGGATATGCAAAATACGGAAAAACAAACGAAAAAAGAATTGTTTGCGGAAATTGTCCGCTTTCTCATCGTAGGCGGCTGCGCAACCGTTATCGATTATCTCGTGTTTTGGCTGTTTGACGCGCGGCTTCTACCGTTATGCTTTCCGCAGGGCGGTTTGGCGAACGTAAGCTTGACGATTTCCACCGCGGCGGGTTTTTTGGCGGGGTTGATATTCAACTGGATTTTTTCCGTAGTGTTCGTATTCAAGCGCACGCGCGAAAAGATAAAAATATCGTCCATGCACGCGTTCGGAACGTTTATCTTCATCAGCGTAATCGGGCTATTTATGAGCGTGCTGGGTATGCTTGTACTCGTTTGGGCATTGCCGAACATTTACCTATTTGGCTGCGCGCAGCTTTTTGGAACGGAGTGGAAAAAATGGATAGCGAAAGTAGTCGTCACCTGCGTAGTGCTGATTTTTAATTATCTCGCGCGCAAACGCTGGATTTTTAAGGCGTAAAATCTATTGATTTTGCACCCGCCGTAAAAAATAAAAAAAGAAAAGAAAAATGTAAATTTTTTACACGCAAATTATTGAAATTTTGTTAAAATAGGTGTATAATAGTAGTGTAGGGAAAAAATCCCTTCGCTTTGCTATGCAAAGAAGGTGAAAATTTACAAAAAAAATTTTATAACCCCTTGACAAAATGCGCTGCGTTTGCTATAATAATAACCGTAAGAAACGTGGGGCGGCGCAAAGGTATGCGTACGCCTTTTTTTGGGGAATTAGGAGAGTAAACGATGTTAGGACGCATTCATTCATTCGAGTCGTTCGGTACCGTGGACGGACCGGGCATTCGGTTCGTGGTATTTATGCAGGGCTGTCCGCTTCGCTGTCAATATTGTCACAACCCCGACACTTGGCTGGCAGGCGGCGGCACGGAATATTCGGCGGATAGCGTTGTCGAACGGGTACTCAAATACAAAAATTATTACGGCAACAACGGCGGCGCGACCGTTTCGGGCGGAGAACCGCTTTTGCAAATCGATTTTGTTATCGAATTGTTTACAAAGCTGAAAGCAAAGGGAATTCATACCTGCGTAGATACGTCGGGGATTACGTTCAATCCTGCGTCGCAAACGAGCGTGGAAAAGCACGAAAAGCTGCTTACCGTCACCGATTTGGTGATGCTGGATATCAAGCACATCGACGATACCGCTTGCAAAGTGCTGACGGGGCAATCCAACGAGCGCACGCTTGCGTTTGCAAGGTTTTTAAGCGATAGAAAGCACCCCACTTGGATACGCCAAGTACTCGTGCCGGGGCTGACGGACGATGAAAATTCACTCAAAGCCACGCGCGTGTTCATCGATACCTTGCAATCGGTGGAAAAGGTGGAAGTGCTGCCTTACCATACGTTGGGCACGGTGAAGTATGAAAAGCTGGGTTTAGAATATCCGCTCAAAGACGTACAAGCCCCCGATAAGGAAAGCGTGAGCAAGGCGAAGGAAATACTCGTAAAATGAAACAAGAATTAAAGGACAAATTAAAAGGGCTTTGCTGTGTAGAAATCAGCGGGGAAGACTGTGCAAATTGCTTAACGCTGATGCCGATTTTGCAAGGGCTTTGTTCGGCGCGTAGCGATATCAAGCTCGTGCATATCGAAGCGGACTATTCGACCACCGAACTTATGGAAGAATTAGACGTTAAGCGCGTTCCGACCATTCTACTGATGGACGACGGCGAAATTTTCGCCCGTTGCGCAGGGTTTCAGCCGGAAGAAATTTTAGAAATTTGGCTGGACGCGAAGATTGAAGAGAGAAAGTCGCAAAAATAAGAAAATAAAATCCGTTCACGGATTTGTATATAGAGAAAATAAATTATTAGGAGAACTGATATGATGCAATACAAAGGTTGGGAAGGATTTGTTCCCGGTAAATGGTGCAATGACGAAGTTGACGTGCGTGATTTCATTCAACGCAACTATACGCCGTATGAAGGGGACTCGAAGTTCCTTGCTCCTGCAACGGAAGCAACGAAAAAGCTTTGGGAAATCGTTTGTGATTTGACCAAAAAAGAAATCGCGGCAGGCGGCGTTTTGAACGCGGATACGAAAATCGTTTCCACGCTTACTTCGCACGGCGCAGGGTATTTGGATAAGGACCTTGAAAAAATCGTTGGTATTCAAACGGACGAACCTTTCAAACGTTCGCTGCAACCTTTCGGCGGTATTCGTATTTCCGAAAGCGCATTGCAAATTTACGGTTATGAACTTGACCAAGAAGTAAAAGATATTTTCAGCAAATATCGCAAAACGCACAACGAAGGCGTATTCGACGCATATACGCCCGAAATGAGAGCGGCTCGTTCCGCACACATCTTGACTGGTTTGCCCGACGGTTATGGTCGCGGCCGTATCGTAGGCGACTATCGCCGTGTAGCACTTTACGGTGTTGACTATTTGATCAAGAAAAAGGAAGAAGACAAACTCGGCATTTGCGGTACGATGACGCCGGATAAAGTGCGCGATAGAGAAGAAATTTCCGAACAAATCAAGGCGCTCAAGGGCTTGAAAGAAATGGCAGCGGCTTACGGCTGCGATATTTCCAAACCCGCTGAAACTGCACAACAAGCAATCCAAGCATTGTACTTTGGCTATCTTGGCGCGGTAAAAGACCAAAACGCGGCGGCTATGTCGATCGGTAGAACTTCTACCTAAAGC